>JBGOZX010000021.1:0-37745 GCA_041480425.1 Bacteroidia bacterium
GGTTCTTAAGAATTTCCCTGATGCGGAATTATACAGCCTTACTCCCGAAGAGATGGAAGAGGCAGAATCGCTGGCTGAATCAAAATACCGGACATGGGAGTGGAATTATGCATATGGACATGAATATCAATTCTTTAATAGTTTTGAATTGAACGGAAGACAACACACTTGCAGACTTTCTGTAAAAGATGGAATCATCCGGAAATGTGAAATTAATGGTTCCGATGACATGGTGGCTGCCTGGCAAAAATTAATTGGCTGCCGGCATATGGTCAGTGAATTGTTGGAAGTTTTACAAAAAGGAAATTTTTCAATACAGTATAATGAGATCTTTAACTTTTTTTAGACAACGCCAGAGTCTCAAAGATGTATTAATATAGAATTCTAGATATGGATGTTTTTTTTTCAGTAATTGTCTGGTTAATAGGAATTTCCTACATGATTATCATGTTTCCGGTAACCTTTATTATATGGCTCATTGTTTTGCCATTCGACAGAGAAAGAAAAATAATGCATTGGATGCTTGTTTACCAGGGATTATTATTGTCAATGATTATACCAATCTGGAAAATATATATCGAAGGAAGGGAAAAAGCTGTAAAGGGAACAACTTATGTTATAATTTCCAACCACCAGTCAATCCTGGATATCCTGTTGATTAACTGCCTCAGATACAGGTTCAAATGGATATCAAAAATAGAGAATATGAAAGTTCCGGTGTTGGGCTGGTATTTGAGAATGGCTGACTATATTACTGTTAACAGGGGAAACGAAGAGAGTAAGGCAATGATGCTGGATAAATCGTTCCAGTGTCTTAATAATGGCACTTCAATCATGATCTTCCCTGAAGGAACACGGTCATTGGATAAACAGATCGGATTTTTTAAAAGGGGAGCCTTTCAACTTGCAATCCAGACTGATAAACCAATTCTGCCGGTACTTATTGACGGGACAGGCGGTATTCTTCCCAAACATGGATTGATCTTCAGAAGCGGGCATAAGATAAGGATTAAGGTACTGGATCCTGTTTCTCCTGATTCGTTTGGTACGGATAATCCTGATCTGGTTGCAAAGAATTTCACTACCTTTATGACTCGGGCACTAAAAGAGTTACGCGACGAAAAAGTCTGAAAATGACACATAACACATCATTCAGAAGGATACTTCATAAGATGGGTTATTACGACTACCAGCAGGGACTGATCTATCGTCATCTGAATCAGGAAGGAGGATGGAACAGCCACTTGCAGAATTGCAGGAATTTTATTTTAAAGGCCAGGGATTTTTACAAACCTGTCAAAGTTACAGTACTTGGCAGTGGGTGGCTGCTTGATTTCCCGATTAAAGAAATGATTGATCTTGTGGATAAGATTTGTCTAGTTGATATTATTCATCCTCCTGAATTGATCAATCAGGTTAAAGATATTAAGAAAGTTGAACTCCGGGAAGAGGATATTACCGGCGGATTAATTGCAGAGGTCTGGCAAAAAGCTGGCAGAAAACCAATCTTTAGTAAGCTCCGTTCACTTGACAATATTGTGATACCGGAATATCATATGCAAAACGATCCGGGGATGGTGATCTCACTGAATATCCTCACACAGCTGGAATCACTTCTTATCAGTTATATTAAAAAAAAAGCAAAAATCAGGGAGGAAGATTACCTCCGGTTCAGAACCGATATTCAAAAGAAGCATATTGATTTCCTGAAAAAATACAAATCAGTTTTAATAACTGACACAACAGAGGTTATAACTGAAAAAGCGGGAAATGTAACGCAGAGTCAATCTGTTGTTGCACAATTACCTGAAGGAAAATTTAAAGAAGAGTGGACTTGGTATTTTGAATTAAATAGTTCAGATTATTACAATAAAAGGTCGGTATTTAAAGTGATGGCACTCATATTGTGAAACATCATTTATCAACATTTTTTCATAAAATGTAATTGTCAATTAATCAGGTAAATATTTTAATTCACCACTTTTTGTCACTTTTCGACGGTTAAAAATCGTACTCATTGTTGAAAAATTGACAGAATAAGCCTTTTGTAAATAACTATATTTGCGCAAAATTCTGCAAAATGACAGTAGTAGGATATTCTGAAGAACACATTAAAACCCTTGAATGGCGGGAGCATATCAGGTTAAGACCAGGTATGTACATCGGGAAGCTGGGTGACGGGTCGTCGCAGGATGATGGTATTTATGTATTGCTTAAAGAGGTAATGGATAATGCCGTTGATGAATACATGATGGGTTTCGGGAAAAAGATTGATGTCTCGATCAACGGGCAAGAGGTAAGGGTTCGCGATTACGGTCGTGGCATTCCATTAGGCAAAGTGACTGAGGCGGTCTCCCGAATGAATACCGGGGCGAAATATGATTCGAAAGCATTTAAAAAATCGGTAGGCCTTAACGGAGTGGGAGTAAAAGCTGTAAATGCTCTGTCGAGCAGGTTTATTATCAGGTCAGTACGCGACGGACAGATCAAAGTAAGCGAGTTTGAACATGGTGTTACGATAAAAGACTATCCTCTGAAACCAACAGATGAAGAGAATGGAGTTGAGGTAATTTTTCATCCCGATGAGGTGATGTTCGGGAACTATTTTTTTATTTCGGAATACGTAGATTCGATGCTTAAAAACTACGTATATCTGAATACCGGCCTTGTAATCAATTTCAACGGGAATAAATTCTTTTCAAGAAATGGATTAGCTGATCTTCTTAATGAGAATATGAGTAAGGAGGGCCTTTACCCTTTGATTCACCTCAAAGGTGAAGATATTGAGCTTGCATTTACACACGGATTACAATACGGCGAAGATTATTACAGCTTTGTGAACGGACAAAACACCGCCCAGGGCGGCGCTCACCTTATTGCCTTCAGAGAAGCAATTGTCAAAACAATACGTGATTTTTATAAAAAAGATTATGATCCTTCTGATATCAGATCGTCTGTAATTGCAGCTATAAGTATTAAAGTTGAAGAGCCTATCTTTGAATCTCAGACAAAAACAAAGCTCGGATCAAAAGATATGGGGCCTCAGGGACCATCAGTAAGGAACTTCATTAGTGAATTCATTAAAAAACAATTAGACGATTTTCTTCATAAAAATCCTGAGACAGCAAGAGTTTTACTGAAAAAAATACAGGACTCGGAGAAAGAGAGAAAGGCCATTTCTTCAATTCAGAAGCTTGCAAGAGACAGGGCAAAAAAAGTGAGCCTGCATAATAAAAAGCTGAGGGACTGCAGGATACATTATAACACTAATGATTCAAATAAACTCGAGTCAACAATTTTTATTACAGAAGGTGATTCGGCCAGCGGTTCTATAACCAAATCGAGAAATGTTGAGACACAGGCTGTTTTCAGCCTGCGGGGAAAGCCTCTTAATTCATTCGGTCTGACAAAGAAGATCGTTTATGAAAACGAAGAGTTCAACCTTCTCCAGGCTGCATTAAACATTGAAGACGGGATTGAGAATCTGAGATACAATAATGTGGTTGTTGCGACTGATGCAGACGTGGATGGTATGCATATCAGGCTGCTTCTTCTTACTTTTTTCCTTCAGTTCTTTCCCGACCTTGTCAGAAAAGGACATGTTTATATTCTTCAGACACCGCTCTTCAGGATAAGAAACAAAAAGGAAACAAGATATTGTTATACCCCTGAGGAGAAATTAAAGGCTATCGCTACCCTCGGACCAAATCCTGAGATAACAAGATTTAAAGGTCTTGGCGAGATATCCCCGGATGAGTTTAAGCATTTTATCGGGAAAGATATGCGGCTCGAACCTGTAAGGATGAAGAAAAACGATGCAGTAAATGGGTATCTGGAGTTTTATATGGGTAAGAATACACCTGATCGGCAGGATTTTATTATTGATAACCTGAGGTTTGAAGAAGACATAGTTGAAGAGGAAAAGTAATGAGTCTACATGGGATGGCGAGTTAAAATATGGAAGAACAAGAACTTGAGATAAATAAACCTGATGGTAAAGAGGAACTCCCTCAGGGTCCGGCCGCCCTTCATTCTGTAACAGCTTTATCGGGAATGTATCAGGATTGGTTTCTGGATTATGCCTCTTATGTCATTCTCGAGCGGGCTGTACCTCACCTTGACGATGGGCTGAAACCTGTTCAGCGGCGAATTCTTCATTCAATGAAAAGAATGGATGATGGCCGTTATAATAAAGTGGCAAATATTATTGGCCATACAATGCAATTTCATCCCCATGGAGATGCTTCTATTGGTGATGCCCTCGTACAGCTTGGACAGAAAGATCTTCTGATCGATGCCCAGGGTAACTGGGGTAACCTCTTAACCGGCGATGGTGCAGCAGCTCCAAGATACATTGAATCCAGGCTTTCAAAATTTGCACTCGAAGTTGTTTTTAATCATAAAACTACTGAGTGGAAGTTGTCGTACGACGGACGAAATAAGGAACCGGTCACTCTTCCTGTAAAGTTTCCATTGCTTCTGGCTATGGGAGGGGAAGGAATTGCTGTTGGACTTGCTTCCAAATTACTGCCGCATAATTTTAACGAAATCATTGATGCCTCAATAAATTATCTTCAGGGCAAAGAGTTTATACTCTATCCTGACTTTCCAACAGGAGGACTGATCGATGTTTCAAAGTATAACGACGGACAGCGGGGAGGAGTTGTAAAGGTCAGAGCAAAAATTGAGAAAGTTGATAAAAAAGCACTTATCATCACCGAGATACCATTTGGTAAAACAACATCAACCCTGATCGAATCAATTATTAAGGCTAACGAGAAAGGAAAAATCAAGATCAGGAAGATTGATGATAACACTTCGGCAAATGTTGAGATAGTGATTCATCTGATCCCGGGTGTCTCGCCGGATAAGACAATTGATGCACTTTATGCTCTGACTGATTGTGAATATTCAATCTCTCCCAATACCTGTGTAATAGCTGGTAATAAACCTTCATTTATGGGAGTAAGCGACATGCTCCGTCATTCAACGGATAATACTGTTAAACTCCTTAAGACTGAACTGGAAATACGTCAGGGTGAGCTTCAGGAAGAGTGGCATATGTCGTCGCTTGAAAAGATATTTATTGAAGAGAAGATCTACAGAGATATCGAAGAGTGCGAAACATGGGAAGCTGTTATCAGGGCTATTGATGAGGGCCTCAAGCCATTTAGGAAAAGGCTGTTAAGGGAAGTTATAAAGGAAGATATAATCCAGCTAACAGAGATCAAAATCAAAAGGATCTCAAAATTTGATTCCAGTAAGGCTGACGAACATATTAAAGGACTGGAAACTGGACTGGAGGAGGTTAAAAATCATCTTCAGAACCTGATCCCCTTTACAATAAATTATTTCAAACAGATCAGGAAAAAGTACGGCAAGGGAAAGGAGCGGAAAACGGAGATCAGGAGCTTTGATACAATTTTAGTAACAAAGGTAGTGGCTAACAATGCAAAGCTGTACATAAATTATAAAGAAGGTTTTCTTGGAACTGGTCTGAAAAAGGATGAATTTATCTGCGACTGTTCTGATATTGATGATATAATTATTATCCGCAAAAATGGAGGGTACCTTATTACGAAGGTAGCCGATAAGGTTTTTGTTGGGAATGATATTATTTATGCCCAGGTTTTTCTGAAAAACGACGAACGAACAATATATAACATTGTTTATCAGGATGGTAAGGATGGCCCGCTTCTTGCCAAGCGATGTGCAATAACAGGACTCACACGGGATAAGGAATATAATCTGACCAGGGGAACATCAGGTTCAAAGATTATCTATTTCAGCGCTAACCCGAATGGTGAAGCAGAGGTAATTAAGGTACATCATAAACCAAAAGCACGACTGAAAAAACTTGTCTTTGAATTTGATTTCGGCCAATTGACTATAAAGGGAAAATCCTCAATGGGGAATATCCTGACTAAAAATGCTGTTCACAAGATCAGTCTGAAAGAAAAGGGATTATCCACACTTGGAGGAAGGAAGGTCTGGTTTGACGATGCAGTATTCAGACTTAACGTTGATGGAAGAGGTATGTTCCTTGGCGAGTTCAGTGCCGAAGATAAGATACTGGTGATAACGAAAAATGGATTTTTCAGAATTACCGGCTTCGATCTGTCAAATCATTTTGAAGACAACATACTAGTCATTGAGAAATTCCGTGCCGGAAAGGTATACTCTGTTATATACTGGGATGCAGAACAGAAGTTTTACTATGTTAAAAGGTTCATTGTAGAAGAGTCGGAAAAGCCCCAGTGCTTTATTAATGAACATCCTGAATCGAGGCTGGTAAGCATTACAGAAGTTGAATATCCACGTTTTGAACTACATTTTGGAGGTAAACACAAAACACGCGAAAACGAAATAATTGAAGTAGCCGAATTCATTGGAATCAAGAGTTTTAAAGCCAAAGGGAAACGACTTACCAGTTATATGGTTGATAATATCCAGGAAATTGAGCCGGTTGTAAAAAAAGAGACGATAATACCGAAGGAAGATGATGATGAAGAACCGCAACTTTCTGGTCCTCACATAGATCCTGCACAGATGAAGCTTGAGTTATAATGCAGCCGGGCAGCATAATATATATAATAGGTTTTATGGGAAGCGGAAAATCAACCGTTGGTAAAAAACTGGCTACAGGACTTAACTGGTCATTCATAGACCTGGATGAAAGAATTGAGCTACAAACCGGGATGAAAATATCTGATGTTTTTTCAAAAAACGGAGAAGCATATTTCCGGGATGCAGAATCAGCCCTTTTAAGGAGTCTGGTATCTGAAACAAACACGATAGTTTCCACTGGCGGAGGCACACCCTGTTTTGAAAGCAATATGAAATTCATGCTTGAAACAGGGCTGACCATTTATCTCAAAATGACACCAGGACAATTGAAAAGCCGTCTAACCGGTTCTTCGGGAGAAAGGCCTTTGATTAAAAATATAGGCAAAAATGAATTACAGGGTTATATTGAGGAAAAGCTTGCAGAAAGAGAAAATTGGTATAACCGGGCAGCAATTATTGTCGATGGCTTTGATATCGACTATTCTTTCTTACTCTCATTGGTTAAGAAATGGATCCAGCACTGATTATTGATTTTAATTTCCTAATTTAGGATGTTTATTTAATACTGCCAGGTTTATGGGAAACAGGCTGTTTACAATCCCCGTTGAGAAATCAGATGCCTTAAATAAATCAAACAATTTGGGAATCCTGAAAAATAAATTTTCAGGGAAAATCTTATTCAGATCCAATCTTTATCATCTGCTTACCGGTAACCTATTGCTAATAGACACAATAACTAACAGGTGGTTCCTTGAGGAGATAATTGAATATTCCCGCAAAAGACAGGATATTAACCTTTTACCTGCATTGAAAAAAATATCGGCGAGTAACAGGTTTGACGAAAGCATACGTCAGCGTTCATCTGAAATAATGGAAATTATTGAAGAACGGTTTATCAAAAACAGGAACCTGGAAAAAACGTTATCAGGCAAAAGTGAGGAAGAATCGATTGACCATGCAAGAAAAATTCTGGCAGGAGTAAGATTCCCCCAGACAACTGAAATATTGAGACTTCTGAGGGATAAGTCACCTGAACTAAAAAAAATTGGCCTCTTCTTAATCGGCAAATTCAATATGACAGACATGTCACAGGAAGTATGTGGATGTCTTAATATTCCCGGAATAGAGGCTGATGCCTTTACTGTTCTACAGACTTTTGGAAGGGATGCGGGACAGGAGTTAAACAGGTTCTATCTTGCATCATCAGGAAATGTAAACACAAGTAAATCAATTCTTAGACTGTTAGGTAAAATCAGTTCTAAAGAAAATATGACTTTTCTCCTTGAAAGATTATGGTCAAACTCAAGGCAGCTGAAAGAGATTGCTCTTACGGGCCTGATTAATTGTGGTTTTAAAGCCCATGAAGATGAAAAAGAGCGGCTAATTAAGCAGATATATGAAACTTTTAGTTTATTAACCTGGATTATCTCCTTAAAACTGTGTCTCCACAAAAAGGGTGATATAATTCTTTTAAGGGAAATGAATAAAGAATATATCCGATGGAAAACTTTTCTCTTCAGACTTCTGTCAATAACTTATGATAATGCCACCCTTGCCGGGAGCAATAAAGATCAGAATGACAAAAAAGATGACATTACAAAGTTCATTCCGTTAATGGCTGATATCATTTACCACGATTCATCAAAAGCAGAATCCGGTTACATTCCTGATATCGTGACAGATAAGAAAATGCTGAAGAAGCTTCAGCGCTATTTCCCGGGTGAAATACCTCAGTACAAAAATCTTCTGGAAGACCTGCTAAACTGCGATTATAACCTTATTAGTATCTGGACTAAAGTTTGCACTCTTAGAAATATTGCGGAGATTGAGGATGAAGATCTGGCTGAATCGGTGGTTGCCCTTCTCTTCAGTCCTGAAGAATTACTTCAGGAAGAAGCTGCCAGGCTGATCGCCCGGTCGGGCAGGGAACTGTACAGATCAACTTCGGAACGAATACCCGATCCGACCAGGAAGAAGCTGGATAAAATTATTTCCGGTGAAACATGTCAGCAGGAATTAATATTTGAAAAGGTAAAATTTCTTGCCTCTTGCTTCTCAGGTATCCATGAAGATGAATTACTCTTCCTTTCAGAAAAAATGTCTTTCACCAAAGATGTTCCGGCAGGAATTCCTTCATCTCCGGAAGGCAATATTCTTTGGTGTTTTTCAGCTGATAACCCTGTACCGGATGTTTATATACATCATGAAAACACAGAGCGAGATGTTGATACAAAAGAAATGAAAAATGACAGCTCTTTCTGTTATGCTTTGTCATTAGGTACTGTTGAAGAATTTCATTTTCAATATCCTGAAAGCTCGTTTGAGATATTAAAATATATAGATAATAGTGAAGATAATTCTTAATTACTTATGACTTCAATAAATACAACCAGTGAAAAATTCAATCCTTTTCCGGGGTTGCGGCCATTTACTCCCGAAGAAAGTGATTTATTCTTTGGACGCGAGAGTGAAAGGAAGGAGGTCGTCGGGAAACTTATTCAAAACAGGTTTGTTGCAGTCATCGGTGCTTCGGGAAGCGGTAAATCGTCGCTGATCCATTGTGGTGTATTGCATGAGATCAGGAATTTATCTTTAAAAGGACCTTCAGCCTGGAGGGTTTTTTCAATTAAACCCGGCAGTGATCCCTTTGGAAATTTGACTGATGCATTTGGGGAGAAATCTATAATCTCAGACCAGAAAAAACCTCAGAGGAATGAAATTTATAAATTATTAAATGAAAATCCTGACGGTATTGCCGAAGCATTAAAAAAACTCTCATTTAAGACCGATGAAAATATTCTTCTCGTTATTGATCAGTTTGAGGAACTTTTCAGATATGGTTCGCTGGGAACAGGAACCGGTTCAGGTTTACAAACCAAAGCGTTTGTCAATCTTTTAACAAATGCTGTAACCCGGACCGATCTGAATATTTTCATTGTAATTGCGATTCGTTCTGATCTTATTTCAGAATGTGCACAATATAAGGCCTTTACACAGCTTATCAATAACAGTAATTTTCTCATTCCTCGTATGAACAGGGAAAATTACAGGGAAGTAATTGAGGGTCCTTTGAAAAATACCGGAGCAAAGATTGACCCTGATCTTGTAGAGATTCTCCTTAATGATGTTAATGACCGGACTGACCAGCTGCCGGTTTTGCAGCATGCCCTGATGAGAACATGGATACGCTGGAAGGAACTGGAAGAGCCTGAAAGACCTTTGAGTCATTCTGATTACAGCTCCATAGGTACTATGAAGGATGCCATTTCCAATCATGCTAATGAAGTATATGAAGAGTTGAGTCAGGAAGGCAAGACGATTTGTGAAAAACTATTTAAAATCATTACCGGCAAGGGCTCTGACAATAAAGGAATCCGGTACCCTTCAAGAGTCAAAACCATAAGGTCAGCAATACTCTGTACAAGTGAGGAATTATTTGAAGTAATTGAAAAATTCCGAAATCCTTCAATATCAATTCTTACCCCATTCTATACTTTACCACTGAATGATGACTCAATTATTGATTTATCGCATGAAAGCCTGATACGGTTATGGGACCGGCTCAGAAGATGGGTTGATGAAGAAGCAGCATCAATTCAGATGTACCTGCGCCTTTCAGAGGCCTCTGCTATGTATCAACAGGGAAGAGCAGGTCTTCTGAAACAACCCGATCTCCAATTGGCCATTACCTGGCGCGAACACAATAAACCAACTCTTTGGTGGGCTCAGAAATACAATCCGGCCTTTGAAAGAGCTATGGTATATCTCCGTACCAGTGAAAAAGAGTTTCTGGAGGCAGAAGAAAAAAAGATCAGGTTACACAAGTGGAAGCTACGAAGAATAAGAATACTTTCAACAATCCTCGGGGGTGTTGCCATCCTGACCGCCCTTTTTATGGTGGCTGCTTTTGTAGCAAAGATAACTGCCGACAACCTGCGGAAAGAAGCTGAAAAGCAAAAAGATGAGGTTGCTGCACAAAAGACAGTTGCGGAACAATATGCAACTTTTGCCGTAAAGAGATCAATTGAAGCTGATTCGAATGCAATTGCTGCATCCCTTAAAGAACAGGAGGAAAGACGTCTGAGGGAAATTGCTGAAAATCAGGTCTCATCTGCAGAAAAAATTGCAGCAGAAGCCGGGAAACAACGGATTATGACAATGAAACAATTCGACTCAGTTTTACAGGCCCGTATGAGTACCGATATGGATTTAAAAGTTGCTCAGGATCAAAAAAACGAAACTCAACGCCTGAGAATGATTTCAATAGCGAAATCAATGTCACTCAGGTCTTTACAAATGCCGGAACTGAAAGATCTGCAAACTCTTCTTGCCTATCAGGCTTATCTGTTTAATAAGAAAAACAACGGTTTTGCGAATGATGCAGATATTTATCTTGGACTTTACACCGTTGCAAAACAATATGGGAACGTAAATTACAAAACTTTTACTGGCCATAATGGGCAGATTAAGAGTGTTGCTTTTGTACCTGGGAAAAAGGAATTCTTTACCTCAGGCTCTGACGGTAAAGTACTTAAATGGAATCTTGATAATAAGGAACAGAGTTTCCAGATTATATATTCAAATTCGGAGATCATCGAAGTCCTTGCTGTGAGCCCAGGCGCTGACTGGCTTGCATGCGGAGGAGAAAACTCCGGAATCAGGATGATCCCCGTTAAGGGGAACAACATCGGGTATGAGCTCAAAGGACATACCGGTAAGATAAAATCTCTTATCTTTTCGTATGACGGCAAATACCTCTACTCCGCAGCTATGGACGGGAAAGTTCTGAAATGGAATCTTTCAGCCAAAACATCAACTGATCTGGCGACCGACATGATGCAGATCACCTCTATTGATCTTTCATCAGATGGCAAATACTTTGCAGGTATTAGCAATGAAGGTAAGGCCCTGGTTTGGAATCCGGAAATAAGCTCTGATAAATTCAGAATCGAATCACCCGGGAAAGTTATAAGAACAATAAAGTTCAAACCTGATGAGGAGCTTGTTGCAGTTGGATACAACGATGGAATTGTTGAACTATGGGATGTGGCTTCCAGGAAAAAAATATCAGAAGTCAAGGCGCATTCAGGCGATGTTACAAATATCCGGTTCAATAGCAGACTATTACAGATGGCTACTGCGGGAAATGATGGAATACTCAGGCTCTGGGATACAAATGATCTGACAAATACCCCTATCAGTTTTAATGATAATGGTGGTCTGGTAATAACTTTTGAATTCAGTCCCAATGGAGAAATG
This sequence comes from Bacteroidia bacterium, assembly GCA_041480425.1. GTDB lineage: Bacteria > Bacteroidota > Bacteroidia > Bacteroidales > VadinHA17 > LD21. Next base: position 11,827 of record JBGOZX010000021.1, read on the forward strand.
ATAATATCCGGAAGTGTTGAGGGTAAGAACAATCTTATCGGCCGTCCAACCTTAGTTGATGCATTAGCAGTTGAAGTCTGCTCCTCAGTTACCAGAAACTTTACGGAAGAGGAATGGTTAGCTTATGTGGGGAGGGATATTAATTACGAGAAAACATGTCCGGGAGCTGATTTAAAAATCAAGATCAAAGAAGTGAGGTAGAGAGAATTGGGCTAAAGTACGGGGATTTTAAGATTCAATCAGGAATTTGACTACTTTTGCGTCGTTTACCCCCTCTCCCGACTCTGTCGGGATCTTCCCGCAGAGCGGGAGCGAAAATGCAGTAAATTTTTACAGGATTTCTTTTCCCGATTTGTCGGGAGAAAAAGAAAGGGGGTTATGCAATTTTTAAATGAACCCTTTTATAAACCTTTTGTTAAAACAATAATATTTAAAGACTATTTATTGTATGAAGAATAAGAAAACCTTATTAATGATACTCGACGGATGGGGAATTGGCGATGGTTCTGCTTCTGATGTAATAAGCCAGGTGCCTACCCCGAACCTCAGTAGTTTCAAGAGTAATTATCCTAATTCAAGACTTCATGCTTCAGGTGAGGATGTCGGTTTACCTGAAGGACAGATGGGCAATTCGGAAGTAGGACATCTGAATATCGGGGCAGGAAGAATAATTTACCAGGATCTGGTCAAGATAAATAAAGAATGTAAGACTGGTGAGATAAGAAAAAACAGAGTCCTTACTGAAGCCTTTTCTTATGCACGGGATAATAATAAACAGGTCCATTTTTTTGGGTTACTATCCGATGGCGGGGTACATTCCCTTGATAAACACCTTTATTATCTCTGCGATATGACCAGGGATTATGGCCTGAGAGATGTCTATATCCATGGTTTCGGCGATGGACGGGATACTGATCCGCGAAGTGGCATCGGTTATATGAGAAACCTTGTTGATCATCTGAAGAGGTCAAATGGCAAGGTTGCATCGTTCATCGGAAGGTATTATGCCATGGACCGTGATAAAAGATGGGAAAGGATCAAAGAGGCTTATGATCTGATAGTTAATGGTATTGGTACACCTACAACTGACATCATTGATGCAATCCAAAAATCGTACGACAATGGTATCACTGATGAGTTCATGAAACCCATCGTGGTTATCGATGAAAAAGGAGATGCAGTCGGAAAATTGAAAGAGGGTGATGTAATAGTCTTTTTCAACTTCAGGAACGACAGGGCAAAGGAGCTCACAATAGTCCTGACCCAAAAGGATATGCCAGAGTTTGGAATGAGAACCTTACCATTGCATTATTGCACTATGACCCCATATGATGCAACTTTTGTAGGATTGCACATTATTTATCCTAAAGATAATGCCGACAATACAATAGGTGAAGTATTATCCAAGGCTGGAAAGACTCAGCTCAGAATAGCAGAGACTGAAAAGTATGCTCATGTCACCTTTTTCTTTTCAGGAGGAAGAGAAGAGGTATTTAAAAATGAAGAGAGAATAATGATCCCTTCACCTAAAGTGCCGACATACGACTTGCAGCCGGAAATGAGTGCATACGGCGTGAAAGATGCCGTTATAAAAGCGATTGATTCAGAAAAGTATGATTTTATCTGTCTGAATTTTGCCAATGGCGATATGGTCGGACATACCGGTATATATGAAGCAATAAAAAAAGCTGTTGCAACAGTTGATGAATGTGCAGGAGCAGTTGTAAAAGCAGCCAGGAGCAAAGGGTATGATGTTCTTATAATAGCTGATCATGGTAATGCTGATAAAGCACTTAATGAAGATGGTTCCCCTAATACAGCCCATTCGTTAAATCCTGTACCTTGTATCCTTGTTAGTGATGATTATAAGAAAATAAATGAGGGCATCCTTGCTGATGTTGCTCCGACATTATTGACAATAATGGGTATTGAGATTCCGAAGGATATGACAGGGAAGGTGCTGGTATAAAAACACCTCATCCCTCTCTCATGAAATCCACCTCACCCCAACCCCTCTCCCAGGGGAGAGGGGCTATAAAATTATAATTCAGTACTTTACCCCCTTCTCTCCTGGGAGAAGGGGGAATGGGGGATGAGGTGGAAAAAGACGGGTCAGGGGGTTGAGTTAAGAAAAAAGGATAAGGGTTTAAATTTCTTTATTACTTTTTATGCTAAGGATTGACGATACTATATTCAGTTTAGATATACTTGAAAAAAAATTCAGGTGCAGTTTACCGCAGTGTCTTGGCAACTGTTGCAGATACGGTGATTCAGGTGCCCCGTTAACCAATTCTGAAGTGAATATTCTTGAAGCAATCTGGACGGAGGTAAAGCCTTATCTGAGGCCTGAAGGTATCGCTGTTATTGAAGATAAAGGAACCAGTGTAACAGATTTTGAGAACGAAAGGGTAACGCCTCTTGTAGGTAATGAGGAGTGTGCTTATACCATATTAAAAGACAATATCTTCATGTGCGGAATTGAAAAGGCATGGTCTGATAGGAAAGTCAATTTTCAAAAGCCACTGTCATGTCATCTGTTTCCGGCAAGAATAAGGCACTATTCCGACTTTAAAGCAGTGAATTATCAGGAGTTGTCGATCTGCTCCCCGGCCCGTGAATGTGGGACCACGGATGGAGTTTACGTATATGAGTTTCTTAAGGAGCCGTTGATCAGGGCACTTGGAGAAGATATCTACAATGATTTGTGTGTAGCTGCCGGAGAACTTAGAAAAAATCCTATGAAATGGAAACCGTCAAGAGATATTTAAACAATATTCCCTGCTGAATAAGTGAAATATCAAATGGGTGACAGTTATAGTAGTGAAGAGATAAAACAACCTAAAGTCTTCAAGGTGATTACTATAATGACATGTTTTGGACTAAAGTCCACAAACGACTGATTATCAATAACCAAATCCTTAAGACCGGAAATATTTAAGAGCTTGAAAAACCAGGTTTTAGCCCAAAAAAGTAATTTGTTTTACTTTGCATATTTTCATAAGATATTTAGATCTACTTAATAGCTTAATGGTAATTGATTTTAATAAATATATCAGTCTATTTTGTTTTTTTAAAAAAACCGGTATCTTTGGCAGGTTAAATTCAAACCTAAAACTAATTCGTATGAAGAAACTATTATTATTGATTGTTTTGTTTGTGTTTGTAGGTGGTTATACACTACTTGCACAAACAAGAGTCATTACTGGTACGGTGACTTCCTCTGTGGAGGGCGAAGGTCCTATTGCGGGTGTGACTGTCCAGGTAAAGGGGACCACGGTAGGTACCATTACCGATATAAACGGAAAATACACGATTAACGTGCCACTAAGTGCAACAACTCTTATTTTTTCCTACATCGGGATGAAATCACAGGAAGTTGAAATTACAGGACGTTCAGTGATCAATGGCGTTCTTGAATCTGCCCTTATAGGATTAGACGAAGTTGTCGTTACTGCTCTCGGCATTTCCCGTGAAAAGAAATCTCTTGGGTATGCCACTCAATCGGTAACAGGTGACGCTGTTTCCACTATAAAAACAGATAACTTTGTTAATGCACTTTCCGGTAAGGTTGCAGGGGTTAACATCAGGGCCAATGGTAATATGGGTGGATCTACCAATATTATCATCAGAGGTTCCAAATCGTTAACGGGTAATAACCAGGCCTTGTTTGTTATCGATGGTGTTCCTGTTGATAATGCCAATACTAATAATTCAGGGCAAAGACAAGGACGTCAGGGTTACGATTATGGTAATGCTGCCGCTGATATCAATCCAAACGATATTGAATCGATTGATATTCTGAAGGGAGCTGCTGCTTCAGCGCTTTATGGTGCAAGAGCTGCTAACGGTGTTATTATGATTACAACCAAGAAAGGTACTGCTCAGACCGGCAAAGCCCTTGGAGTTACACTGAATTCAAATGTTACCGTAGGTGTAATGGATAAGAGTACTTTTCCAACCTATCAATCAAACTATGGTGGCGGATATGGCCCTTACTATAGCGGAGGTGCTCATCCCGGGCTGGAAGAATTCGATGTTAATGGAGATGGGATCCTTGATTTGGTAGTTCCTTTCTACGAAGATGCTTCAATGGGAGAAAAATTCGACAAGAACCTGATGGTTTACCAATGGGATGCTTTTGTACCGGAATCACCCAACTTTGGAAAAGCAACCCCCTGGGTAAATTCTAAAAATGGTTCCGAGACATTTTTTAATAAAGCAGTCTCTTATACCAATAGTATTGATATTACCGGAGGAAGTGACAAATCGACTTTCAGGCTGGGGTATACCAACCTGGACCAGTCAGGTATCATGCCAAACAGCTCGCTGAAAAAAAACAGTGTTACTTTCAATGGATCTTACAATATAATTAAAAACCTGAAGGTTTCTGCTTCGGCAAATTATGTTAATACTAAAGGTAAAGGCCGTAACTCAACAGGTTACAGTGATAATATTATGAGCTCCTTCCGCCAGTGGTATCAGGTTAACATAGACATGAAACTGCTGAAAGACCTGTTTAATCAAACCGGACGTAACGTTACCTGGAACCGGACATATTTTGATGATCCGGTAGGCTTATATTGGGATAGCCCCTATTGGACGCGTTATAAAAATTATGAGACCGATGAGAGAAACCGTTTGATAGGTTTTACACAGGCCGACTGGAAAGCTACAAACTGGCTAAGCTTTATGGGACGTGTTTCTGTTGATTCATATTCAGAACTCCAGGAGGAACGAAGAGCTGTAGGTTCGGTAGCCGCGGAATTTGGTCCTGGCCGAAACGAGTATACATCCGGATATTCAAGGTATACCAGAACATTTTTGGAAACAAACATTGATTTCATGGCGACTTTCAAAAAGGATATTACCGATAAGTTAAATTTTAATGGATTATTGGGAACTAATTTCCGCAGGCAAAAAACCGACCGGATATTTGAATCCACATCCGGGTTAAGTGTTCCTGAAGTTTATGCATTAAGTAACAGTTTAGATCCTATGCCGACACCTGAAGAATTATTTTCGCAAGTTGGATTAAATGGTTACTTCGGAAGTGTTTCTTTAGGATATAGTAACATGTTATACCTCGATGGCACTTATCGTATTGACCAGTCTTCGACTTTACCTAAAAACAACTGGACATACGCATACCCATCCATTTCAGGAAGTTTCCTGTTCTCCGAACTTTTTAAAGCACCCTGGCTTCAGCTTGGGAAGCTGAGATTAAATTATGCTGAAGTTGGTAACGATGCGCCATGGGCCAGTATATTGGATACTTATAATCCGATTGCTCCTTTTAACGGTACCGCTATGGTTACAGTTGGAGAAAGGAAGAGTAACGCAGAACTGAAACCGGAAAGAACCAAAAGTATAGAAGCCGGATTAGAAATGAGCTTATTCCAAAGCAGACTGGGATTTGACCTGGCACTTTATAAATCAAATACAATAAATCAGATTTTGCCGGTAACTGTATCATATGCTACCGGATACAGATCAAAATATGTTAATGCCGGCGAGATTCAAAACAAGGGTATTGAACTAAAATTCATGATTACTCCATTAAAAGTGTCCGGATTCCAATGGGATATTACCCTGAACTGGGCTAAAAACCTTAATGAAGTTGTTTCTTTGAAGGAAGGTATCACAAACCTCCAGATTGGATCCCTGCAGGGAGGCATTACTATTAATGCCCGCGTTGGTGAGCCTTATGGCACCATTCAGGGAACCGATTATACCTTTTTGAATGGGAAGCATATTATCAAATCAAATGGTTATTACAATTTATCGGCGACCTCTGATATTGTAATAGGGAATATTAATCCCAACTGGACCGGTGGTATCCATAATAAGTTCAGTTATAAAGACGTAAGCTTAAGCTTCCTGGTTGACATTCAGAATGGCGGGGACATTTTCTCCCTTGACATGTGGTATGGTTTGGGGACCGGATTATATCCCGAAACTGATTTTATCAATGATTTAGGAAATCCTGTCAGGGATCCGGTTACCGGAAATGCGGCAACAGGTGGGGATCCGACAAGCGGTGGTGTTGTTCTTGATGGCGTACTGGCTGATGGCACGGTGAACAAAAGACGTGTGGCTGGTAACAACTATCAATTGTTCGGATGGGCTAGAAACCCGAACTCTGCTTACGTTTATGATGCATCATATGTAAAACTACGCGAAGTAGTGTTTACGTATAATCTTCCTAAGACTTTGATGGCCAAGACCTTTATAAATGGTGCTTCTGTCAGTTTTGTCGGATCAAACCTCTGGATAATTCATAAAAACCTTCCTTATGCTGATCCTGAAGCAGGTCAGAGCGCAGGAAACATCCAGGGCTGGCAAAGTGGCGTTATGCCAACCACCCGCAATTTTGGTTTCAGTTTAAATCTACAATTCTAATAATGAAAATTATGAAAAAGAAATATTTAATTTTATTGGTGCTCATTGCGTTTTTTGCAGCCTGTACTAATAAATTTGAGGAATTCAATACAGATATAAAGAATCCTGCAGTTGTGACCGGTGAAGCATTATTTAGCAATGCCCAACATGCACTGGCACGTCAGATTTCAAGCACTAGCGTTAATCTCAACGTCTGGAAACTATTCGCCCAGTATTGGACAGAGGTTACCTATACCGATGAGGCAAACTATGATATAGTCAACCGGACTATTCCTGATAATACTTTCCAGATATATTATGTTGGTAATGATGCTAATAATGAAGGAGGTTTTCTTAAGGACTTTAAGGAAGCTGCTGGTTTAATTGAAGCAACAGTACCAACCAGTACCGTTGGAGAAACAGAGAAAGCAAATAAGCTGGCTATCATTGAGTTGTTAACTGTATATGCTTTCCAGAACCTGGTTGACATATTTGGCGATGTACCTTATTCCGAAGCATTGGATATTAACAATATAGCTCCGAAATATGATGATGCTGCCACAATTTATCAAAACCTTATAACAAGAATTGATGCTGCATTAGCCAAACTTGATGTTTCTCAGGGTAGTTTTGGTACAGCTGATCTTATTTATGGAGGCGATGTAGCTTCCTGGAGAAAGTTTGCTAACTCTTTAAAACTTAAAATCGGAATTAACATTGCTGATGCTAATGCTACTCTTGCAAAATCAACTGTAGAGGCTGCAGTAACCGGTGGCACTTTTACTTCTAATGACGATAATGCACTTTTCCCTTTTATGTCAGCTACCCATACCAATCCAATGTATGAGGATATAGTACAGAGTGGAAGAAATGACTTTGTTCCTGCAAATACAATTGTAGATATAATGAACACTCTTTCAGATCCACGCAGACCTTTTTATTTTACACTTTTTGGAAGTACTTATGTGGGTGGTGGCTACGGCTATGATAGTCCTTTTAGCCTGTATTCCCATATACCTGATGCAATTTCAGCTCCTGATTTTCCGGGTATTCTACTGACCTATGATGAAGTTCTTTTCTATAAGGCCGAAGCTGCCGCAAGAGGATTCACTGTTGGTGGCACTGTCGATGCATTATATAATGATGCAATAACAGCTTCAATACTATCCTGGGGCGGTACTGCAAGTGAAGCAACAACCTATCTGGCTCAGCCAAATGTAGCTTATGCAACTGCAACAGGAACATGGCAGCAAAAAATAGGAACACAGGCCTACATAGCTTTATATACAAGAGGTCTTGAGGGATATACAGAATGGAGAAGATTGGATTTTCCAATTTTTAATCTTGCTCCAACAATTTCAAACTACAGTGAAATCCCTAAAAGATTCACATACCCTATAAATGAGCAGACGCTGAATAAGGCTAATTTCGAAAGCGCCGCTACGGCTATTGGCGGAGACAAATTAACAACCAAACTTTTCTGGGATAAATTCTGATTAGAATGATTGAAAAGTAGAGTTATTTATTACTGAAAAAAGAGGCTGACTCATAGAGCACAGCCTCTTTTATTTACTTGACTTGCCTTGAAAAAAAAGTCAGATTGGAAAATATGATTCTTCCCGTGTTTGATTAATAATCTATGAAAAAATGACCTTCATATCACGGATAGTACTTTTAATTATTTTATTATTTACTGTGTCAGGAGTTGCTGCACAGCAAACCAGTATTAGCACAGACGAAGTATATGGTTCTGATCCTCTGTTGTATAATGGCAAGTACTATACCTTTTTCCCACCTTTAAATACAGGAGGTAACCAATTTTTAACAGACCGCCAATTTGAAGTTGGATCTGTTACCATCCGAGGAGTAACCTACACAGATCTCCTGCTTAACTACGACATTTATAACCAGCAACTTATATTGAAATATAAGAACAGAACAGGCGCTACAAACCTGATCATAGTATCTGATGCCTGGCTTGAAAGTTTCAGTTTCGGGGGCATTAGTTTTGAAATGATCTCAACACCAGATACACTAAAACGGATCTTCCAGGTATTAGGAACCGGTCCAAACCGGATATTGTATTACTGGAAAAAAAATTTAAGTCTGGACAGCTTCTATGGTGCCAAAAATCATATCTTCTCTGTCGCAAAGAAAGAGATGAATGTGTTTACTGGTAACCAAATTTTAAAATATTGGAATAACAAAAGCTTTTATTCTCTGTTCAACCCTGAGAAAAGAAGAGCTGTAAAAGAATACATTCGCAAGCACAACATCAATGTCAAAAAAGCGAATGACCAGGCAATAACCGAACTGATATACTATTGTAATTCCCTTAACGAAAAGTGAAGCCAAGACTTTTACTCATATTATTGCTTCAGTTTGGATCACCTTTGCAGGCTCAGGGACCGGAAATAGTGATGGCTTGCCATTTCAGAAATATCTCATTTGCAGAATTTTGCGACGTAGTTTTCAGCCAAACTGGGGTGACCATATTTTACCGTGAAGAATGGGTGAATAAACTGAGTGTAACTCTGGATTCTGACAGCATTACTGTATTGTCGGCGGTAAAACAAGTCATAAATGGTTCGGGGCTGGAAGTATCTGTATGGCACAACGATCTTGCGATTCTTCCGGGTGTAAAACTTCTGACTGAACTTCCGGCATATGAACAAATAGCCAAAACAAATGGGATTGTCGGACAAATGGAACAAGCAATCACTGAAAGCGAAGAGCGTTATATTACAGGTCGTAAGCCGGGTGTAACCCAGACTATAGCAATAGGACGGACCGGAACAAATACAGGTAATGCCAGGGCTAAAGTGCTTGGCAGGGTATTGGATGATGAGACCGGAGAACCGATGATTTTTGTCACTGTTTATATTACTGAAACAAAAACCGGAGCAGTTACCGATATAAATGGGTTTTTTACGATTGTTCTTGCACCTGGAAAATATAATGCTCAGATCGAATATATGGGATATGAAAAGGAGAAATTTATGCTTGAAATACTTTCTGGTGGCAATATCACAGTGAGAATGAAAAAGGCTGCTATACAGCTGAAGGAAATTGTTGTAAGCGGCGAACGTCAGACTAATATCCGTGTTAAAGATCCCGGATTAGATCAGATGTCGATAAAAACAATAAAGTTGTTACCCATGATGATGGGAGAACGCGACATTCTGAAGGTTTCAGGAACGCTTCCGGGGATTGTAAGTGTAGGCGAAGGTGGAGCCGGTCTGAATGTGCGTGGAAGTGGTTCTGACCAAAATGCATTTTATATTAACAGAATACCGATATACAACACCTCGCACCTTTTTGGTTTCTTTCCTGCTTTTAATTCGGATATCATAAAGGATTTTTCTATCTACAAGGGTCATATTCCTGCACAATATGGTGGCAGGCTTGCATCTGTTTTCAACATTACAACACGTCAGGGAAACAGGAAACGCTTTACAGCTCGGGGAGGTATTAGTCCAATAGCTGGCAACATGGTGCTGGAAGGTCCACTGAAAAAGGATACAAGCTCTTTTCTTTTTAGTGCACGTTCTTCCTATTCGGATTGGATACTGTCACGGATAAAAGATACTACCATCAATGCAAGCAGTGCTAATTTTAATGATTTTTCCGGTGGTATAAATTGGGATTTTCAAAAAACTCAATTATCGCTATTCTTGTATCACAGCTACGACCACTTTCGCCTATCGAATATAAACAGCTATAGTTATTCCAATACCGGCGCCTCAATAATTCTCGGTCATAATTACACCAACTCTCTTCGTGGGGAGTTGGCTTTCATTGGTTCCCAGTATACCTTTTCGACCATTGATAAGCAGGAAATCTCATCTGCCTACGAGCACGCTTATAAAATGGACCATTTCGAGACGCGTTTCAACTTCAAACAACTACTGAGCGATAAAAATTCTCTTGATTATGGCGCAAGTATCATATTCTATAACCTTGATCGGGGTACTGTACTTCCTTATGGAGATAAATCTTTGCAAAGTGAAATAGCCCTGGGTATTGATAAAGGTATTGAAAGTTCGTTGTTCATTTCAGATTCTTATGATGTAATGCCCTGGATGAATTTGACCCTGGGAATACGTTATACATTGTTCACTCCTGTCGGTCCTGCAACCCCTTACAGCTATAGTCAGGGTGCTCCAATAGACTTACGATATATTGATGATACCCTGACTTTTGGAAAGAACCAGGCTATCCGCTGGTATCACGAGCCTGATTTACGGGCGGCAGTGAATATAGAAACTGATAAGGAAGGATCCATTAAACTGGCATTTAACCAGATGCATCAGAATCTTTTTATGCTTAGTACCACTACCAGCGTGGCACCAAATACGCAATGGAAACTTGCCGATTATCATCTTCTACCATCAAAAAGTAACCAGGTATCACTGGGTGTGTTCCGGACACTTCCAAAAAATGGATTGGAAACATCGGTGGAAATTTATTACAAGCGTACTTACAATTACCCGGAATTTAAAGACGGGGCAGACTTTCTGAAAAATCCATTAGTGGAAACTTCAGTATTACAGGGAGACCAAAAAGCTTATGGTGTTGAGTTTTACATTAAACGAAGCAGGCGTAAGCTGGAAGGATGGCTTTCGTACACTTATTCCAGGTCAATAATACAGGTAAACGGCGATCATTCATGGAACCGTATCAATAATGGCGAAGCTTATCCTGCTAACTATGATATACCCCACTCATTAAATGTGGTTCTAAACTATTATCTTACAAGGCGAATCATTTTTTCATCAATTTTTACTTACCAGACTGGTAAACCAATAACCTATCCGGAGTCAGTATATTACATCAACGGTTTACCCATACTCGATTATTCAAAACGCAATGCTTACCATATACCTGACTATATGCGGGCAGATTTCTCCATGACGATTGAAGGCAATCTTAGGAAAAATAAACTTTTGCACAGCTCTTTGATCCTGAACTTATACAATGCTGCAGGACGAAAGAATCCGTACTCTGTATATTTTAAAACCGAAAATGGAAGAATAAAAAGCTATCAATATTCAGTGATAGGTGTTCCAATTTTCACAGCTACATGGCTTTTTAAATTTGGGAATTATGCGTCAGACTAATATTATTATATTATTCTGGATGCTGGTCATTATGCTTCAATCCTGCATAATACCTTATGAACCTCATATCGACAGTAAGGATATTAATAAATACGTGGTTTCGGGGCAGGTAACCGACCACAGTGTGTATCAGACAGTTTCGGTATCTATGGCTTCTCCGATAGGCGATCCCCAATTTATTCCTGTTTCCGGCTGTTACATTCGCATTTTTGATCAAAAGGGAAATGAATTTGAGATGCAGGAATCTGAAGTGGGCATCTACAAAGTGAAGATAGATAGTAACTATCTAATTCCTGGGAATTCCTTTAAGGTTGAGATACTTACAACTAACGGAACCAGTATTGAATCAGATTTTGACCGAATGAGCAAATGCCCTGAAGTAGATTCTGTTTATTATGCAAGGAAAGATCTGCTCTCAAACTCCCCGCGCCAGGATACAAAAGGGATACAGTTTTATTTAGATCTGGATGGGGGAAACATAGACAGCCGTTTCTTCAAATGGGAAGTATTTGAAACCTGGGAATACCATGCTGAATATCCCAGAGAATGGTTCTACGATGGGAGTGTACATCATATATTCCCACCTGACTACTCAAGAAAAGTATGTTGGTCCACTGAATTGGTTAAAAATATTTATACTCTGTCCACCGAAAATCTAATAGAAAATAAATACGACATGTTCCCTCTTAATTTTGTTGACAATCACACTTCGAGACTGATGTATGGCTACAGTCTGCTCATTAATCAATTTGCCATGAGTGAAGCAGCATATTCTTATTGGGATCAGATGCGAATTAACAGTAGCGAACAGGGTGGTTTATACGAAAAACAACCTCTGTCTATAACGGGGAATCTTCATAACAACACAAATCCCGATCAGGAAGTCCTTGGTTATTTCAGCGCATCATCTGTGAAATCGAAGCGGATATTTGTAAGGAATGTGGAAAACCTGGAGCTCGATTTCCCAGCTATTTGTAATCCATTTAGCCCAAGGTATGGATTCAGAGAAATTAATCCTTCAGATTACCCTACTTTTTTGATGGGAGACGAAGATGGATGGCGAATGGTATTTCTCAACACGGAGTGTGTGGATTGCCTGACTTTAGGAGGAACAAATATTAAACCGGATTTTTGGCCATACTGATATGAAAAGAACTAACCTTCAGATATATTTTATCCTGCTACTGTACTTTCAAGGTTCTGTTATCGTAAATGGACAGCAGAACAAACCACTGCAAGGGGGTGAAAGAGTATGTTTATTTTCTGATCGTAACCTCTACATTGCAGGAGAGCAGATACTTTTTTCAGCTTTCCTTCAAACCGGAGATGAATCGAGTCAGGTCGAATCAAGCCGTGTGCTATATTGTGAACTTATCACACCAAATGGCAACAAAATTGCCGGTAATAAGTACCTCATTGAAGATTCTTCAGCTTCCGGATATCTTGCCATACCAAACAATATTACAACAGGCATTTACTATTTAAGGGCTTATACCAAATTCATGCGCAATGACGGCCCTTCTTATTATCATTATACCAGTATCAAAATTTTAAATGCTAACCGGAATGAAGTTCAAACCATAACGGACAATAATTATTTATCAGGAAGCCTCTCTGGTGGAGTAAATACTGAGAAAATCGGAGACTCATTCCTTATCTCTGTTGACAAATCTCAATATGCTCCCCGCGATACAGTGCATATTTCAATAGATGGAATTGAAACTATTCAATCCTCATGGAAAGGATTAAGCCTGGCAGTTGTTCCTGAGGTTTCAATATTCACAGATATCGTGAAACTTCCTGAAAATGGGCAATTTGAGAAAAGAGCATTCTGTTATCCTGAATCCCGTGGCCTCTCGATAACCGGAAAACTTATTGACAATATAACAGGGAATCCTTTGCAAAGTACCCGGGTCAACTTATCTATCATTGGCAGGGGCAGGGACTTCATGGCTCTGCAAACAGATACTGCGGGCCGGTTTTTCTTTTCCCTGCCTGATTATACAGGATACCGTGACTTATTCCTCTGTGCAGAAATTACCAGCACTTCAGATCCAAAAATATTGGTTGATAATGATTTTTGCACGATACCTGTTCACGTACTATCAAGTATTTTCACATTAACCCGGCAGGAACGTGAAGCTGCCTATAACATGGCAGTTAATGTGCAACTTGAATCTTATTTCAAGGTTGATTCAATTCCTGATGCAAGGAATTATCAACGTGAAGACCAGGCGTTTTACGGCAAACCAAACGAAATTCTATATATTGATAATTATGTTCAGCTTCCTACACTTGAAGAGTATTTTAACGGACTTCCTACTTTAGTAAAAGTCAGAAAGCGTCAAAGCGAAAAATATTTCAAGGTAATTGGAACACAAACTGAACTTACTGATTTCGATCCCTTGGTATTGGTCGATCTGGTAGCAATTGATGATCCATCTAAGGTTTTGACAATTCCGCCAACAAACATTTCCCGCATCGAAGTAGTCAACGGGCTCTATGTGAAAGGAGACCAGACTTATGGAGGTATTATTAATATTATAACTAAACGCGGTGATTTTGCAGGAATAGATTTGCCATCATCGGGTATTTTTATTAATTATGGCTTCCTGGCCGATGGTAATAATTACCTAAAAATCTATCCGCCACCGGTACACTCACCTGACACAAGAAATACCCTCTATTGGGAGCCAAAACTTGTACTGAACAAAGGCAAAACTGCAAAGGTTTCATTTACAACATCTGATACACCAGGAAGATATCTGATTATTCTGAACAGAATAAATTTAAAAGGTGAAGCATCCAGACAGACTGCTACATTTGAGGTGGTAAAGTAGTCACCCTCATCAACTATTAAGTAGTCAAATCGGGGGGAAAGGATTATTTATATTATTCAATTTTTAAACTTATAAGCTCAAGCCTGGTCGATGTAACCCTGAGAACCTTAAATACATAATTCTTGATCCTTATTACATCGTTATTCAAGGGAATACTACCGTGATAGAATAAAATCATGCCGGCAAGTGTTTCATAATCATCTTTTTCAGGCAGATTGAGATGATATTTATCATTCACGTAATCAATCTCAAGACGACCTGAAAAAATATAATCATTGGTGCTGATTACCTTCTCGGTAAGCTCATTAATGTCGTGCTCATCCTCAATATTCCCGACTATCTCCTCAAGGACATCTTCTATGGTAACTATACCTGATGTCCCGCCAAATTCATCGACAACCAGAGCAAGGTTCCTCTTCTCATCAACAAATAATTTAAGAAGTTTATTGGCAGCCATTGTCTCGGGAACAATTGCCAGCTTTCTCATGCACGACACTATATCCGGAGGGTTCTTAAAAATATCCTTAAGGTCAAAATAGCCGGTAATATTATCAATGGAGTTTTGATATACCAGGATCCGTGAGTGCCCCGACTCTATAAATTTCTCTTTAAGATCCGTTACAGAACTATTACAATCTACGGCATCAATTTCGGTTCTGGGTACCATGCACTCCCTGAGCTTGACATTTGAAAAGTCTAAAGCATTTTGAAATATCCTTATATTGTGATGATACGGTTCGGTTTCTTCGGTGCTTTGGTTACTGAGGTTAACAAAATGATCAAGATCAACCTTGCTGAAAACCAGATTTTCCTGCACCTTTTCACCACTTTTCATACCAAAAAATACTCTTATGAAAAGGTTCGAAGCTGCAAGTGTAAACTTACTTATCGGATAAAAAAGACAAAAGAAAAATAGTGTGGGTATGCTTAAAACCTTCAGGAAGAAGTTAGGAGAAATAATAAAGACTGTCTTTGGCAGGAATTCTGCTACCAGAAGGATCACCGCAGTTGATATAAGAGTGTTAAGTATAAGGACAAGGAGATCTGATCCTATAAGTGGAGTTAAAACAGGCCCAAGAAGTTTTGAAAAGAAAAGACCATATACTACCAGAGCTATATTATTGCCAATAAGCATGGTAGCAATATACTGGCCAGGGTTATTAGTAAATATCTTAATTATTTCAGATCCGAATACGCCCTGCTTTCTGTTGAGTTCAATCCTCAGTTTATTCGACGTAACGAAAGCAATCTCCATACCGGAGAAGAAGGCTGAAAGAATTATTGCGAGAAATATGATCAGGATTCCGTCCATACTTCAAAGTTAACTCTTTTTTCTCTGTCGGTGCCGAAACCAGGCAAAGAGAAAAGAGACCAGCGCCATTATTGCAAAAATGAGAATCCTGTTGTTGTAGCCATTTATTATAATTATCCTTATCCCTGCTGCAATGCATAAAAAACCAGTTGCTATCCAAATAATTTCAAGAATAATAAGCGACTTATTGCTCATCGTTGACGTAAATTATGGCACTCACATTTTTGATTCTCCGCTTTGTCAACCGGGGATCTGACTCAAATCCAAATCCCTGAACTTCCTGGTCCTGACTGGTTATCTTTACAAACCTGTCGGTATAAATAAGGGCTTTCTTCTGATCCCAGTACAACAATTCGGTTTCAAGTTTATCGCCAGCCTCGTTCACAGCAATAACACTGTCTTTAAGCTCCCATAAAGTCTTATTATCGGTGTACTTTGCATATTTAGCAATAACTGATGCAACAGGTTCTTTATGACCATCATAAAAAAAAACATTAATGCCTGATCTGAATTCTGAATAGGGGGAATCGGTATTCTTAAAACTCTCCATCAGTGGAGCAGATAAAACAAGCTGGATACGGCCTGAATCAGTAAAAATAGTTTCAAAATTTTTAACAGTCACTGATGGCAAAGTGAGGATATCAGTTTTTTCAATAATCCCGATTTTTTTCTCACACGAAACAACAAATACAGCTGTTATTAACAGAGCAGTAAAAGCAAATCGCAATCTGAATATTTTGGCTGAGTTTTTCAAAGAGGGAGATATTTTCAACATATCAAAAAGCTCCAGGACGGTCTCCTGGCAGAATTAGTCATATTTGCGCTTAATGAACCATAAATCATAAAGGTTCAGGCTTACACCCATTGTAAAGTAGTTTTCGGTATGCAAATTATTATCTGCTGAACCATTCTTTCTTGTAAAGTCAATAAACAGATTTGTCTTGGAAAAAGTGCGCCTCATCGGTAATCCGATACCGGCACTAAAACCAAATTCTTTTATCTGCTCTCCATTGATTTTAAGATAATTATCTTCAATATGGCCGCCAAAACGATATTCAATCCTTTTAAGCAGACTGAAATTTGAATACTTATCGGGAATAATTTCAGCTCCGAAAATCCACGATTTTGTATCTGCAAGGTAGCCATCAGCTCCATGAATTTTTGCATCGGACCATTTAGTCGTTATGAAATCAGCACCAACAACGAATTTATTTTTCTTTCCAAAAGAAAATCCTGCTCTGTAAGTACCGGGAATGTAAGCTTTATTTGAGTCATCACTGAAGTACGAAAGGGTATCCAGAGAACTGTATGCAGAGTAGAGGTATGAAAAATTTACAAAGTTTGATTTATAATATTTACCTGAAGTCATTGATAAACCGGCATTTATAAAATAATCCTTTTTAATTGTTGCAGTGTATTGCAACCCAAAGTCAAAATTAATCCCGTTTATCTGAAGTTTCTCGGTGCTGTTATTGTGGAATTCATTATAAAAGTCTGAAAATATGAACTGATTACTCCTTTCGACCTGCCCGAAAAGGATTGTCATGTTAGCTCCTGCAGAGATATTTTTTGTGAGGTTGAACCCTGTACCTAAAAAGAAGTTGGTAAATCCACCGTTACCGTTGTGGAAAGCAGAGTATTCTCCTGTAACAGGATCATAATCCGGATCACCTTTCTTAACAACTTTTGCCAATTTATAATAACCATTGCTGAATGGTATAAGGCCGGCAGCAATGCCCATTCCCTTCATCAGAGGAAAACCGATCAGAAGATGATCAAAATTCATATCATCGGAAGAGTATTTTGATTTACCATCTGAAAGGATATTTATGCTGTAATCAAGGCCAAAATCGAAAACAAATGAATTTGTGTCGATGCTGCTGTATGAAGCCGGATTGGAAAAATATATCGAACTGTTATCGCGGGACGAGACACCCAGTCCTCCCATTCCAAGACTTCTGAATGATCCTGCCGGTTCAAGCATTCCAAGGTTGAATCTGCCATATGGGGAATTGACAAGTTTCTGACCCGATGCTAATAAAATTAAAGAAAATAAGAGGGAGAAAGTTAAGATAAGTCTATTTCGCATTGTATTCTAAAATATGATTTAAACCATAGATCACAATATCAGGCATATATGTGATCTTATGATCGATTTTGTCTTTAAGAAATCTGCTGTCGCCGCCTGTCAGTATCACTTTGCAATCAGCATGATTTTCTTCAAACGTGCGAATATACTCATTTATTTCATAGATAGCCCCTGTTACTACACCAGCAATGATAGCATCAGTAGTATTTCGTCCGGGTGATGTAAATGTTTCAGAGGGTGAAATAAGCGGAAGTCTGGCGGTAAATTTGTTAAGTGCTTTCAATCTTATTCCCAGTCCCGGGGAAATATTTCCCCCATTATAAATGCCGCCTATAAGAAAATCAAACGTAATTGCAGTTCCTGCATCTATTATCAGGATATCCTTTCCCGGAAACTTTAAACTGGCGCCTGCTACAGCAGCAATCCGGTCGGGACCGAGTGTTTCAGGAGTTTGATAATCATTTTTGAAAGGAAGCTTTGATTTATGCGAAAGAATGTGAACGAATGGTATATTAACTGTCAGCAGATCAGTTACAAAATCAGGAATGGCCCTGACAGACGAAATTATTGCTCTTCCAATTTTGTATGGCGACAGCTTTTTTTCAATTTCCTCACAGCTGAATTCTTTCACCCGGAAGACAGTAATTTTTTCACTGCCATCAAACAGAGCCAGTTTTGTACTGGTATTTCCTATATCGAATATCAGGTTCATGGCATTATTAAATGACAAAATTAATTAAAACAGATGATAGTGCCTAAAGTGTCTAAAATTATTTGGAATTGTTAACTCAAAGTACTCCAGGCACTCCAAACTCTAGGCACTTTTATTATAATCTGCAAGAATATCAGTCAGAATCTGAATAGCCGATTTTACCGATCTTACATCACTGATTGTCAGACTAAGTTTTGATTCTTTCTGTTTTACATTCATCTCCTTAAGTTTCCTGTTAACATAATTCATGATGGAAACGAAAAGCGAACTCCTGTAAAACTGTGAATTCTTATCAGAAACGAAGTTGGCAATAAGAAGGTTATTTCTTAACAGGATTTTTTCAATCCCCAGTTTAACTGCAATCCATTTTATTCTGACAATATCGAGGAGCGCCATTGCCGGGGGTGGGATAGTCCCAAATCTGTCAATTAATTTTTTCTCAAATGATAGCAACGATTCTTCTGTCTCTATTTCATTTAGCCCTTTATATAACCTGATCCTTTCCGAAATATTTGAAACATACTCATCAGGAAACATTATTTCAAGATCTGTATCAATCTGAAAATCAGACACATAAGTTTTAGGTTTTATTTCTTCTGCAGGTACCCCGGGTTCATCTCCCTCATTTGAGTGTTCATGAAATTCTGATTCTCTTAATTCGGTAAGGGCTTCATTCAGGATTCTCTGATAGGTCTCAAAGCCGACATCAGCGATGAACCCGCTTTGTTCGCCACCGAGAAGATTTCCCGATCCTCTTATGTCCAGATCCTGCATTGCAATATTGAAACCGCTGCCCAGTTCCGAAAATTCTTCGATGGCTTTAAGTCTTCGCCGGGCCTCATGTGTTAATGTGTTCAGAGGTGGTGCCATGAGATAACAGAATGCTTTTTTGTTCGACCTTCCTACTCTGCCTCTCAGCTGGTGCAACTCCGACAGGCCGAAATGGTGTGCATCGTTAATAAAAATGGTATTTGCATTTGGAATGTCAAGTCCCGATTCAATTATAGTTGTTGCAATAAGGACATCATAATCCCCCTGGATGAAATCGTACATCACGTTTTCGATATCCATCCCCTCCATCTTTCCGTGAACTATTGCCGTTTTGACTTTGGGACATAACCGGTTAATCTTTGCCTGTATCTCCCTTATGTTTTCAACCCTGTTGTGGATAAAAAAAACCTGTCCGTTACGGGATATTTCATATTCAATACCTTCTTTTATTATCTCCTCGTTAAAGCCGTGAAGTTCAGTGACAATTGGCATCCTGTTGGGAGGGGGAGTATTAATAATAGAAAGATCGCGTGCCCCCATAAGGGAGAATTGTAATGTTCGAGGTATCGGAGTTGCTGTAAGGGTAAGGGTATCGACATTTGCTTTCATCTTCTTAAGTTTCTCCTTTACCGATACACCAAACCTCTGTTCTTCATCAATGATGAGTAGTCCAAGGTCTTTAAACTTTATTTCCTTACCAACAAGCTTATGAGTGCCAATGATAATATCAGTCTTCCCTTCAGCAAGACTGGCAAGAATTTTTTTCTGGTCACCCGGTTTTCTGTGGCGGCTTATGTAGTCGATATTGCATGGGAATCCCTTGAGCCTGGAGGAAAATGTTTTATAGTGCTGAAGTGCCAGGATAGTGGTTGGTACCAGTAAGGCAGTCTGCTTACTGTCGGAAGCCGATTTAAATGCTGCCCTTACAGCTATCTCAGTTTTACCAAAACCCACATCTCCACAAATCAACCGGTCCATGGGGTGATCCGCCTCCATATCTTCCTTAACAGCTAACGTGGTTGTGAGCTGGTCGGGAGTATCTTCATAGATAAATGATGCTTCAAGCTCACGCTGAAGGTATGAATCCGGGGAAAAGGAAAATCCTGGCGATGACATACGTTTAGCGTAAAGATGAATGAGGTCCTTTGCTATATCCTTAACTCTCTTTTTGGTGCTCTGCTTAAGCTTCTGCCAGGCACCCGACCCAAGCTTATATATCTTTGGTTCAGAGTTGTCTTTACCTTTATATTTTGAAATACGGTGAAGTGAATGGATCCCTACATAAAGTATGTCATTGTCTCTGTAAACAAGCTTTATAGCTTCCTGAATCTTACTGTTTACCTCAATTTTTTCCAGCCCGCCGAATTTCCCGATGCCATGATCAATATGAACAACATAATCACCGGGGTTGAGTCCCGTAAGTTCTTTTATGGAAATGCTCTCTTTTCTTGCAAAATATCCCCTGATCCTGAATTTGTGATATCTGTCAAATATCTGGTGATCAGTATATAAGGATATTTTCAGATCATTATCAGTGAATCCGTTATGGAGATTAAGCAATAATGGAACAAAACTGGCTTCAGGATTTACTTCTGCAAAGATATCTCTTAGCCTGTCTATCTGCGACTGACTCTCGGAAATAATATATGTACTAAAACCGTTATGATCGTTTGAAACAAGTTTTTCTGAAAGTAACTCAAAGTTCTTATTAAAAACCGGTTGGGGCTCAGTACGGAATCTAAATAATGCATCTGGTTCAAACATGCTCACTTTGCCAAATTCCAGCATTCTGAACTTTTCACAATGTTCCATAAACCGGTTCCCGGTCATCACTATATTTCTCTTATTGGCAACCTGTCCCGCATCCTCCCTTTGAATTGTCAGATTGAAGATATTATTGATTTTTTCTTTTATAAAAAGGGCATCCTCAATCCATATTAATGAAGATGGTGGCAAAAAATCGGTAAAGGAATCACTTATTTCTTCAATTGAAATATCCTGAATGTTAGGAATAATTGAAACCTGTCTGAGAATATTAACTGATAGCTGATCATCCGGATTAAACGACCGTAAAGTTTCGACTTCTTCGCCAAAAAAGTCGAAACGGTAAGGCATGTCGGCTGAATAGGAAAATATGTCTGCAATGCTGCCTCTGATCGAATATTGTCCGGGTTCATAGACAAAATCAACTCTTTCAAAATTATATTCATGTAATACCTCCTCAAGGAATTCCAGTGAGAGCTTATCACCTTTACTTATGTTAAAGGTGTTCTTTTTCAGGTTTCTTCTGCTGATAACCTTCTCCATAACCGACTCGGGGTATGTGACGATTATTCCCTTTCTTTTACCTGAGGCAAGATGATTAAGTACCTCCGTCCTCAGGACTATATTTGCCGGTTCGGTCTGTTCATACTGTACCGAGCGTTTATATGTTGTTGGGAAGAAGAATACGGAATCATCACCAAGTAACGAGACAAGATCGTTATAAAAATAGGCAGCTTCTTCTTTTTCCGGGATTATTACTACATGAGTCAACTGAGTATCATGAAAAACATTCGAAAGAATAATTGCCTTTGAAGAACCTGATAAACCCTCGATTCGGATCTTCCCGGCTTTATCAGAGTTTATGATTTCAATCAGGCCCGGAAGAAGGGGGTGTTTAGAGTAAAGTCGGGCTATTTCGGTTTCTTTCATCAGCCGTATTAAAAGGTCAAATTTACTAAATTGAATCTTATAATTATGTTTAACCTCTGAATTGCTATATGCAATGGAAATGATAATTTTGAGCTAAAGAAAAACTTATGAAAGTTTACAAATTTGGAGGTGCTTCAGTCAGGGATGCTGAGGGGATCAGGAAACTTGTTGAAATAGTATTGGAAGATTTAGACAACCTGGTTATTGTTGTTTCAGCTTTTGGAAAGACAACGAACGCCCTTGAAAAAGTTCTACATGCCTGGCTTGCGGAAGAGAACAGCTATAAGGACCTGCTTGAAGATATTTACAGCACTCACCTTTCTGTCGCTGAAGAGCTTTTCCCTTCAGGAAATTCGGCAAATTCCGCAAAAAGTAAAATTGATGTCTCATTTGCCAGACTTGAGGAGTATCTTTTATCAGCAAAGAAGTCTGAATACGATTTCGAATAT
Source organism: Bacteroidia bacterium (assembly GCA_041480425.1). Classification (GTDB taxonomy): domain Bacteria; phylum Bacteroidota; class Bacteroidia; order Bacteroidales; family VadinHA17; genus LD21. Next base: position 34,192 of record JBGOZX010000021.1, read on the forward strand.
GATCAGGTTGTATCTTATGGCGAAGTGTGGTCAACATTAATTGTAGCCGCATTTTTGAAGTACAGTGGACTGAACGCAGAATGGATTGATATCAGGGGAAACCTGATTACTGATGACAGATTCCGCGATGCTAACATTTTATGGAATGAAAGTACTTCAAGAATAAAAAGTGTTTTTAATTTCAGTGGGAAAGATATCTATATAACTCAGGGATTTATCGGGAGTACAATTGCCGGGCAGACAACAACCCTTGGACGGGAAGGATCGGACTATACAGCTGCTATTCTGGCCAATATACTTGATGCAGAAAGAGTTGTGGTATGGAAAGATGTCCCTGGATTGTTGAATGCAGATCCAAAATGGTTAAATGATGCCGAGAAGCTTGAAGAGATATCATATAAAGAAGCCGTTGAAATGACTTTTTCAGGAGCCAAAGTCATTCACCCTAAAACAATAAAACCTCTGCAAAACAAGAATATCCCTCTTCATGTTAAATCGTTTCTTGTTCCGGGCGAGAAAGGTACTGTCATAAAAGCTGATGCTACCCTTAAAAAGATTCTGCCAATTTTTATTAAAAAGGAGAACCAGATACTTATCTCCATACAACCAAAGGATTTCTCTTTTGTCATGGGTGATAACCTGAGCAGGGTTTTTCATTCGTTCATGGTAATTGGTATTAAAGTAAATCTTGTACAGGCAAGTGCAGTAAGTATTAATGTCTGTGTTGATGATGAAAGAGTGAAAGTCGATTCTCTGATAGCAGATTTGAAGACGGAGTTTACAGCAGTCTATAACGAAACAGTTGAGATGCTTTCGATCAGGCACTATACGACTGAAGCACTCGAAAGAATTACTAAAGGTCGCGAAATACTTCTTGAACAGCGAACAAGGAGTACTGTAAGATTTGTAATGAGAGAGGTGTAATGGCGCAACGGTTCAAAGGCTCAATGGTGCAACGGTAAAACTGATTTACAGAATAACTTAATAACCCAATAACCTAAAAAGACAATAATTCCTTATCGAAAAGGCACTACCGGTCGAATAATAATCGTTGGCCTCTGTAATTATCATTTATGGTCCCGTTATCATAAACAATTGTGCCATTCACGAAAGTCTGAATAACTTTTGATCTGAATGTAGTGCCTTCAAAAGGAGACCATCCGCATTTGTACAGAATATTGTCTTTTGAAACGGTCCATGGATTGTCCGGATCTACCAGACACAGATCAGCTTTATAGCCTTCCCGGATAAAACCACGTTTTTTTATATTAAATAGTATGGCAGGATTATGGCACATCTTTTCGACAATCTTTTCAAGACTGAATTTTTTCCTATGCCACAGTTCCAGCATCGGAACAAGTGAATGCTGAATAAGCGGTCCGCCAGAAGGTGCTTTGAAATAGCTGTTATTCTTCTCTTCCAGAGTATGTGGAGCGTGATCTGTCGCAACAATATCAATAAGGTCGTTATTAACTCCTTTTATAAGAGCTTCCCTGTCGAACCTGGTCTTGATCGCAGGGTTCCACTTTATAAGCGTTCCCTTTTCATCATATGATGTTTCATCAAACCATAAATGATGAATACAAACTTCTCCTGTGATCCTTTTCCGGTTAAGCGGCAACTCATTACTAAAAAGCTTCATCTCATCAGCTGTTGAAAGATGAAGTATATGGAGCCGGGTGTTATATTCCTTTGCCAGGTTAATAGCATGGGAAGAGGAAAGAAAGCAGGCTTCACGGCTCCGGATCAGAGGATGCATCTTAATTGGGACATCCTCACCATATTTTTCCCTGTAGATTTCACTGGTTTTTCTTATTGTAGGTTCATCTTCACAATGAGCTGTAACCGGTAAAGTAGCTTTTGCAAACAACTCCTTCAAAGCATTTTCATTATCTACTAGCATATTCCCGGTTGAAGAACCCATGAAAAGTTTTATTCCGCACACTTCAGAAGGATCGGCCTTCATCACTTCACCAATATTGTTGTTAGTTGCACCAATATAAAATGAATAGTTCGTGATAGAATTTTCAGAGCCAATGCGATATTTCTCATTAAGTAAATCGATAGTGACTGTCTGAGGAATTGTGTTTGGCATATCCATGAAAGAAGTGACCCCTCCAGCGACTGCTGCACGCGATTCACTGAAAATATCAGCTTTATATGTCAAACCAGGTTCCCTGAAATGGACCTGGTCATCAATTACCCCCGGGATCAGGAGCAGATCTGTAGCGTCAATTTCTTTTGCGCGGGAGGGTGCTTTAATCTGGTTGGGAAAACCAATGGCAGCAATGAGTTCATCCTTAATAAGCAAATCCCCTTTAAAAGTCTTATTCTCATTGACTATTGTGGCATTTCTTATTATTATGCTGCTCATTATAAGTACTATACAGTTGTTAAACCCATCACTTTTTTCCCTATAATTCCGCCCCCAATCCCGCGAGGAGGGACTTTAAATCTTCTTATTTTTTAACCCCCCCTTTAGGGGGGATAGGGGGGTAAAACTTCTCCCCTTTGGGGGAGATCCCGCTTTAGCGGGAGAGGGGGTTTAATCCAATAACCAAACAATATATAATATAAGGCATACCTATTTTCTCCGGTACCTTAAAAAGAAGCTCCTGATTTTCATTCTCAGAACTCCCCATAAAGCTTCATTAAATATACCACCCGACATTTTTGAAGTTCCTAATCTCCTGTCAGTAAAGATAATAGGTACCTCAACGATTTTATAACCAAGTTTCCATGCTGTAAACTTCATCTCAATCTGGAACCCATAACCAATTGATTTGATCTGCTGAGGTTTTATGTTATCAATGACCTCTTTTTTGTAACAAATGAATCCTGCGGTTGTATCCATAATTTTCATACCTGTCACCACTCTGACATAGATAGAGGCAAAGTAGGACATGAGAACACGGGTAAGAGGCCAGTTAACCACATTAACCCCGCTGATATACCTTGAACCTATTGCCACATCAGCATTGTCATCATTGCAGGCTTTATAGAGTCTTACAAGATCACGGGGATCGTGAGAGAAGTCGGCATCCATTTCATATATATAGGTATACCCCTTTTCAAGTGCCCACTTAAATCCGGTAATATATGCAGTTCCCAACCCGAGTTTTCCTGATCTTTCCAAAAGGTGAACATTAGGGAATTGTGGCTGGAGGGTTTTAACAATATCGGCGGTTCCGTCGGAAGAATTATCATCGATAACAAGTACGTCGAATGGAACAGACAGAGAAGATATGGTTTTGACAAGGTTCTCAATGTTCTCCTTTTCCCTGTAGGTTGGAATAATAACTACATTCGACATAGAATAAAAATATTTACGAAAATAATCTTTTTCATCCGACGGCAAACAAAAAGGGCAGGTTTATTTCTGGAGAATAAGGAAAATATTTCTCTTTTTCTTTGTTAGAAATTTTGGAACGATTATCTTTGACGTCCCAAAAGTAAAAAGAGGAGTTCTTTGAAAATATGAAGTAGCAACCAGGCGAGATAAAAGATCTCGCTAAATAACTTGTTAGTATTTAGAATTGAGCATCGGAGGTTAA
>JBGOZX010000022.1:0-37504 GCA_041480425.1 Bacteroidia bacterium
AGGTTGGTTTTATTTTGGTAATCAATAACTATTTCGTCGTTCTCGATATAAGCTGCCATGCCTTCTTTTATATCGGTAGAAAAAGGAAGGCGGGTCATCTTATATTCTCTTTTTGATAATTCAGTTTTGATTATCGGATCATCCGCCCAGTAAATAAGGAATTCCGATTCTGTCTGGTTCCGGGTTACCCTGAACTTTGAATCTACATAATTCTGCAGCTTATATCCGTACCTGTCAAGATGATCAGACGTAATATTCATCAGAACAGCAATATCAGCTTTAAAGGTGTACATTCCATCGAGCTGGAAACTGCTAAGTTCGATTACATAATATTCGTACTGGCCTTCAGCCACTGCCATTGCAAAACTGTTTCCAACGTTACCAGTCATGGTAACATTTTTCCCGGCTTTTTTCAGAATATGGTAAATAAGGTTTGTTACGGTTGTCTTTCCGTTACTTCCGGTGACACAAATCTTAGTACCAGTTGCAAACCGGCCTGCAAATTCAATTTCAGATATTACCGGAATACCTTTTTCACGTATTTTATTTATTACAGGGGCATTTTCAGGTATTCCTGGACTTTTGATAACTTCATCTGCTGATAGAATATCTTCCTCCGTATGTTTACCCTCCTCCCACCTGATTTTATTTTTTCCCAGTATCTCCCTGTATTTTTCCTTCACCTGACCTTTATCTGATACAAAAACATCAAAGCCCTGCTTTTGTGCAAGTATTGCTGAACCTGCCCCACTTTCTCCTGCTCCCAGTATTACAATCTTCTTCATATAATTATCTGATCTTTAGCGTAACAATACTTATTACAGCCAGTATTATTGCCACAATCCAGAACCGGGTCACTATTTTCGGTTCTGTAAATCCTTTTTTCTGGTAATGATGATGAAGAGGTGCCATGAGGAATATCCTCCGTCCCTCGCCGTATTTTCTTTTAGTTCTTTTAAACCAGGCAACCTGAATTACTACCGATAGATTTTCGACAAGGAATATCCCGCACAGTATAGGGATCAGAAGCTCTTTCCTGATAATAATTGCAAATACTGCTATAATCCCTCCAAGTGCAAGACTTCCGGTATCTCCCATGAAGACCTGAGCCGGATAGGAGTTGTACCACAGGAAACCTATTGTTGCCCCAATAAACGCACTTGCAAAAATTACCAGCTCTTCTGAATTTGGTATATACATTATATTCAGGTAATTAGCATAAATAACGTTACTGGATACATATGCGAGTATACCCAGGGCACTTCCGATTATTGCGGAAGTACCTGTCGCCAGCCCGTCAAGGCCGTCGGTAAGATTAGCACCATTTGAAACCGCTGTGACTATGAAAATGACGATAATAACAAAAACCAGCCATGTCCAGAATTGCCGGTGCTCTTCAGGTATAAATGCAACAAGCCATGAATAGTTGAATTCATTATTCTTCACAAATGGAATAGTGGTTTTTGTCGATTTACGTTCCATTCCGATCTCACCCCCTACATAATATGGAGCTGCAGGATCAAGAAGTTCGATCCTCTCTCTCGCGGTAAGATCGTTAATGCTTACCTTTTCAAATATTATTACATCTTCACTGAAAAAAAGTATTACTCCGACAATAAGTCCAAGAATAATCTGTCCTGCAATTTTGAATCTTCCAGCCAGTCCTTCTTTGTTCTTTTTAAATATTTTTATATAGTCGTCAAGGAACCCTATTAATCCTAACCAGATGGTTGTCAGAAGCATAAGGATGACATAGATATTATGAAGCTTTGTAAACAGCAGAGTCGGAACGATTATTGAAGCAAGAATAATTATTCCGCCCATTGATGGAGTTCCCTTTTTCTGATATTGTCCTTCAAGACCGAGATTTCTTACATTCTCGCCGACCTGTTTAATCTGAAGATATCTTATTATCCTTTTGCCGATCAGAAGGGAAATGATAAGTGAAGTGATAATTGCCATTGCCGACCTGAAGGAGATATATGAGAACATCCCTGCTCCGGGAACATTCAATTCGTTAAGATATTTAAACAGATAGTAAAGCATTTTTACGCCATATTATTTCATCATTAATGCTGCCTTCAGCTCTTCCCTGTCATCAAAGTGATATTTTACTCCATTAATCTCCTGGTATGTCTCGTGTCCTTTCCCTGCAACAAGTACCACATCACCCTTCCCTGCTAGCATGACAGCAGTCTTAATTGCTTCACGCCTGTTGGATATCCGCAGGGTTTTTCTTTTCAGGTCAGGTGTTATGCCGGCTTCCATTTCATCAAGTATCTTTTCAGGATCTTCAGTTCTGGGATTATCAGATGTAAGAATCACTTTCGAGCTACCTTCAGCCGAAATAGCAGCCATTTTGGGACGTTTTGTTCTGTCTCTGTCTCCTCCGGCTCCAACAACAGTAATGAGTTGCCTGCCCTCTTTACGGATCTTGTTAAGCGTCTCAATAACATTTAAAAGTGCATCAGGGGTATGGGCATAATCAACTATACCGGATATACCCCCGGGTGCTTCAACAACCTCCAGTCTGCCGGGGACCGGGCCTAGGTCACTCATAACAGTAAGTATCTCTTTCCTGCCTGCGCCCAAAAGCTCTGAAGCAGCAAAGACAGCTAGCAGATTTGAAGCATTAAAGTCACCGATAAACCGTGTCCATACCTCCTCGCCCTGTATTCTGAGTCCCATTCCTTCAAAGCCTTGTTCAATTATTCCGCCACGGAAATCTGCCATACCCCTTACGGAAAAAGTATAGGAACGCGCAATACAGTTCTGAAGCATCACTTTGCCATTCCTGTCATCGTTGTTAGTAAGAGCAAAAGCATCAGCCGGCAGAGAGTCAAAAAAACGTTTCTTTGCCAACATGTAATTATTAAATGTTTTGTGGTAATCGAGATGATCGTGAGTGAGGTTTGTAAAGATCCCTCCGGCAAACCTTAATCCCGCAATACGTTGTTGGTCACTCGAGTGTGAACTCACTTCCATAAAGGCATATTCACATCCGGCCTCAACCATTTCTGCCAGGTGCCTGTTAAGCTGGACAGGATCAGGAGTAGTGTGGGTCGCAGGAAGTTCTTTTTCATTAATAAAGTTACAAACAGTAGAGAAAAGACCGCACTTATAACCAAGCCGGGTAAACATTCTGTAAAGCAAAGTCGCTATTGTTGTTTTTCCGTTTGTACCGGTAACACCGATAAGTTTCAATGATGAAGACGGATTCCCAAAAAAGTTAGAGGCTGCGATTCCAAGGGCTTTTGCAGAGTCTTCTGTTTTTATCCAGCAAATGTTTTTATCGGGGTTGTCCGGAAGGATCTCACAGATAATCGCTGAAGCCCCTGATGCAATTACATTATTTATATAATCATGCCCATCTGTTTTGGTTCCTTTAACCGCAACAAAAAGTGAATGTGGTATAACTTTACGGGAATCAAATTCAATATTTAAAATATCAGGATTTTTTTCTCCGGTCAGGGAAACTACATCAATATCTTTCAATATATGCTTAATTAATGTCATAGTTCATCTTACATATTCATATCCAGTGACACTATGCTACCCTCATATACCCTTGCCCCATGTTCGGGGGACTGTCTTAAAACCCGCCCTTTACCACTATACCTTACCCTCAAACCGGAGTTTTCTAGAAGGTAAATAGCATCCCTCAGGCTCATCCCTCTCACATCAGGAACCAGCCCTTTTTTAAGATCAACACTTATCAGCCTGATTGTATCTCCGCTCTCACGGGTTGCCACCCATTCTTCTTTTGACGTTCTTTTATATCTCACCCTCAGGTCGCCAAGCACTTTATTTATATCAGCCCTGTAACCATTACCGGCTTCAGGAGCTGCGACTTTTTTATCTTCTTTATCCTCAGATTTATAATCCCTGAAAAAGCTTGTTGCATAGACCTTATCAGAAATATCTTTAAATACCGAGCCGGCGACAATGTTGCCATAATAGACACCGTTTGAAGGAGCATTAACCACGACAATACATGAATAGAGAGGATTTTCAGCAGGGAAATAACCGACAAACGAAGCCTGATACGACATTCTTGCTCCTGTTCTGTATCCGTATTTATCCCTGGCTATCTGGGCGGTCCCTGTTTTACCCGCAATTTTATAGTTGGCATTCTTCAGGTTGATTGCAGTACCCTTCTCAACTACACCTTCCATCATTTTTTTAGCTTTTTTTATCGTCGATCTTGAAGCTATAGAGTTTACGATGACATCGGTGCCAAAGCTTTTCACAACAGACCCATTATGAAGTATCTCTGTCACAAACCGCGGACGCATCATTCTTCCATTATTAGCAACAGCATTATAAAATGTAAGTATCTGTAATGGAGTTAATTGCACTTCATAACCGTGTGACATCATTGGCAGGGAAAGCCCTGACCATAATTTATCCCCAGGATATCTGATCAAAGGGGCCCCTTCTCCTTTGATTTGTAAATCAAGCTTTTGGTTAAGCTTCATAGCATAAAGCCGGTTCACAAATTCCTTTGGATTGTCTTTATAATGTTCATAAATGAGTTTTGAAGTTCCAACATTTGAGGATTTTTCGAAGACCTCTTTGACTGTCAGTTTACCGTACCCCTCTTCTCTGGTATCCCTGATAATCTTGTTATAGAATCTTATACTTCCATTGCCGGTATCCACTATATCACCTGTATCAATTACACCGTCCTCTATCGCTGCCATGAGTGCCGGAAGCTTAAATGTTGATCCCGGTTCAGTGCTTTCGCCAATAGCATAATTATAAGTCTCATGATATCCTCCATCGTTGCTGAGTTCAAGGTTTGCAATAGCCTTAATGTTGCCTGTTGCCACTTCCATAAGCACTGCACAGCCATGATGAGCATTGTGTTTCCTCAGTTGATTTTCCAGTGCACTTGATGCAACATCCTGGAGATCAATATCTATTGTTGTCATTATATCATTCCCGTCTTTCGATTCAACACTGCTTGCATCATCAACCGGAATCCAGTCACCTCCGGTAAGTCGCTGTTTAACGACCACTCCGTTTTTGCCTGCAAGATCTTTATCAAATGATCCTTCAATGCCAACACGGGTCCCATCACTGCCAAGATTCAGATAGCCGATTGTACGGGCGGCAAGTTCGCTGTGAGGGAGGATTCTTTTGTTCTCAGGTTGAGCTACCAATCCTCCCTTATATTGACCTTCCCGGAAAATTGGAAGCTCTTTCAGTTTTTTAAGTGTCTCATAATCCACTCTTTTTTTAACGAGAAAATACCGATCTCCCCTTCTTCTTGCTTCTGTAATGACCGATCTCCATCCGGCTGCAGACCTTTCTCCTAATAGTCCAGATAAACCTTCTGACAGACCGCTTATTCCCCCTGACCATGTATCAGCTGACATCCCGGAGCTCCTTGTATCCATATAGATGGCATAATACGGGACCGAGCTTGCAAGCAAACGTCTGTCATAAGCAAGTATATCGCCCCTGTTGGCAGTCATTTCAGCTGTTTGAAATACGTATTTTTCGCCCATCGCCATCCATTTTCCCCTCTGCACATATTGAAGAATCAGAATACGGATAAGCAAGGCTACAGCCACCAGGACTATTGCAATATATACAACACCACTTCGCCATACTATTTCATCCCTAACTGCCATTATAATTATTTTTTGTCTACTATCAGCCTGTAAGGGGGTGTTTTAAGTTCTTCAAGGCCAAGTCCTTTCTCTCTTACCAATCTGAATACTTCCGATTGTTTGCTTACATACATCAGGTCAGCTGAAGTTGATAGCGACTCAGATCTAAGGTCCTTTACTTCCCTGGCCAGTTTTGTGGTCTCGCGGGTTATTCTTTCTGCATTGAATCTGTTTCCGATATAGATTGCTCCGAGAAGGGTAAGAAGAATAAAATATGCAAGATTCTTGAGAATGATTTTATCTGAAACCATGCTTCCACTGAGGAGTTCCTTCATGAAACTGCCTGTTTTTGCCTGCTTGCTTTTTTTCTCGTTACTTTCAGCCATTGCTCAAATCTTTTCTGCTATGCGCAGTCTTGCACTTCTTGCCCTTTTGTTATCAGCAATCTCCTTTTCATCCGGAATGGTTCCTTTTTTATTAATTATGCTGAAGGGGGTAATAAGATTACCGTAGAAATCTTTTTTCTCCTCACCCTCAAAATTGCCTGTCCTCATAAAGTTTTTTACAACCCTGTCTTCCAGGGAATGGTAGGTTATGACTACCAGTCTTCCACCTTTGTTCAATACATCAAGAGCCTGTTCAAGCATCTCTTTCAGGTAATCTATTTCATGATTAACAGCAATCCTTAAAGCCTGAAACACCTTAGCATAGAATTTATGTTCCTGCCTTGGCGGGGCCAGCTTTCCGAGAGCACCGATAATATCACTTACAGTAGTAAGTGGTTTCCCCGACCTGGCCGAGACAATTTCCCTGGCGATTCTTCTGAAATTTACAAGTTCTCCAAATTCATAAAAGAGATTAGCCAACGAAGGCTCGTCAAGAGTTTTAAGCAGATCGGCAGCTGTAACTGAACCTCTTTTATTCATCCTCATATCAAGGGGCACATCCTGACGAAAAGTAAAACCTCTCTCAGGTTCATCAAACTGATGGAACGACACGCCAAGATCTGCTATCAGTCCATCAATAGATTCGAATCCATTAAATCTGAGGTTGTTTCTGAGGAAACGGAAGTTCTGATTCAGAAAAATGAGATTGTTGTCATCCGGGACATTCTGCATAGCATCCTCATCCTGATCAAAGGCTATCAGTTTTCCTGTCTTCAGTCGTTTAAGTATTTCCATTGAATGCCCGCCTCCACCAAAAGTAACATCAACATAAATCCCGTCAGACCGGATATTCAGTCCTTTAATACTTTCATCCAGCAATGCTGAAACGTGATAAAACATTATTCTAAAGGCTCATTTATGCTTCCACCCATAAGTTTTTCGGCCAGGTTGGCAAAATCAGCAGCAGGCATATCAATTTTTTCATAAACAGATGCTGCCCATATCTCAATCCTTCCATCCTGACCTGCAAGAACAACATCCCTTTGTGCTCCTATCTGATCGAGTAATCTCTTGGGAATCAGCATCCGGTTGTTGTTATCAAGAGAGAGTTCAGCTGTTCCTTTAAAAAAGTTCCTCAGGAACATGTTATGCTCACGGTTATAGGGATTCATCCTTTTCCTGATCTTTTCCAGTTGCCTGTTCCAATCTTCGATTGAATAGAGCACCAGACAGTTTTCGAATATATCCTTCCTGACCACAAAATGATCCTGTGCATCAGCAGGCATCTGCTTCTTGAATGACATGGGGAGGATTATCCTTCCCTTGACATCCACTTTGCACGTGTAATCACCTATAAATGTGGCCATACTCTCTTTTGACTAATAAACCGCTAAAATAAATAAAAATAATCCACTTTGCTCCACTTTGCTCCACTTTTTTTCTTTTATTGTTAATAACTTTTTATGCATTCAATCACATACGGCCCCGCAGTATATGCCATTTCTGTTTAATCAACCTCTTCTCAACCTCTCTCCTTTACCTATTAATTTATCCTGATCCGACCTGGAAACCCACCTTATCAATAATCCCTCTCTTTAGATCTACCTCACCCTAATCCCTCTCTGGAAATCTACCTCACCCTATCCCGATAGCTATCGGGACCTCTCCTGAAGGAGAGGGACTTATGTAATTTATAATCAATGCTTTAAACCCCTTCTCTTTTAGGAGAAGGGGTTTGGGGATGAGGTTTTTTGATTGAGAGGGGGACGGGGGGTGAGTTCATGGGATTATTTGGGGGATGAGGTGGATTGATTCAGAAGGGGCTTAGGTTGAAGTTAAAATCACCCTATTTTAACCAAAGACAATTTTTGATAAATTTGTACCCGCTGATTTATTAAAAATCATACATCATATGAACGATTCCACAAATAAAAATGCAGTTTTAAAAATTGATGTGGAGGAGGTATTATATTCTAAAAATCAGGCATTAAGAAAAACCGTCCCGGGATTTGTCATTAACTATCTTAAAAGGATTGTCCACCAGGATGAGTTAAATGAATTTCTCAGAAATTGGGGACACCTGGCAAATGCCGAATTCATTGAGGCCGGACTGAAATATTTTAAAATTAAATACAATGTTATCGGAAGGGAGAATATACCGGTAAATGGCAGATTTATCTTCGCTTCAAATCATCCCCTCGGCGGGCTTGATGGTCTGGTTTTTATTTATGAATTGTCAAGGTATTATAAGGATTTGAAATTCCCTGTCAATGATATACTTACAAATATAAAAAACCTGTCGGGGATTTTCCTTCCTGTAAACAAGCATGGTGCCCAGGGGAAAGAAGCAGCCAGAATGATTGAGGAAGCATATGCTTCAAATAGTCAGATACTTTATTTCCCGGCCGGTTTATGTTCCAGAAAGAAAAAAGGTATTATAAAAGACCTTCAGTGGCATAAAAGCTTTATTTCCAAAGCTGTACAGCATAAAAGAGACATCGTTCCCGCATACTTTACAGGGCGAAATTCTAACTTTTTCTACAACCTTTCCAATATCAGGAATTTTCTCGGCATCAAAGCTAATATTGAGATGCTCTATCTTGCGGATGAGATGTTTAAACAGAAAGATAAAGAGATAAATCTTGTTTTCGGTAAACCGATTCCATGGCAAACCTTTGACCATTCAAAAACACCAGTTGAATGGGCCGGTTGGGTCAAAATGAAATCCTATGACCTGGAATCATCTATTACCGGGAAATCAAAGAATTGAAAAAATGTCTAAATTGCATTTTACTTTTTTAATTATATATTCCGAAATCCGGAAAATCAAATAAAAATTAATGAAACAAATTGTTGAACAGTTACCTAAGGATCAGATAATTGCAGAGCTTAACAAAGATAAGCTTCTTCGTCGCACCAACAATGGTAACAATGAGGTTTATGTTTTTGATAATAATGACTCCCCTGCATTGATGCACGAAGTTGGCAGGGTAAGAGAGATCACCTTTCGTCATGCCGGTGGTGGAACAGGAAAGGACATTGACATTGATGATTTTGATACCGCAAGGGAAGATCCCCAAAAACAACTGATCGTATGGGATCCTGATAACAGGGAGATTATCGGTGGATATCGTTTTTATTTTCCAAATAACGGGTGCACAACCTGTGATATAACAAAGCTCGCATCATCTTCATATTTCAGATTTTCTGAGAAATTCCTCAAAAGATATTATCCGCATCTTATGGAGCTTGGACGCTCTTTTGTACATCCTGATTACCAATCACGTACAATGGGCCGAAAAAGTCTTTTTGCGCTCGATAATCTTTGGGACGGGCTTGGCGCCTTAGTCATTGATAACCACCATATTAAATACCTTTTCGGGAAAGTGACCATGTATCCGCATTTCAACCAGAAAGCAAGGAACATGATCCTTTATTTTCTGAAAAGACACTTTTACGATCCTGACGGTCTTGTTACCCCTATCGACCCGGCTAAAATTGACATACATATAGAGGAGATGAAAAAGCTTTTCAGGGGATGGAGGTATAGGGACAATTATAAAATTCTCTCAAGGGAAGTCAGAAACCTGAATGAGAATATACCGCCTTTGATCAATGCATATATGGGCCTGTCACCGACTATGCGTACTTTCGGCACATTCATAAATCATAAGTTCGGGGATGTTGAAGAGACCGGTATAATGATTACTTTGAGGGATATTTATGTCGAAAAGATAAACAGGCATCTTTCATCCTACAAAAAGGATTTTGAAATAAAATGGTTTTCTCACGAAAATCAGTAAGCCCTTATATTTCTGCCTTCTACGTAGTTTATATATGACTGGTTTACAACCCTGTTGCCTCCCGGAGTGGGATAATTTCCTGTAAAATACCAGTCACCCGAATGACCCGGACATGCTTCATGAAGGCCTTCAATTGACTGAAAAACAATTTCCACCTCTGCATTGATATCTTTTGTCTTCAGCATGGAGGCTATCTTTTTCGAAATTTCGTCGGGATAAAAAAGTTTATAAATCTCTCTCACCAGATTTATTATCTCATCAACAGGCTTCAGTATTTCAGATTTAGCGTCTTCATAAATCTTCTGAATCAGTGCTTCCCTTCCGCTCTCTTTCAGCAATTCAATGGCAGCTTTAAATGCTATGAAATCACCCAGTTTTGCCATATCAATTCCATAGCAATCGGGATATCTCAACTGAGGGGAGGACGAAACAACAATAATTTTTTTAGGATCAAGCCTGTCAAGTATTTTTATGATACTTTTTTTAAGAGTGGTCCCTCTGACTACTGAGTCATCAATTACAACCAGGTTGTCGATTCCCCTTCTGATAACTCCGTAAGTAACATCATACAGATGACCCACGAGATCATCCCGGCTGCTGTCTTCAGTTATAAAAGTTCTCAACTTTGCATCCTTGACAGCAATCTTCTCAACTCTCGGCCTTTGGTTAATTATCTTTTCAAGGACATCTCTTGAAAGCGTTTTTCGCTTTTCAATAATGCTATCCATTTTTGATTGATTGAGATAATCTTCAACACCTTTTATCAGGCCGTAAAAAGCACTTTCAGCAGTATTTGGGATATACGAAAATACAGTATTTTCAAGATCATAGTTTACAGCCCTGAGAACCGGGTGTGTAAGCAATTCACCTAATTTTTTTCTTTCCCTGTATATCATTTTGTCTGTTCCCCTCGAAAAATATATCCTTTCAAAAGAACATTTTCTGGGTTCAGCCTCATCTCTGATCTTTTCAATTGTTGTCTCTCCCGATGTTTTAATGATTATGGCAGAGGCGGGAGGAAGTTCATTTACATTATCTGTCCTGACATTAAATATAGTTTGAATAACCGGTCTCTCTGAAGCTATCACAACTACCTCTTCATCAATATAATAGAATGCGGGTCTAATCCCTGCCGGGTCTCTCATGACAAACGCGTCACCATGACCTAACATACCTGCCATGGCATAACCCCCATCCCAGTTTCGGCTCGCTTTTCTAAGAATAGATGCAACATCAAGGTTTTTTTCAATAAGCGGCGAGATATCTTTTTTTGAATAACCCTGCTCCTTGAAGGTCCTGAATAATCTTTCATTCTCCTCGTCGAGGCGATGTCCGACATTTTCTAGAATAGTCACAGTATCTGAGAAATCAACCGGATTCTGGCCAAGTTCAATAAGACTACTGAAGATTTCTCCTACATTTGTCAGGTTAAAGTTTCCTGCCATTACGAGATTTTTTGATCTCCAGTTATTTTCGCGACTCACAGGGTGAACATAGTCGATGTTATAATTCCCGTATGTGCCATAACGCAGGTGACCCAGATAAATATCACATGCAAAAGGGACATTTGCCATTATAAATTCCGGATTCTTAAATTCCGGTTTATGGGTTTTGCTTATTTTGTCAATATCTTCATATATCAGTCCGAAAATTTCCTTTATGGGATTTACCTTATTGGACCTTTGCCGGAAGATATACCTGTTCCCGGGCGGAACATTTAATTTTATTCCTGCAATCCCGGCGCCATCCTGCCCCCTGTTATGCTGCTTTTCCATCATCAGGTACATCTTTTGCAAACCCCAGTCCCATGTACCGTATTTTTTAAAATAAAATTCCATCGGCTTGCGCAATCTTAACATTGCAATGCCGCATTCATGTTTTATATTATCGCTCATAGTTATTTATTATTCAGATCTGGGAAATTAATGATATCAGGGACCAGATAAGCATCAGGAAATATCTTTCGAACCTTAAATAAAGACTTCGTCCCTTCAGTTTTAGTTCTGAAGTCGCCCACCCGGATTTTGTAGTAACCCGGTTCGGCAAAAGAGGCATATGAAATTAAATCGGGAAATTTACTGATAAACTCTTGTCTTGCTTTGCCTGATTCCTCCCTTGCATTTCTGTTAGAGCTGCTGTAAATCTGTATTCTGAAGCCTCCCATCCCATTTAACTTCTTATTAATAAGGATATACTTGTTTATCAGGGAGTCAACACCTGCATCCTGATTAATGGTAAGATGGCCCATTCTGGAATTTTCATCACTTCTGCGAAAGAGATCAGCTGTTTTCCTTACTCCCTGAGCCCTGCAGAAATCACAAGAAAGGGAAAGAATAAGAAGAAGTAAAAAGGTCTTTCTGATCATGGGACAAAAATAACAAATAGTCGGCAGATTTATAATGTAATGCCTGTATTAATATTTCCCCTCATCAACAGTAATCATATTACTGATTCAGGTGCCAGACAAAAAATAACTTCATATGCCGGTAAGCCTTAACCCAGCTCTTCAGCAAGCTCATCAGTCATCTCAAGATTATGATAAACATTCTGAATATCGTCATCATCCTCAAGAGCCTCAATAAAACGCAAAACTTTTTTTGCTGATTCAAGGTCAAGTTTTTTGGTGTCGTTAGGGATTCTTTTTAATCCAGCTTCTTCTGGCTCAATACCCAGGTCATTCAGTTTCCTGTTTACACTGCCAAAATCTTCTTTTGCACATGTAATCGTAACCGTATCTCCTTCAACTTCAAAATCCTGAGCACCTGCATCAATCATTTCCAGTTCAACATCTTCAAGGGAAAATCCTTCATGATTAACAGTAAATATGCCCTTCCTTTCAAAAAGGAAATTTAATGATCCGTTAGTTCCAAGGTTGCCGCCATGTTTATTGAAAGCAGATCTGACAGAAGCTACGGTTCTGTTATTATTATCAGTCAGACACTCAGCAAATACGGCAACTCCGCATGGACCATATCCTTCAAAGGAGGTCTCCACATAATTATCAGCATCAGAGCCAACAGCCTTTTTAATTGCCCTTTCGATGTTATCTTTTGGCATGTTTGCTCCTTTCGCGTTCTGGACAGCAAGCCTCAGTCGTGCATTTGATTCAGGATCGCCTCCGCCCTCTTTTGCAGCAATGAGTATCTCCTTGATGATCTTAGTAAAGATCTTTCCTCTTTTGGCATCAATAGCACCTTTTTTTCGCTTAATTGTTGACCATTTACTGTGACCTGACATATTTTTAATTTTTAAATTTTCTGTTGCAAAATTAAATATTTCTTTAATACCTCATTCATAGTTTATACTTTTGTGCGAACAAAGAAAGGTCTCTGGCATCGGGCTACGGGGTTCAGATTTAAATTACCCTTTACCGGTCGGCTGTAGCCCGTAGCCAGTAGCCTTTAACAACATTTAGTTGAATTATCAATGTCGAAAAAAGTATATATCGAGACTTATGGATGCCAGATGAATGTTGCTGACAGTGAGGTTGTTGCTTCAATACTTTCAGGAGCAGGTTTTGAGATGACCGAAAATATTAATGAAGCCGGGCTGATATTAATAAATACCTGTTCAATACGTGAAAATGCTGAACAACGTATCTGGGGCCGTCTTAAGGCAATAAGTTATCTGAAGAAGAAAAAAAACGACTTAATAATAGGGTTGATTGGGTGCATGGCTGAAAGGTTGAAGGAGAAGGTTCTCGAAACAGATCAGCTTGTTGATATGGTAGTTGGTCCTGATGCTTATCGCCAACTGCCTTTACTGGTTGCTGAAGCTGAATCCGGACACAAATCAGTAAACGTATTGCTTTCACGTGAAGAAACATATGCCGATATCTCACCTGTAAGATTGGACAAAAACGGAGTTTCATCGTTTGTCTCAATAATGCGTGGATGTAACAATATGTGCACTTACTGCGTTGTACCATACGTAAGAGGAGCTGAGAGAAGCCGCAATCCGGAATCCGTATTAAAGGAGGTAAAAGACCTGTGGGATATTGGTTACAGGGAGGTAACTCTTCTTGGACAGAATGTCGATTCATACAAATGGGAAAGTAATAGACATACTATGAGCTTCCCTGATCTTCTTGAAAAAGTGGCACTTTTAAACCCCTTGCTGAGAGTCCGGTTTTCTACCTCACATCCTAAAGATATTTCAGACGATCTGCTTATAACAATGTCGAAATACAATAATATCTGCAGGCATATTCATCTCCCGGCACAAAGTGGAAGCAGCAGGATACTTAAACTTATGAACCGCGAATACACCAGGGAATGGTATATGGATCGTATAAGAGCAATCAGGAAATTCATTCCCGATTGTGCTATCTCAACAGATATGATATCAGGATTCTGCACTGAAACTGATGAAGACCATCGGGCGACACTGTCATTAATGGAGTGGGCAGGTTACGATTTTGCCTATATGTTTAAATACAGTCAGAGACCCGGGACAAAAGCAGCCAGAAAATATAAGGATGATGTACCTGAGGATATTAAAACAATCAGGCTGAACGAGGTAATCGCAACGCAGAACAAACTTTCTGGAAAATCGAAAAAACAGGATGTTGGCAAGGTTTTTGAGGTTCTTATTGAAGGCTATTCGAAAAGATCTAGAGATCATTTATCAGGTCGCACCTCACAGAATAAGGTTGTGGTCTTTCCGGAAGAGGGACATAAGAAAGGTGAATTTTTAAAAGTTTTAATTGAGAAATGTACTTCAGCAACTCTGATAGGGAAAATCACTTAATAACGTTTAATTGCTTTTTATCTTAACTACCTTTAACTTGCAGGATAATTAAAACTAAAAAGATGAAATCTAAAATACTGTTTTTTCTACTATTTGCTTTTGTGACAATAGTCATTACATATGGACAGAAAAATAACAAAAAGGTTACCATTACCGGCGTTGTGGTTGATGTAAATCAGAATCCTGTTACAGATGCTATAATAATGATCGATAGTAAGAAGACCAGCATTACCACCGATCAAAAGGGCTTTTATAAAGTTAAGGTTAAATCTTCGGCAGAGAAGATCGGTATCTTCACTTTTGCTTCCGGAATAACTGAAGAAGCTATCAATGGAAGAACAAATATAAATTTCACCTTTGCCGTTTCTGTTTCTCAACAGATGAACAATAAGGCAAATGCTGCAGATGAGGAAGAAGTCAATATCGGTTACGGGACCATAAAAAGGAAAAACCTGACAAGCTCGGTTGGCCAAATCGATGGTACTAAACAAAGATATTCTTCATACCGTACAATCTATGATATGTTACGCGGTGAGGTCCCCGGAGTCCAGGTAAATGGTAATAGTATCAAAATACAGGGAGCATCATCTCTCACACTTAGCACTGAGCCTCTGTTTGTTGTTGATGGAATGATTGTCGGTTCGGTAGATGGTATTCAGCCACATATGGTAAAATCAATTGAGGTTCTTAAAGGCTCGGCGGCCTCAATATACGGGTCTAGAGGTGGCAACGGGGTAATTCTTATTACTCTGATCAGTTCAAAAGATAACAAATAAGAAATAACCTCTTATTTTTCACGCTTTATAATAAGATGCAGCTCATCAAGTTGCTGATTAGATATTTCTGCCGGTGTATCTAACATCACATCCCGGCCCGAGTTGTTTTTCGGGAAAGCTATAAAATCACGTATTGAATCCTGTCCTCCGAACATTGCAACCCACCTGTCGAAACCGAAAGCAATTCCTCCATGGGGCGGAGCTCCGTACTTAAAGGCGTTCAGGAGAAATCCAAATTGTTCATTTGCCTCCTCATCGGTGAATCCCAACAATTTGAACATCAGTTTCTGCACTGTTGCATCATGTATCCTTATGGAACCGCCACCGATCTCGACACCGTTGATAACAAGGTCATAAGCATTGGCCCTTACTTTTCCCGGATCCTTCTCCATCAGATGAATATCTTCAGGTTTTGGAGAAGTGAAAGGATGATGCTTTGCATAAAACCTTTTGGTTTCCTCATCCCATTCAAAAAGAGGAAAGTCGACCACCCACAATGGAACATATAAATCTTTCTTTCTCAGATTCAACCTGTTGCCCATTTCAAGACGCAATTCTGAAAGAGCTGTTAATGTCTTCTTACGGTCACCTGCCAGCATCAGCATCAGATCTCCCGGTTTAGCGTTCATTGAAACCGCCCATTTCTCCAGTTCTTTCCCGGAATAAAATTTGTCAACCGAAGATTTTAATGTACCGTCAGAACCATACTTTATGAAAACAAGACCCTTTACTCCTATCTGAGGCCTTTTGATAAATTCTGTCAGTTCGTCTGTCTGCTTTCTTGAATACTCTGAACATCCCTCAGCACATATACCTCCTACATATTCCGAATTGTCAAAAACTGCAAAACCATTCCCTTTTACAATTCCTGTCAGATCAGTAATCCTCATCCCAAAACGAAGATCAGGCTTATCGTTCCCATAATATTCCATTGCTTCATGGTACGGTAATTTTTGAAATGGCTCATTGAATTCAATTCCCCTGATTTGTCTGAAAAGATATTTTGCCAGCCCTTCAAAAGTGTCAAGTATGTCATCTCTTTCAACAAATGACATCTCACAGTCAATCTGGGAAAACTCTGGTTGTCTGTCAGCCCGCAGGTCTTCATCCCTGAAACATTTTACGATCTGAAAATACCTGTCAAAGCCTGCCACCATAAGCAACTGTTTTAGGGTCTGGGGCGATTGGGGCAATGCATAAAATGTTCCCGGCTGCATTCTTGAAGGGACCACAAAGTCGCGTGCTCCTTCAGGAGTTGACTTGATAAGAACGGGCGTTTCAACTTCAACAAAACAGATGGAATCCATATACTTACGTACTTCCTGGGAAACCTTATGACGCAGCATTATATTGTTCTTGACACTGTTCCTCCTAAGGTCCAGATATCGATACTTCATCCTTAACTCCTCACCGCCGTCAGTCTCTTCTTCAATTGTGAAGGGAGGTATCTCACTCCGGTTAAGTATATTCATTTCATTAACTTCAATCTCTATTTCACCTGTTGGAATCCTGAGATTTTTATTACTGCGTTCCCGTACCTTTCCTATTGCCTGAACAACGAACTCACGTCCAAGCTTTCTAGCTTTTTCACAAAGCTCTTTGTTTGTTTCCATATTGAAAACAAGCTGGGTTATTCCATAGCGGTCACGGAGATCCACAAATGTCATTCCTCCCAGATCCCTTGATTTTTGCACCCATCCGCACAAAATTACATCCTTTCCTTCTGATATAATATTCAGCTCTCCGCAAGTGTTTGTCCTGTACATTTTTTTCTATTTAACTTTCAGCAAAAATAAGAAAATTATCAGATTGCAGCGAGAAAGGTAATTCCCGTTTTTATTCCTATTTTTGATCACCAAAGGTAACGATGATGGTTAAGGGAAAAGATGAACACTACATGATGGCAGCACTTGCTGAAGCAAATAAAGCATTTGATAAACATGAGGTTCCGGTTGGTGCTGTTGTAGTTTGTAATGATATTATTATTGCAAGGGCTCATAATCTCACGGAGACTTTAAAAGATCCGACGGCACATGCTGAGATGCAGGCAATAACAGCTGCAACAAATTGGCTTGGTGGTAAATACCTTACTGATTGCACCGTTTACGTAACACTCGAACCCTGTGCAATGTGTGCAGGAGCCTTAGGCTGGAGTCAGGCAACGGAACTGGTTTATGGAGCACCTGATGAGAAAAAAGGTTTCACAGGGATAAGAGGCTCTTTACTACATCCAAAGACCAAAATAACCCCAGGAGTGCTCGGAAAAGAATGTGGCAATCTGGTAACTAAATTTTTTAAAACCAGGCGATAGGTTATGCCCCCCATCCCCCCTGTTTTGCTTCGCTGAAGCTTCGCGCAGCGCCGTCGGCGCTCCGTCGCTGAAGCTTTGGAGCGTAGGCGACAAGCCTTACGCTTGCGCTGAAGCTTCAGCGTAGGCGCATGGCGGCCGATGGAAAGCGAAGAAGGGGGGCTAAAAACAACTGGATTTCAAGCCCCAGTTAGGAGGTTGGGGGTAAAAGTAGGCCGGTAGTGAAAAAAAAATTCTATTTTTACAAAAATCTTCCAATATGACCTTTGATAACAGCAGAACCATTATCAGCGTAAGGATCAAGCTGTTCGCAGCTACCGTTATTTTTCTGGTTTATATTGCCCTTACCTATGCAGCCAAACTGATCAAATATCCCTTACTTGGATTAAGCGATACTGCCTGGACAGTTATCCTGACTGGTTGCTATCTTTTTGTTGTTTTTCTTCCTATGTATCTAAGTTACCAGTACATTTACTTTTCCGATGATGGTGACAATATTATTTTCCGGTATTTTACCTCAGGTATTGTCGGAGGTAAGAAGAATTCGGTTGAGATAAACAAAAGGACCTTTTCAGGCTACAAGGTAGAGACTAAGCTTTTTGGCCTTATACAGAGCATTACTCTTTTTCAGCGGCTGAAAGAGGGAATAGCAAAATATCCACCAATTTATATTAGTGCTCTTAAACGCGAAGAAAAAGCTAAAGTATTCAAGTCGCTGAATTCATATGCTCCCAGGATTTGAGGGCAATCATTCAATAACATGAGTTAAATCATTTTTAATGAATAAAGTACAGCAGAACTTTGGGCAATTAATCTTGTACTATTAACTAAATTTCAAAATATGAATGTAGATAAAATTATGAATAACCTCGAAAAGAAGCACCCCGGAGAGGTTGAGTATTTACAGGCAGTAAGAGAAGTACTGGAGTCAATCGAAGAGGTTTATAACGAAAATCCGCAGTTTGAATCTTCCAACATCATTGAACGTATCATTGAACCTGACCGTGTCATGGTTTTTAAAGTTCCATGGGTTGACGATGAAGGCAATGTTAAGGTCAATCTTGGCTACAGGATCCAGTTCAATAATGCTATTGGCCCCTATAAAGGAGGTCTCCGTTTCCACCCGAGTGTAAACCTTTCAATCCTGAAATTTCTTGGATTTGAACAGATTTTTAAAAATGCACTTACTACCCTTCCTATGGGAGGTGCAAAGGGAGGTTCAGATTTTGATCCCAAAGGAAAATCAAATGCGGAGGTAATGCGTTTCTGCCAGTCATTTATGCTGGAATTGTGGAAGTATATAGGACCTGAAACTGATGTACCTGCCGGTGATATCGGAGTCGGGGGCCGCGAAATAGGTTTCCTGTACGGAATGTATAAAAGGTTAAAAGGTGATCATACCGGTGTTCTTACCGGAAAAGGCAGCAATTGGGGCGGCTCACTTGTTCGTCCTGAGGCTACCGGTTTTGGCTGTGTCTATTTTGCCAAAGAGATGCTGGCAATCCGCGGTGAATCGTTCAAAGGCAAAAAAGTTGCAATAAGTGGTTTCGGAAATGTGGCCTGGGGAGCCGCACTTAAAGCAACAGAACTCGGAGGAAAAGTTGTTACTATTTCAGGACCGGATGGTTATGTTTATGATGCAGAAGGAATTTCAGGCAAAAAAATTGATTATTTGCTCGAACTTCGTGCCTCCAACGAAGATATAGTTAAACCATATTCCTATGCTTTTGAAGGAGTTGAATTTCACGAAGGCAAGAGGCCATGGGAAGTAAAAGTTGATATTGCCCTGCCCTGTGCTACCCAGAATGAACTGACCGGCGAAGATGCCCAAAAACTTATTAATAACGGTTGTATTTGCGTATGTGAGGGTGCAAATATGCCAAGTACTCCTGGAGCAATTGAGATCTTTCATAAGACCGAGCTATTATTCTCACCCGGTAAGGCATCCAATGCCGGTGGCGTAGCTACATCAGGTCTGGAAATGACGCAGAACTCGATGAAACTCAGATGGAACCGTCAGGAGGTTGACGACCGTCTGCATGAAATCATGTGCAACATTCACGGACAGTGCCTTAAATATGGAAAGCGTGAGGATGGCTATGTTGACTATGTGAAAGGTGCAAATATTGCAGGATTCCTGAAAGTTGCAAACTCGATGCTCGATATGGGTGTGATCTAGAATCCACAATCCCCTGAAGAGCAGGTAGTTTTACCCCCCATCCTCCCTGCTTTGCTTCGCTGAAGCTTCGCGCTGCGCCGTCGGCGCTCCGTCGCTGAAGCTTTGGAGCGTAGGCGACAAGCCTATGGCGGCCGATGGAAAGCGAAGAAGGGGTGCTAAGAAAAAAGTGGGATTTAGAGCCCCCTTTAGGTGGTTGGGGGTGAAAAAAGAAGGGGATTTATTAGCTAAAAGAGACTTTTAAAAGAGTCTTCTTTTTTTTATATTTGTATGTCTCAATTCTTTGTGCTATGTCAGAAGTCTCGCTGAAGCATAAAATTGCCTTAGGTCTTATCCCGCGTATCGGTGATATCAATGCACGAAAGCTGGTTTCATATTTCGGCAGCGTGGAAGCTATCTTTTGTGAGCCTTACAGGAATCTTGTTAAAATACCAGGAATAGGATCTGGTATTGCAAACTATATAAGTGAAAGATCGTATCTGGATGCTGCTGAAAAAGAAGCTGAGTATGTTGTGAAAAACAATATTAAGACCTTCTTTTATCTTGATAATGATTACCCCTTCAGGCTCAGGCAATGCGACGATTCACCTGTAGTATTTTATTTTAAAGGCAATTGTGATCTTAATGGTTCAAAAATTCTGAGTGTTGTTGGAACCAGGAATGCCACTGTGCGGGGCAGGGAACAATGTGAAAAAATTATTGAAGGACTTGCAGAAGGTCATCCGGATCTGATTATTGTGAGCGGGCTGGCATATGGGATTGATATCGCTGCTCATAAAGCTGCTCTTTCAAATAATCTGCCAACTGTCGGAGTTCTTGGCCACGGATTTAAAACGACTTATCCCTCTATTCACCGGCCTACGGCCAACGCAATGATAAGTAACGGAGGTCTTTTGACAGACTTTATGTCGGATGCACTGCCTGAGAGAAACAATTTTCTTAAAAGAAACCGGATAATTGCCGGCCTTTCGGATGCTACACTGATTGTAGAATCGGGAATTAAAGGCGGTGCCCTTATAACTGCCGATATGGCAAATTCGTACAACCGTGATGTCTTCGCTGTTCCAGGAAGACCTGAAGATCAATGGTCTGCTGGCTGTAACAGTCTGATAAAGAGTAATAAAGCTGCATTAGCCGAAAGATCTGAAGATATTGAGTATTTTCTCAGCTGGAACCCTGAAAAATCAAAACCGCCTGTCCAGAGATCTCTTTTTTCTGAACTGAATGAAACAGAACAGAAGATTTATGAATTACTTATGAAAGATGGGGAATTAACTATCGACGCAATCTGCAGAGTAATAGGAATTCCTATTTACAAGTTATCTGCAATTTTGCTTCAGATGGAGTTTAACTGCGTAATAAAATGCCTTCCCGGCAATGTTTATCGACTTGCCTGAATAAATTTTCATTTTTTCAAATGATAAAAAATAAATAACTTGCTCTGCTACAAATAACAAAATCCAATGTATATGAAAAAAATTAAAACATTCCTTTCGTTTTTGCTTCTGGTTTCCGGAAGTATGGCCCAGTCCCAGTCATTAGATGACATTCTTAAAGAACACTTTAAAGCTATTGGTCAGGATAACCTTTTAAAAGTAAATACTCAAAAACTAACTGGTAAACTAACCCAGAGTGGTATGGAAATCCCTATTATTCAATTGGCCAAGCGACCAGATAAAGTCCGGTTCGAAGGTACTTTCCAGGGGTTAACCTTTATTCAAACTTTTAATGGGAAAGAGGGATGGGGTCTCAATCCTTTTGCCGGGGTAACTGATCCCCAGCCTATTTCTGAAGATGAATTAAAATCGTTGCGTTATCAGTCCGATATGGATGGCATGTTATGGAACTGGAAAGAAAAGGGTTATACGGTGACCTTTGATGGAAAGGAAGATATGGAAGGGACATCCTGTTTTAAAATAAAACTTCTTACAAAAGAAGGCGATGTTTTCACTTATTACATTGACTCAGATTCATATATTATGATCCGGTCAAATACTAAAGTAAAGATAATGGGAAATGAAACTGAAGCTGATACTTACTACAGTAATTACACTCAGGTAGAAGGTCTGGCAGTGCCCGGAAAAATTGATACAAAAATGAACGGGCAGTTGGCTATGACAATAGTTGTCGATAAGGTTGAATTAAATACCGCACTCGATGATTCTCTTTTTGAAAAACCGGTAAAACAATAATATCCAGGAATATATTATCTCTAACACTCATTCCATGAACCTTAAGCATCTTTTTATAAGCATCTTCTTCCTGGCTGGACTATCGGGCCTGCAAGGGCAGGTTACCGATGCCATGTTCGGGGACATTGAAGGCCGGCAGATTGGGCCTGCCAGAATGAGCGGACGTATATCATGCATAGCTGCCCAGAACAAGAATCCTAATATCCTCTGGGTTGGCGCTGCAGGAGGCGGAGTTTGGAAATCAATTAATCAGGGAACAACTTTCAAATCTGTTTTTGATGAATATAGCCAGTCAATTGGTACCATTGCAATTGATCAGAACCATCCTGATACAGTCTGGGTAGGAACAGGCGAGGTATGGGTTCGCAATAGTGTTTCAATCGGAACAGGAATTTACCGTACTAATAATGGAGGTGAAAAATGGGAGTTTATGGGTCTGCCAAAAAGCGAACGAATTGGCCGCATCCTTATCGATCCCTCCAATCCGGAAATAGTATATGCTGCAGTTCCTGGTGCACTTTGGGGAGATAGTGAGGACAGGGGTGTATATAAAACGGCTGACGGGGGAAAATCCTGGACCAAGTTGCTATATGTTAGTCCTTCAACCGGTTGTGCAGACATGGCAATGGATCCTGAAAATCCTTCATTGATATATGCATCTATGTGGGATTTCAGGCGTCAGGCATATACTTTCAGGTCAGGTGGTCCCGGAAGCGGAATTTACAAATCTGCTGACGGGGGAACCACATGGAACAAAATCCAGAACGGGCTGCCGAATGAAATCCTTGGAAGAATTGCCCTGGCCATATCACCGGTTGCACCTCATTATTTATATGCGCTTGTTGAATCAGATAAATCAGCTCTGTACCGTTCATCTGACAAGGGATCTACATGGGAAAAAATGAGTGACCAGGTTATGATGGGTGACAGACCCTTTTACTACAGTCTTCTTGTACCTGATCCCGTTGAACCGGAGCGCATTTATAAGCCTGGCACTACCCTGTGGGTCAGTTCAAACGGAGGTAAACTTTTTCAGAATCCTTCTATAACAGGAGGTAATTATCACAGTGACACACACGCTCTATGGATCAGTCCATCAGATAATCGCCTTATATATATGGGCACAGATGGCGGAGTTTACATTTCTGCAGACAAGGGAAACACCTGGCGGTTTGTTCAGAGTCTCCCTGTATCCCAGTTCTACCATGTCAGTGTTGATCATAAGATACCTTATAACGTTTATGGAGGATTGCAGGATAATGGATCGTGGATGGGTCCTTCGAGAAAACCTGGTGGTATAAGAAATGCTGACTGGAAAAACATAGGCTATGGGGATGGTTTCTATACTTATGGTGACCAGACTGATCCCGATGTTATATACTCACAGTACCAGGGGGGAAGGATATTCAGGACCAACCAGCGGACAGGTGAAAGCAAATATATTAAACCATTTCCTGAAGAGGGTACTGAATCGTTGCGGTTTAATTGGAATACCCCGACTGTTTTTGGCAAAAAATCCGGATGGCTCTACGTAGGGGCTCAATATCTGTTCAGGTCCCGTGATAAAGGAGATACCTTTGAACGGATATCTCCCGACCTGACAACAGATGATCCCCTTCGACAGAATCAGGAAAAATCGGGTGGTCTGACTGTAGATAACAGTTCAGCAGAAAACAATACTACAATTTTTACTGTTTGTGAATCACCGCTGGACGAAAACATAATCTGGGCAGGTACCGATGATGGCAATCTTCAACTTACTGTTGACGGTGGTAAAAGCTGGTCAAAACTCAATGATGCTGTTCCGGAGCTGTCTCCCCTTGCATTTATATCACACATTGATGCTGATAATTTTGTTAAAAATGCGGCATGGGTCACTGTTGATGCTCACCGGAAAGGTGATTTGAATCCGTATGTCTATTATACAGAAGATCTTGGAAAAACCTGGAAATCATTGGCAACAAAGGATATCCAGGGATTTTGCCATGTAATAAAACAAGATCCGGTCAATCCGAACCTGATCTTTCTTGGAACTGAGATGGGCCTTTTTATCAGTCTTAACCGCGGGAAAGAATGGGTCAGGTTTAAGAACAAGATACCCCAGACTGGAATTTTTGATCTGGCTTTCCAGTCCGATCAAAACGATCTGATTCTTGCAACTCATGGCAGGGGAATTATTATTATTGATGATCTGACTCCGTTTCGGAATTTTAATCAGACTGTTCTGGAACAGGAATTTGCTTTCCTGCCGGTGCGTCCATACTACTTCCCTTCCGGAACCGGGATGCAGGATTTTCCGGGAGACGCCGAATATACCGGGTCAAATCCTTCAACCGCAGCAACAATATGTTATTACCTTAAGAAGAGACATGTGTTCGGTGATATGTATATCGATATTTATGACTCTGACGGAAAATTCCTGAAAAAACTACCAGCTGGAAACCGCAAAGGAATTAATATCGTTCGTATTGCAACTGCTATGGAACCTCCAAAAGTTCCAAAATCTCCAAATATTCTTGGAGATGCAGCCTTTGGTCCGGAATATGTTGCCGGAACCTATACGATTAAGCTGGTTAAAGGTACCGAAACATTTATCACAAATCTGAAATTGAATGATATTCCTGATCTGAAACATACATCAGAAGACCGTAAACTTCAGCGGGAAATCCTGATGAAAGCATACAACCTCCTGGAAGAGCTTTCAGCTATTGATCAGAAGATCCTGGATACCCGTGATGCACTTAAAACCAAAGCATCAACTGCAAAAGGTTCTAACCTTAAAAAGATCCAGGCCCTTGTAACCAATTGTGAGAAAATGCATGAGCAGATCTCAGCCACTCAACCCGGTGAGGGTGGTATTACAGGACAGGTCAGGCTTCGTGAAAACATTGCAGAAATATATGGTGCGGTTGGGGGATACCCAGGTAAGCCTGCAAACCTGCAAATAAAAGCATTGGAGATTTATAATCAGCAGGTGAAAGGTTTTGCATCTAAAATTGATCTGTTGATCAGGGTCGAGATTCCAAAGGTTATAAAGTAAATAATGAAACGGCATTTCCCATTGTTTTTATAACTTTAATACTCCAATAATCCTAAAGCTCAAAATTTAATTCTATGGATCCAAGAGTACAACAATTCATGGCAATGATAAAAGCCAAAAATCCGGGTGAAAATGAGTTTCATCAGGCTGTTCAGGAGGTTGCAGAATCCCTGATACCATTTATCGAAGAAAATCCCAAATATAAACATGCGAAAATCCTTGAAAGAATTGCTGAACCCGAACGAACTATTATTTTCAGGGTTCCGTGGCTGGATGACAAAGGTGAAGTTCAGATAAACCGTGGTTACAGGATTGAGATGAACAGCGCAATTGGCCCTTACAAAGGTGGTCTCAGGCTCCATCCCACAGTTAACCTTGGTATCCTGAAATTTCTTGCATTTGAGCAGGTTTTTAAAAACAGTCTTACTACACTGCCAATGGGTGGAGGAAAAGGTGGTTCGGATTTTGATCCCAAGGGTAAATCCGATAATGAAGTTATGAGATTCTGTCAGAGCTTTATGACGGAGCTTTTTCGTCACATCGGAGCTGACACTGATGTCCCTGCCGGCGACATTGGAGTTGGCGGTCGTGAAATTGGCTATCTTTTTGGTCAGTATAAGAGATTAAAAAATGAATTTACAGGAGTCCTTACCGGTAAGGGTATTGAATGGGGGGGCTCTCTTATCCGTCCGGAGGCTACAGGTTACGGTGCCACTTATTTTGCAGAGGAGATGCTTTCCACACGCGGTGACAGTCTTAAAGACAAGATAGTATGTATCTCGGGATCAGGAAATGTGGCACAATATGCAACTGAAAAAGTAACTGAACTTGGCGGCAAAGTGGTAACCTCGTCAGATTCCAACGGATTTATTTATGATCCAAAAGGTATCGATACAGAAAAATTAAAATATATAATGGAACTTAAGAATGTTAAAAGGGGAAGGATAAAGGAATATGCTGAAAAATATGGGGTTGAATACTTTGAAGATAAAAGGCCCTGGATAATCAAATGCGATATTGCAATGCCTAATGCTACACAAAACGAAATAAATGCTGACGAGGCAAAACTGCTTGTGAAGAATGGGTGTACCTGTGTTGCTGAAGGGGCAAACATGCCATCAACTCCTGAAGCTGTTGAGGTATTCCTGAATGCTCAGATACTTTATGGCCCGGGAAAAGCTGCCAATGCCGGGGGTGTAGCCACATCAGGACTTGAAATGACCCAGAATTCAATGAGACTGCCCTGGTCGCGTGAGGAGGTCGATGCCAGACTTCACACAATTATGAAGAATATTCACAGTACATGCGTGAAATATGGTACGAAGGAAAACGGATTCATTAATTATGTAGATGGAGCCAATATAGGAGGTTTTGTGAAAGTGGCTAATGCTATGATAGCCCAGGGCGTTGTCTGATGCAGCTTATTGATACACATACACATATCTATCTTCCGGAATTCGATAACGACAGAGATGAGGTCGTAAGCAGAGCCATTAACAGTGACGTTGTAAAGCTTCTTATGCCAAATATCGACTTACAATCTGTTTATCTGATGCTTGCTGTTGAGAACCGGTATCCGGGTATCTGTTACCCGATGATCGGCCTCCATCCTACCGCTGTAAAAGAGGATTTCATTTCCCAGCTTGATAAACTCGAAAGCCTGGCAGCAAATTATAAATTCTTTGCTATCGGTGAAATAGGTATTGATCTGTACTGGGATCAGACTCATTTAAAAGAACAGATTATTGCATTTAAAAGGCAGGTTGCATTTGCTATCAGCTCAGGTCTCCCGGTTATTATTCATTCAAGAGATTCGTTTCCTGAAGTTTTTTCAGCACTTGAAGAATTTAAAGGAACGAGCCTGAAAGGGGTATTTCATGCATTTTCAGGGAGTATCGGAGATGCTGAAAAAGCTATCAATATGGGATTCAAACTTGGTATCGGAGGCATCATCACATTTAAAAATTCAGGTCTCGATAAAATAGTAAATGAGACAGGACCAGAGAATATTATACTGGAAACCGACTCACCATATCTGGCTCCTGTCCCCCACAGAGGTAAAAGAAATGAGAGTTCGTATATTTGCATCATAAACAGGAAACTTGCTGAAATTTTTGAAAGTAGTGAAGAAGAGGTTGCTTCAATCACATTTGAAAATTCTGTCCGGCTTTTTAATCTTTGATATCTACTAATGAAGAACATAAAAGAAACATCAATACTTATTATTTACACAGGAGGAACTATCGGGATGGTCCATGATCCGATAACAGGATCCCTTGTCCCAATTGACTTTAAACATATTACTGATCATGTTCCCGAACTGGCTAAATTCGGTTATGATCTTCAGTCTGTCTCTTTCGATCCGGTAAATGATTCTTCCAATATTGATCCGGCCATATGGGTCAAAATGGCTGAAATCATTGAAAAAAACTATGATGATTTTGATGGATTTGTTGTTCTGCACGGAACTGATACCATGGCTTATTCTGCTTCAGCATTAAGCTTTATGCTGGAGAACCTTGGGAAACCGGTAATTCTGACTGGTTCGCAGTTACCAATAGGTCTTCTCCGAACTGATGGAAGGGAGAATCTCATAACATCAATCGAGATAGCAGCTGCAAGGGAAAAGGAATTGAGGCTTGTGCCAGAGGTTTGTATTTATTTCGACAATGAGCTTACCCGTGGTAACCGGACAACCAAGTTCAGTGCTGAACATTTCGATGCGTTTAACTCACCGAATTATCCTCCTCTGGCTGAAGTGGGTCTGCATCTGAAATATAATTATAACATGATACGGTATCCTGATCAGAATCAGAAATTAATAGTACATAAATCTTTTGATAACAATGTTGCTATTTTGAAAATTTTTCCGGGTATTAGCAGGAATCTTGTTCAGGCAATTATAAATACAAAGGACTTAAAAGGGCTTATTATTGAAACCTTTGGATCGGGAAATGCACCGACGTATAAATGGTTCATTGATGATCTTAAATCATTTATCGGTAAGGGAGGCATAATTTACAATGTAACCCAGTGTCATGGGGGAAGTGTTGAGATGGGTCTGTATGAGACAAGCCGTGAAATGCTTGCTGCAGGCGTTGTAAGCGGTAAAGATATTACTTCCGAGGCTTCCGTGACAAAACTTATGCATCTGTTGGGTACATGTTCATCGAGGGAAGAGATAGTAAGATGTTTAAGTAATCCGCTGGCTGGAGAAATCTCATAACAAAATTTTTATCAAAAATTTTTGTATTTTGCGCCGCCGATTTTAAACAATCATTACTTGAAATAAGGAGAGATGCAGGAGTGGTTTAACTGGCACGCCTGGAAAGCGTGTGTACCTCAAAAGGGTACCGGGGGTTCGAATCCCCCTCTCTCCGCAAAGACAAAGCAAACCATCCGCCAAAAGGCGGATGGTTTTTGTTTTCAGCAAGGCCGAACAAAGCTTGCTTTGTGAAGTACTGTCTGAAAACAAAATTAAACCGCGAAGCGGGTTTGCTTTGGCTTTGTAAGGTTCCCACCTCAGGGATCACGGCCGAACGAAGTGAGGTCGTAATCCCCATAACTATCCACCTCACCCTAAATCCCTCTCCCAGGGGAGAGGGACTTAAAACATTGATTATTAATGATATTAACTTGTGAAAGCTTTTTATCAGAAGAAACTTAGGGAAAATAAATATTACCCGACAGGGTTTATTCAGGTTTTGCGAGGTGCCACTAATGGGATCAAAATAATTTCGCCTCTTAAATTTCCTACTTTTTAGCTAACCCCTGCTGATTACACTTTGCAGGATCGCATTTCAGTTGAGCGGAAGCATCCTTGCAATTTGTTTTGCATGTCGCCGGATCGCATTTCATTTCTGAACATTTAGCAGGATCACATGTTACGGTTTTTGAACTTGAATTACTGGTACATAGGGTCGTTGATGGGCATTTTGAACAATCCATCGCAACTTCTGATTTAGCCTTAGTGATCTCCTTATCATTTTTAGCACTTATAGTAAAAATGATAAGAAATATCAGAACTATTAAACCGGATAAACCAATAATTATTTTTTTCATATGTGTGGAAGTTTTAAGTTTAAATTACATCTTTCAAATATAGCAGAAACATATTCTGAAGGTGTTATATTCAGGTTAATTTATGTTAAGTAAAAGTTAAAATGGTTCGGATGTGAAAACAAACATAACCAACCCATAAAGGATTCTTACGCACCAATTGTTCCTGAATTTAAACCGTGGTTATTTACTATCCACCAGGATGGGTAGGTTTTTTCCGTTAGTCATAAAAATAAGTTTGGCATTGGGTGAAACAGTAATAGCTTTAATCATTTCATACTGCAACAGTTTGTCGCTAAGTCCTGTGCTCAGTATTTTCTGATAATCGGCAATACCCTGTGCTTCAACTCTTTTGCGTTCAGCTTCCTGTCTTTCCTTCTGCAGAACAAAGGTCATCTTCTGTGCATCCTGTTCAGCATTTATTTTTGATTCAATAGTAGCTTTTACTGATGCAGGAAGTGTAATATTCCTTACTAAAAGCTGTTCCAGCATCAGCCCCCGTTCTTTGAAATTTGATTCAATAGTTGAAAATATCCTGGCTTGAAACTCATCTCTCTTGCTGGAGAACAATGCAACTGCATCATAATAAACGGCGTTATCCCTGATCTTTGTCCTGCAAATCGGACGAACCAGTACATTCCGGTAATCTGTACCGACCTCTTTAAGAATCCGGGGTGCTTCCGATGGTATAACTTTATACAAAACAGTAAGGTCGACAATTACTTCCAGACCATCTGCCGATAAAACACGTATTGCATCATCTCCCATCTTTGAGCCCTCATCTGTTACTCCCGACATCGTATAATTTTCTGTTCTGACGTCGAACAAAACAACCTTTACCAACGGGTTAATAACGTTCAATCCGCTTTCAAGAATTCTATTGTTTACTTTACCAAACAGCTTTTGTACGCCTACCTGTCCGGGTTCAACCTGGACAACAGATGCAATAAACAATCCTATAAGAATGACAATAATTCCGGCTGTTTTAATCATCGATCTGTAAGTCCTCAAAGGAGGATCAGCTTTGGCAGCAAGAAATCCTATTATAAAAATTATAAATCCTACTAGTATTACGGCCATAATTCAGTTGTTTTAATTATTAATTAATTTATTTAAAGGAAGTCATAAAGGTAATAAGAAAAAGGATATCATGGTGATTTTTACACTTTGCCATACATTTGAAACGATTAAAGGATTAATTTGGTTTTGCAGGGGAACCCCAACAGCTGTTACTGAAGGTAATCTGCCGGAATCTCATGGACTCACCCATTGCCACTTCTGCATTTTGGCTCCTCTTTACAACGTAAACGTATAAGTATATTTCAGCAATACAGATCTGTTATTAAACAAAGGAAGTCGGGGATTCTCAATATCCCTGTAAGTATTTCGTCCTTCATTGAATACAATATAAAAATCATTCCCTTCCCGGGGATTATAACGGAACCTTAAGTTGGTTATCAAGGCGTTCTCAGCACTGTTATACTGGATGAAGGTGCTGATTGACATTCTGGTAGTAAACATAACAAGAGCTTTGAATCCGGCAACGCCCCCGCTAAATGACTGATTACGGCTCTTAAAACGCAGGAAGTTATGTTCATATTCCAACCCCAGCTGCAAACTTGAACCAACGTTCCAGGAGGGTTCAACTCCGAAAGTAAAACGGTCACCATCATAGAAGGATCCAGCAAAAAAGTCGATTCCCAAAACAAATTTGTTTGTCTGAGGAGAATTCAGATGAGTCTCAAACTGATTAAATCCATATTTTCCAGCCGGAACATAGGTATCTTTTGAAAAGCTGAAAGTATCCGTGACATTTTCATAAATATGCTTGATTGAAAACATACCACTGTAATCAGATTTAAATCTGAAATCGTATGATAATTCGGCTTCAAATGACTGGGCAGAATTATCCAGATTGTCAGTAAATGCCATTGCACTGATACGAACATTATGGTTCTGAATCGTTGACTCTTCTCCCGGAATCCATCCGTATCCCAAACCTCCATAATAATGGGTGTAATTGTTACGCATCTGGAATCCGATCTTAGGATCAAAATTTTTCCCGCTTCTCGACCAGGTAAAATCATAATTTAATCCTTTCTGGTTAAACCTGTTCCAGTTGATATATAAACGAGTCGGATCAAGGGAAAACATTTTATTTGGGAAAGCGTTATCTATTAACTGTGCCAATTTAACATTCAGGTAATCATTATCAGACATTTTGAATATTCCATCCATCCCATATGCAGTATTATATGAACCATCAGTTCCAATCCTTGAGGTGACAATTCCACCCACATAACTGTTTTCATTGATTACTTGCCGTCTTAGACGGAGTATACCAAAATTTTCTGATGCCAGTGCATCACCTGAACCTTCTGTCTGATCAATAGCCTGTGTCTGCAAATCAAGGAAACCTATATCCCATTTACCTGCCATGCCAGTTATTCTTGCACCACCAAAAATGGGTACTCGTTCTCCATCATGAAGCCCTATTTGTCTGCTGTAAAAAAGGCTGCTTCCAGGTTCAAAGTCGAAAGTAAAAACACTTGAACGCTCCTGGAAAAATGTTCTCTTCTCAGGGAAAAACAATGAGAACCTGGTAAGATTGATCTGTTCATCATCTGCCTCAACCTGAGCGAAATCAGTATTGATCGTCAGGTCCATTGTTAAATTATTGGTAAGACCGTACTTTACATCTAGCCCTGCATTCAATTTGGGACTTTTGTCCAATTCATATTCGGTTTCTGTATCATTTAAAACATTATCCAGCTGATAACCACCGATTACATACGGAGCTATATAAAAAGGTTTTTTGGATTTAAGCCCTTCAAACACTACCTCCCGTGCTTTTGATGGTCTGTAAGCACTTGATTCCCCCCAGTTTGGCGGAATTGCAGGGAAAATATCAACTTCATTCTTGTGAGCTATTTTGCGTACACAAATCAATCCCATTACAATCTTTCCTTCATTATCCTTAAAACGCATGCTTGAAAACGGAATTCGTATTTCTGCAAACCAACCCTGTTCATTTTTTGTTGTCTTCACATCCCAGAAAGTATTCCAACTCTGGTTAAAGGGACCTTCGTGTGGATCTCCTCCCATAGCATCCTTGGAAATTGTAAAATCACTCCTCAATCCTGTAGGTGTAGTTGCAAAACCAAGTCCGTTCTCCTTATCATTAAATGAGTCGAAGATCAGCATTAACACTTCGCTGGAAACTTCAGATTCATCACGTTTCTTCGATGAGATAAGCATATCAGACGGATTAGAATCGTACAACCTGGCTCCTACATATAAGTATGTATTGTCATAACATATCATCACTTCACTTTTTTCTGAGGGTTGGTTGTCAAAGGTGGGAGTATGCATTACCATGGGAAGTGGCTTGATATTCAGCCAGCAGCTGTCATCAACGATGCCGTCGAATTTGATTTCACCCTGAATTTTAGGAATGGTAATCCTTTCCTGCGCCCTGGCGGTTATGGGTGATAAGATGATGACTGCAAACAGAATGTATTGCTTAAGAGTAGCTGCTTTCATAAATTCATTTTAGAAAATTATATCTCACTTTAATACTTCAATTGCTTAAATGTTTCCGGAATAAAACTACAAATTTGGAAAAACAATTTATTAAAAAATATTGGCGAGGCTGATGAAATGAAGAGTGAGATGACAAAAAAACAGGCTGAGTTCTCATGTATTTCACTCCAGGATTTTGCATAAAGAACGCTCTTCAAATCGATTGGTTCAAATGTAATTTTGATTTTATTAGTCCAGAATTGAATAGTAATGAATAAAAAAGAGGATTCAGGATAAAAACAGAGATCACGGTAAGAAAAACAGCCAGAGCAATGGTCAGTACCTGCAATTTTCCATGTTTCCCGATAGGTCTGAGAATGAAAAAGTTTAAAGTAAACATTAAAAGTGCCACCAGAAATGTAATCAGAAGTTCCGTTCCGAGATGTGAAAAACTTACCATAAGTTTTTCACCATGACGACCGCCTCCCTCTCCGAACAGGTAATTCATAACCATCGGGAAATGGATCGTAATGCCTATCGCTAATGACAGCAACAATGCAATAGTGAAATAATTCTTTAAGGAATTCGTCTGCATAGCTTTCAAAGATACGAATCAGGGAGAAAGAAATAATCTTAAGAACAGGTGAAACTGAATTAATTATAGCTGAAACAGCCTTTTGGAGGGTTGAGTTTTTGGCTTAATCGATTAACCCAAATATTTTACTGCCTGTAAATAATCCCTTAAGGTGTTTTAGCGAAGTTGAATTAT
Source organism: Bacteroidia bacterium (assembly GCA_041480425.1). GTDB lineage: Bacteria > Bacteroidota > Bacteroidia > Bacteroidales > VadinHA17 > LD21. Next base: position 33,399 of record JBGOZX010000022.1, read on the forward strand.
TTTTCCTTCAGGTTATAAACAATCAGAGCATTTCCATGTCTTACATATAATCTTCCCTGATAAATAACAGTGTGCGACCAATGCTGGTCCGAACCAAGTGTTATTTGAAATCTGCTGATCACATTGAACGATGCCGGATCGGCAGTGACTAAAGCTATTTCCCCTTTTTCACTATAACAATAAAACATTCCATCAGCCATTATGATATTCCCATCACCGAATTTATCGGATGAATATAAAATTTTTCCGTCAGAAGCATCCAGACAGCACCACAAATTTTTCCGGTACATAGAACCATAAATATGCCCATCGGTTACAATAATACCCCCCATAAGGTTTTTAAAATTCTCATTTCGCCATTCGATGGAAACACTTTTCCCATCATCAGAAAGCTTTAATGCAACCAGACCTGAATTCGTTTTTGCATAATCGCTGGAGCAATAAATAATTCCCTCTGAATAGACAGGTGTGTTAGCATGGATCTTATTAACCTGAAATTGTGGCACCTGCCAATAAAACTGACCTGTTAAGGCATCAACACCGATTATTGATTCTGCGGTCATTGTTACTATTAAGGAGGTCTTATTGTGTTTTACGAGTATTGGTGAGCAATAGGCTGATGGCTGACTGTTTCCGGGGCTCGTCCATATTGTTTCTCCGGTAAAACGGTTCAGTGCAACAATATTGTTTTCTTTTCCTCCCGGAGTGCAGAAAAGACGGTCTCCTACTATGAGTAATGATTCCGCCATCCCCCAGGTGATATTCTTTGCATCAAACTTTTCAAACAGATCTACCGACCATATCTTATCCCCTGTATTGCCATTGTAACAGAATACTATCCCTTGTCCGCTTTCGAAATAGACGCGGTCGCCGACTATAGTAGGGGTTGATCTCGGACCTGTATAATTTTCATGCCATTCCAAACCATATTTTTTCTTCCAGAGAAGTTTTCCGTTAAAGTCAAAAGCATAAAGAACCCCTATGGTGTCCGGCATTCCAAGGATAAAAATTTTATCCTTGGCAACTCCGACATTTCCATGTCCTGCACCAAGTGCTTCAAATGACCACAATGTTTCAGGACCTTTCTCAGGCCATGTTTTTCTCAATCCCTTTTCAGAATATATCCCATTGCGTTGCGGTCCCCTCCATTGAGAAAACTGCCCTGTCATTTTGCCTGCAGAAACAGACAGGATTATTAAAAGCACCAAAAAAGTATGGTTCATCATAAAAAAAAGTTAAAATCTGATAAAAATTAATTTGCTAAAAATAAAGAAATAAATGAACCCAGCCTAAAAATAATGCAAAGGACAATGCAGACCTGTTTCCTGGTATCCCAAACCGGATTTTTTTACTTCTTAATTGAATCTGTACGGTTCGCAATTGAATATGTCAGCTTGGAAATTGAATCCTACAAATTTGTAAACCTGGCTCAGGGTAGAGAAAACTTTTTCAACGGAGTTAAAAGCATGATGAAAGGAGTTAATTGCATGATGAGAAAGAATTAAGCAATTGATTTTTAAAAATATGTTAATTTTGTTTATTTAATAATTTTTTACGTGTAAAAAATACAATTATTCTTCTTCCTTTTATAGCAACTTCAAACTGACAGTTTTATCGAAATATAACCCTTATTATCATACAATTTCAAAGCTTAATTTTCATCTATTTTTGGTATTTTTTTTTAAAACCCTGATGTATGAAAAAAGTTTTTCTTATTATTCCGGCTCTGATTTTGGCTTTTACATTTACTCTTCCTGCACAAACTGCTTCGAAACCTCAGTTTAAGGATGGAAACCCCGCTGATAACCTGCCACCATATATTAAAAGGGTAACCCAGTTTGGTGAAAGAGCCGACTGGTCGCACGATGAGAAAAAGATTCTTTTCCTTGAAAAAACCTATGGCGACGTTTATGAAGTCGAACTGGCTACCGGAAAAATTTCACTTTTAACCGGACATTTTTATCATGGTGGATTTACCAGAGCACTCTATCTGGCAAATGGTGATATACTACTTTCCGGATGTATTAGTTTCGATGCAGCAAATCCTCACAAAAACAGACAGCTTAATGCTGAGCTTTGGGTAATGGATAAGACCTATACAAAACCACCTGTACGTCTGGGCACTAAATGTTCTGAAGGACCGGCTGTTTCACGTAAGAACATGAAAATAGCCTGGACTGTTGCAGGTAATCAGTATCCTGACAGCCTTAAAAAAGGGCAGTATATATTTAATATGGCAGATATTTTATACCAAAACGGGAAACCGAAACTGGCAAACAAGAAAGTTATTTTCGATAACACCGGAACACCATACAAAGATATTGAAGTGCAGAATTTCGTTCCTCCTGACGAGAAAAAAATGACCTTTTCAGGTTACAATTATAAGGGAACCGAAGTAATGATGCTTAATCTGGAGACAGGATCTGTAACGAATATGTCAAACGCTGACAACCAGTATGATGAACCGGAAGGGATCTTCCCCGATGGTAAATACTGCTGTGTAGAATGTGACAAAGAAACAGGTGCTGTTGATATTTATAAACTAAAGCTTGATGGCTCCGGTAATCTTATCCGAATGACAAATTTCAGTGATTACAAAGGTTATAAAAGTTCAAACCCTGTCATCAGTGATGATGGGAAATTCATGGCCTTCCAGTTGGCAAAATCAACTGATCTTGCAGGCATCGGGTACGGGATATTCATAATGGACCTTAAAAAGGCTAATAAGTAGAAGTGAATTTTGATCTTACAGCCAGGATCCTGGCATGCTCCTCTCCTTCTCTGGTACCACTATAGAATCCTATCAGTGTGTTTGGTGAAAAGAAGAAAGCATCACCTTCCTTCGCCGGAAAGCGTGCCTCTTTACCATCAGGAGTCTCTCCTGCAACCATTTCACCTGATCCTCTGAGAACAAAATATATCTCTTCTTCTTTTTCATGTCTGTGAGGAATATTGGTCCCCCATGTGGCAAAATCCATTATGAACAGGCTGTTTACCTGATAGGCAGCAGCAAGTCTGTCTCTTTTACTTTCTGTTGTTCCCATAAGTAACTGAAACAGTGTTGTTGGTCCATGCTGTCCAAGTACCTGGAAAGGAACTTCATCAGCGTTAGCAATCATCAGCCGGGGAGTTTGTTTTATTTTTGTTCCCTCAGGTATTTTAAATCCCATTACTATTGCTTTCAAAGTTCTTTCCCGGGGATTCGACAAGCCATGTTTCACTCCTGCAGGAATATATATGAAATCATTTTTTGTTACCGGAAAAGTGCTCTTATCATAATGAAGATTTCCCGTTCCTTCAAGTATGAAGAAAATCTGTTCTTCATTATCATATTTCAGGATATTGCTTGATCCTCCTGAGTCGATTGAAAGGTACCCATACCTGACAATACCTTTTACAGCCTGAGGGTTACTGTCCCCATTCCCAAAAATTGGTTTATAGTATGCTGACTTACCTGAAATATCTGCTACTTTAACTAAAACATCAGATAAAGCCCGCTTAAGAAATATCGGAGTCTGGGCCTCAATAACAAAAGTAAAAAGCATCGAGAAGAAGAGAGGCAAAATAAAATATCTCATATTACAGTGATTTTTCAAAATATTATAAAGTATTTCTTATCTGCGATCCATGGTTCAGGATTTTTAATGTTAATTATTCAGACAGGAGAGCAGGATTTTCTTCGCAATTTTTTAAGGTTAATATTTTACCAAAAAAAACGAAAAAAATCTGAAAAACCAACAGAAATATGTGATTAATTTATTAATTTAAAGACATATAAATTGATCAGGATTTTAACTGGCTATTATTCCGAAGATTATGATCTTTTATATGCTGATTTCTGCATTTTAGTAATAAAAGTAAGTAATATAAAATGATTTTCTGGAATCTTTAATAAAAATGATATGGTGCTTGAAAATCAATTATTTGCCCCACCCCTACTTTGCTTCGCTGACCTTGCTGCGCCGAAGCGGCTACGCAAAGGCGCAGAGCTACGCGCAGCGCCGTCGGCGCTCCGTCGCTGAAGCTTTGGAGCGTAGGCGACAAGCCTATGGCGGCCGATGGAAAGCGAAGAAGGGAGTAATTGATTTTGACTGCGTCGAACTCCC
>JBGOZX010000023.1:0-37084 GCA_041480425.1 Bacteroidia bacterium
CAAAAAGCCCTTTTCTTTGCGCTAAATCGTAGTAATGACCCTCCAATTTTCTCATCATTTTCTTAATTGTAAAATCAGTTTTTATTTTAAAAGGTGATGAAAACTTATTGTTCATTTCCAAGGTGACCTCATATGTGTATCCGTATTCATTTTTAAGTTCCGGATTACCTCCCGGGAGCCAAAACATATCATTAAGGGTTGGTATCTTAGAATTTTTTGAAATATTAGCTTTCAGATAATAGTCCTTTTCTGCAAGGATCTTTATCTCCAATCCTGCGGAGAAATCCGGCATCAGGAAAGTCTGATTTTGAATGATCTCACGAACCAGTACCTGTGTTACCAGCCGGCTTGAAATTTTTCTTTCAGCAGAAGCAGTTAAAGATGTGGTATTACGGATCTTTTTCTCCAAGTAATTATTTGAATTAATAATATTTAACTCATTGTTAATAAATAGTTTAATATTTGACTTTTCTCCTATCCTGCTCTCCATCCCGGTTTTAATGATCATAGTCCTGGCATTATTTCTTGAATTAATTGATGCAAGGCTGTTTTTATAATTTAATTTGTCGGAAATAAATGCTGCGGTAATGTTATAGTCGCTACTGCCTTTAAAGACATCATAGTTGAGCATCGTACGCAATGATTCGTCATTTTGTTTTTCTCCTGGGCTCATTTGCTGAGTGATCAGAGGTACCGGTAGATTCCTGGAGGCTGACTGGTACCACAATCTTGCTGACATGACACTTCTTGCCCCTTTAAAATATATTTCCTGGATGAATCCCTTTTGACGGACCTGACTGTTTTTTCTCGTTTCCCATAATGGTTCTGAACTTGCCACAGTATTCAGGTAACGGAAATTATTTTCTGAGGATTGAAAAAAAGCTTTTGTGACTGACTGAAAACTGGTATTTCCTGTTTTAACCTTAACCAAACCGGTATATTTCCCGAAGCTTCCAAAACCCGGATTGACCAAAACAACATTTTCTTTCTTCCAGACAGGTTTTGTTTCGAGGTTAATGATCCCCCCCATTCCACCATTATTCAATTCCATTGAACCGCCTCCGTAATATATATGAACATCGTCGATGAAACCGGCAGGAACAAGAGACAGGTCAAATTGCCCAAGCATAGGGTTATTAATGTTGATATCATTCCATGCTATCTGAGTCTGGCCTGCACCTGTCCCTCTTAATGAAGGAGTAGATATACCGCCCATACCATAGCTTTTAATGAATACCGATGAGTTCTCTGAAAGCAGATCAGCAATAGAGCCATGGTGGTAGTCCTTTAGAATTGCCGAATCAATATTAGCTTCTTTATAACCTGCAGAACCTGCCTGGTTTATTTTCCGTGAGATTACAACTTCTTTGATTATTATGGTATCTTCCTTAAAGGATAGCTGTCCGTGAAGAGGCAGGGATAACAGTAAGGCAGTATAAAAAACAACAGTTTTCAAAATTAATTTCTATTTTGCCAAAGCTGCCGGGATAAATTCAAGAAGGGAATCAGTTGATGATTCTGTGCTTTTCTTCCCGAAAGCTTTGAACACTTTACATTGTATGGCAGGTCTTCTGACTTGTCCCGGTTTCAAGAAGCCTTCCCATCCCACTCCAGCGGAACAGTGGCAGGTATTTCTTAAAACCATCATCGTAAGAACGATCAGGCATCACAGCAGCGGGTACTGTTGCGGATTCAAACCGCATTCCCTTTTAATTACAATGATTTTATTTCATCGTAATACCAAAACAAAGATAAATGATTTTTAAATACAGACAATTAGCAGATATGAACATTTGTTAACAATGGTTGATACAGGTCTCAGACATGTCTCAACTATTTTACGTTTTTTAGTATTTGTTCCCCGATTCCGATACTGTATCCGGATGATTTAAACCTGATGTAACCATTTTTATCTGCAAGAATAATAAACGGAAAACTAATGTCTGAAGGAGTATTGGGGCCCATCAGATCTCGTAATAGATCCATTTTATTGTAGTGACCGAAAATTGAATTTAATGGCAGTCCTTTAAGTTCTTCAGATTTGAAAAGATCTTCGCTTGCATCGGAATCGGATAAAAAAATGAAGTATCCACCCCATGAATCCAATTCAGTTTTAAGAAGAGGTAAATCGTTTAAAATATGTTTGGTCGGCTCTTTATCAGGTTCGATCCAGGCAATGACCACTCCTTTTTCTGAAATTTTATCGGAAGAAAACCTGCTTTGATTATATATATTCATCACTTTATTCATATCAACTGTGCCAAGTATTACAGGCGCTGAAGAATCCTTCCGGAGTTTAACATCTATTGTAAGGTGCTGATTTTCTGACAGATCAAAGAAAGATATATTGGAAAGTATTTTACTGTCATCCAATCTGTTACCAGTTACAATCATATAATGCCCCGGAGTAAGCTGAAGTTCCTCTTTAAAATCGGTAATCCGTCTGTTGAAATCATAATCAAGGGTATTATATCGTCCATTTTCGAATCGTGCAATTGTGAAGTGGATATGGTATTCCGGGACAGGATTAGTTTCTGAGGAGGAGGATAGTTTCAGATAGCCTTTTTTCAGTGATGGTTTTTTCTCTTCAGCAAAATAAACGTCATTCCAGGATGAATTAAAGAAATATTGTGGAATATTGCTTCCTGGTTCAAACCTGGATGGAATACCAAGGCTTCTGCATATGGCAACAAAGTAAATTGAGCGTGACTTTGAATCAGCAACTTTCAGGTCATGAACACCCTTAGGAGAGAGAGGGGTGTTATAATAATTTCCATCACCGGAGATCTTAATATTTTCATTTATATAAGTAACAATTAAAGCAGGATCTTTTACTGCATCTGGCACAAGCGCTGAGGGAAGAGATTCTATGAGATATCCGCGCCATGCGATAAGCATTTCATTTGCCACCCTGGGATTAAGAACATACTGCACAAAGAGATCTTTTTTATCGTTGAGATTAGAAGGTTTTATAACATTTCTCAAATGATCAGTAAGGATTCCTTCCCGGGTGTCCCGCAGATCCTTTTCAGCAATAACTCCAAGAAGCGAAATGGCAAGTTCTCTTTCCTGTTCTGGCGTTTTTAAAAGGAAGGAAGTAATAGTTTTAAAGTTACCCATACTTTTAGCTATTAATTCCTTTATTACGGCAGTATCGGAATTTATCCGATGGGCAAAAGCTTCTGCTTCATCCGGTTTCATCCACTTTTCAATATAAGCCTGACGCATCAGGTTTTCTTCATTAAGTCGTTTTGAATTATTTTCAATCTGTTCAGGAGATGGTCCTTCCACAGGAGTGCGTACTACAGGCACAATCAGATCAAGGTCTTCGCTACTTTTACCCCTCGCTTCCCGATCAAGCTTTAGTACAAGAGTATCAGAATCATCTACTGATATTTTTTTATAATTAAAGTCGTCACCTTTGCGGGCCCAGATTAGTAGATCTCCAAGACCTGTTTCAAAACTGCTTATACCGAGGTCATTTGTTGGCACTGTAGCCAGAGGGTAAAACTCAGCATAATTATAAAGCTGGTATTCAACTGATGCATCTTTTATTGGTCTTTCATACCTGTCGATAACTTTAACAAATATTTTCTTTATGATGGCATATTTGGAAAGATTGTTTATTTCGGAGAAGTATTTATTAAGGTTTATTACATTTTCGTTCCCATAATAAGCTCCGAAAGACTTTGTATGTATCAGCATCGCTCTTCTTGCAGGTTCAGTAAACCAGCCCCGGTCAAGAATAGGTTCAGGTTCGCAAGCGCCCATATAATACCATTTACCATTGATCCATATCTCAACCCAGGCATGATTGTCATCAGTATGAGCCCACCGGGGTGTATAAACCTGTCGTGCAGGTATACCTGCAGTTCTAAGGGCTGCAACAGTGAAAGTTGATTCTTCACCGCATCTGCCCCGGGCAGACAGCATAGTACTTATCGGAGCAGATGTTCTAATGTCGGCTGGTTGATATGCTACCTTTTCATGACACCAGTGATTTATTTCGAGTGCAGCTTGTTCAATATCCAATCCCCTTATTCTGTCAGATATTACACCGTGATATACAATTCTGAAGGAATCGAGATTTTCGTTATTCACCCTGCATGGCAGAACGTAGTGAAGAAATATTTCCTCAGGAATTGTCTTCCCCCATGGTGTCTCCTTTCTGCTTTGGAGTGCAACATCAGCATTAGCAAGGAAAAATTCACCGCTGTAATCAGCAAGGTCATTTAATGGCATAAATGCGAAAAGAAATTTCAAAGCTTCAGTTTGCTGATCAGAAAGTTCATTTCTAAATACTTTAAAAAGTTCTTCTTTACGGTTTGAAGCTATTTGCTGCCTTTCAGAAAAAACAGCCTCGACAGTGGCGCGGTAATCATTATTACTAATGATATCCTTGTCTGAACAACCTGTTATTAAAATAATTACAGCTGTTATCAGCAGGTATCTGTATGTACTCATTTAAATAAAGGATCTATATTGTTCCGCAGGAATTCCTGATGATTAGTTCTGGTGAAATGTTAACCTGTCTTTTATACTTGCCTTTTCCTGAGTTTTTAACTTCGGACCAAATCATATTAGCAACCTTAAGTGCCATACCTGCCAGCGGTTTCCTTAAGCAAGTCACAGGGGAGAACATCAGATCGAAGCCTATCCCCTCTTCCATCGAGATCAGTGCAATATCCTGTGGTACCCGCAGTTTCTTTTTCCTTAGTAATGCCATTACAGGGTATACAAGTTCGGAATGTAAAATGATCATTATTTCGGCACGATATGGCGGCCGCATAAATTTTTCAAATTGTCCGAAGTCAAGATCGTTACCTGCAGCCGGGTAGTCCAGTTCAGCAATTAATGGTTTATTCATCCCCTTCTTTTGACTCAGTGCATCGTTGAGCAGTTCTATAACAGGTATATCTTTACTTATTGAGTTCTTACCCGTAACAATTATTACGTTTTTATAACCAAGTTTTTCGATATGATCAGCAACACGCCGGGATCCCTCTGATGTATCGGTACAGACTGTATTGAGCCGCAACATCTTTACCGATTTCTCAAGCAGAACAAATGGATAACTGGAGGCCCGTAATGAACGGATTGTAAAATCATCTGCTGTTTCGCCAACAAGTATAAGGCCACTATAGAATTTCTTAAATGCGCCGACGAGCCGGTTATATCTTCCGTCGTCAGGGTCTTTTGTCATTATAGAAAATCCCACACCAATACTTGAGAATGCTTTCTGAAGATAGGGTGTTATTTCATAAATGAAAGGATCATGAAGAGAAGGGACAATCATCCCCATCACTCCAGGTTTTTCTTCAACCGGTGAAATTTCATGTCTTTCCTTTAGCAAATCGAAATATCCCATTTGCCTTGCAAGAGCAAGTACTCTTTCCTGTGTATCTTTCCTGATGCCATGCTGGTCAGCTTTATTATTCAGTACCAGAGAAACTAAAGTACTGGACACACCAAGCCTTTCGGCTAAATCTTTATTTTTTACTTTTTTCCCCATTTTCCCCTTAAATTGGAAGAAATAAATTTATAACAATTTTCGAATGTGATATATCTATTTAAGGAAATTTAACAATAAAATAAGGAGAGATATTGAAATAATCAACATCTCTCCCTGTCTTATACCAGTTATTATAAATTATTTACAGTCTTTGTTTTAAAATAAAAGCCTATTTTTTGGGAGCTTGAATACCTCTTTGTTTTGCTGCTTGCTCAAGGCGTTGCTGCCATTTTGATTTTTTTAAGGGCTTTTTCTTATTTTCCTCGAGCGTAGCTAAAACTTTAGCACTATCTATAAATCTCTTTGACAGGATGTTCTGGAAGTAAGTCAAAATATTAGCAAGAAAATAATAGTATGTAAGACCTGATGAGAAATTGTTCAGGATCAGCATGAACATTACAGGCATCATATACATCATCACTTTCATTCCGGGCTGATCTTGTCCTGGTGAAGATCCGGTCATCTTCATTGTAAGAAGTGTAGATGCAGTCATGAGGAGAGTAAAAAGGCTGACATGGTCACCATACATAGGTATCTTGAAAGGAAGAGTCAAAATAGAATCATAGGTAGACAAATCTGTTGCCCAAAGGAAATGCTCCTGTCTGAGTTCGATCGACACAGGGAAAAACCTGAACATCGCAAAAAGGATCGGCATCTGAAGTAGCATTGGAAGGCATCCTCCCATTGGATTAACTCCTGCCCTTTTGTAAAGATCCATTGTTGCCTGCTGTTTTTTCATTGCATCTTCCTTTTTAGGGAACTTTTTTCCAAGCTCCGCAACCATAGGTTTCAGCACTGCCATCTTAGCCTGCGACTGGTAGGATTTAAATGTAAGAGGGAAAAGCACTACTTTTATTATAATGGTGAGTATCAATATTATAATTCCATAGTTGCCAATATAATTATCGAGCCAGTTAAATATAGGTATGATGACAAATCTATTGATCCAGCCGATTATATTCTTACCCAGGAAAACAAGCCTGTCAAGCTGAAGACCTTCTTTTCTTAATGTAGATATATGATTAGGACCATAATACATCTTCATCCCGAATGATGCCTCGGGTCCGGGATTAAAAGGTACCCCGACTTCGGAGGTAAAATACCGGATATATTTTTCCGAAGTAATGGTTCTTGTTGATGATACTGAACCGTTAAGAAAAAAATCGTTTGTTATAAGCACAGAAGAAAAAAACTGATCCTGAAATGCCACCCAGCTCAATTTTGTAGTAATATCTTTCTTTTCGTCTTTAGTTGACCTTAATCTAAGGTAATCCACATCATCCTGGAAATACTTGAACTTAATAGTGGTATAATTCTCTTCGTTCTGTCTGCCTTTCTCCTGCTGGGGTATATACATTCTCCAATCTAAAGTGAGACTGTTCTGATTTGATGCAATGATGTTTTCCATTGATTTGAAAGTAACATCAAAGTCGACCATATACTTGTCGGGTGCTAGGGTATATTTATATTCAATGTACTTTCCATCACCTGCCATTAACCTGAGAACAACACTTTGTGGTTGTTCGGTAACGATAAACATTTTGTTATCTGAAACAGGTGTAAAATAGAGGTTGTTTGTCTGGACCGCCTTATTATCTACTGTAAAAAAGTTAAAGCCAAAAATCGTTGAATCACCTGAAACCAGGATAAGGGGAAGTGAATTATAAGTGCGGTAATCTTTCAGACGTGCAGAATAGACCCTTCCTCCTTTGGGAGATATCTTTAGCTCAATTTTATTATTCTCAAGGGTAATTAAAGAGTCTGCACCTTTTGCTGCAACTGCAAAAACTCCATACTGACCAAAATCTGTCGGACTCTCCTGAGTTATAACTTTCAAAGAATCAGAAGAAACCGGTTTTGGGGCCAGTGAATCCGTTTTTTGCTGTTCAGGGATAAAACCCAGTCGTTGGTTTATTTCATTTATTTTAGCTAATGCTTCAGCTTGATTTGGTTTAAATCTCAGAGCAATAATATATTCCGCTCTTGCATTTTCAATGTCGCCTTTAGCATACAGAGAATCAGCAACAGTAACTGCTTTCTCGTATGACTTATTTGAACGGCTGCTATTATAGATACTAAACCCAATGAATATCGCAAATATCAGAATAATGCCAGTTATTGTGTTCTTATCCATTCTTTCAAAATATGATTATTGTTATCTTAAGTAAAATTTTCTAATCAATACAAGCCTTAATAAAGTTTACAAAGAGGGGGTGTGGATTAATGACTGTACTGCTGTATTCAGGATGAAACTGAACACCTATAAACCACTTATGGGCAGGTATTTCAACTATTTCGACAAGGTTTGATTCAGGATTGATTCCAACCGGTACCATGCCATTTATCTTAAAATCCTCATAAAACCTGTCGTTGAATTCGTATCTGTGTCTGTGCCTTTCAATAATTTCAGTCCTGCCGTATGATTCGTACGCTCTGGAGTTCTTACTTATGATACATTTATAACCCCCAAGCCTCATTGTACCTCCCTTATCAATTATGCTTTTCTGTTCCTCCATAAGATCTATAACCGGGTATTTTGTTTTATGATTTATCTCAGTTGAATGAGCACCCTCAAGATTCAGAACATTTCGTGCAAATTCAATAACTGCACACTGCATTCCAAGACATATCCCGAAGAAAGGAATATTTTTTTCCCTTGCATATTTTGCTGTTAAAATTTTCCCTTCAATACCACGTGAGCCAAATCCAGGTGCAACAAGAATACCTTTAAGCCCTTTCAGAAGTTCATTTACATTATCTTCAGTAATATCCTCAGAATGAATGTACTCTACGTTAATTTCACATTCATTCATAGCACCGCTATGTATAAATGATTCAGCTATTGATTTATATGCATCCGGTAATTCCACATACTTTCCTACCAATCCAACCCGGATGAAATGTTTCGGGTTTTTAAGTTTTTTAAGAAACTCCCTCCATTCAGTCAGCGGGGGCTCGTTGTCAATTGGTAATGAAAGCTTCCTTAATACTGTCTGATCGAGTTTTTCTTCAAGCATTTTAAGGGGAACTTCATATATAGTTGATACATCAACAGATTCAATTACAGCGTTTTCCTCTACGTTACAGAACAAAGCAACTTTTCTTTTAATATCGCCTGTAAGATTTCTTTCTGTTCTTAAGACAAGAACATCAGGCTGTATCCCTGTCTCAAGAAGAACTTTAACTGAATGCTGGGTCGGTTTAGTTTTCAATTCTCCGGAAGCAGAAAGATAAGGTACCAAGGTAAGATGAATAACTATACAGTTCTGAGGGCCCAGCTCCCATTTTAACTGCCTTACGGATTCGATGTATGGCAATGATTCAATATCGCCGACAGTACCCCCTATTTCTGTAATAACAATATCAAATTTATTTCCGGAACTGACCAGTTTAATCCTCCGCTTGATTTCATCAGTAATGTGAGGTATCACCTGGACTGTTTTACCAAGATAGTCACCTTTTCTTTCCTTATTTATTACAGTTTGATATATACGCCCGGTTGTGACATTGTTTGCCTGGCTTGTAGGAACATTCAGAAACCTTTCATAATGGCCCAGGTCAAGATCGGTTTCAGCTCCGTCAAGAGTTACATAACATTCACCATGTTCATAAGGATTAAGAGTTCCAGGGTCAACATTGATATAAGGGTCGAGTTTCTGAATGGTAACGGAATAACCCCTGGCCTGAAGAAGTTTAGCCAGGGAGGCAGAAATAATACCTTTCCCCAGTGAGGAGGTCACTCCTCCTGTTACAAATACGTACTTAACGTCGGTCAATGCAAGGAAATTTTTAAGTTAAACTATCTGAATTTTAAATAATTAATCATCAAGACCTGACTGATCTATCATTTTGACTTTTTCTTCAAGTGTTTTAATCATCCGTTTTGCATTTTCAATCTTTTCCTCAACCTCTTTAATCATTGTATCAGCATTGGACGATTTTGCAAAGAATCCGATATTGTTTTCCCAAAGAACAATATCGCTCTCAAGCTGTTTAATTTTGGTAAAGAATTTCTCTCTTTCATTCCGGACTTTTCTTGAAGCTTTGGGATTTGCCTTGAGATTATCAAGTTTTGTCTTGTACTTCAGAATGCTCTTATCATCGTCTCCTATCTTTAGTTTGTCAAATTCTTTATTAAGGGCATTCCTGTATCTGTTAGTAATTTCATCTTTCTTGTTAAAAGGAACAAAACCGATTTCGGTCCATTTTCTCTGCAATTCTTTGAGCCGATCGAATGCAGCCTGTACATCTGTTCCCGGCTCAAATTTTTCAAGTTCCTCAATAACAGCCAATTTGGCTTTAAGATTATCCTCGTATGAAGAATCAAGATTTGCAAAGAAATCAGCTTTCCTGTTAAAAAAGTGGTCACATGCTTTGCGGAACCTTTTCCAGGTTCTCTCAGACTGTTTCCGGGGAACAGGGCCAACCTCTTTCCATTCCTTCTGAAGTTTAATCATGGCGTCGGATGTAGATTTCCAGTCTGTACTTTCCTGAAGAGCTTCAGCCTGGATGCATAACTCAGTCTTCAGTTGAAGGTTATTAAGCTGGATCTCTTTATTATCGGCATAAAAACTTCTTTTCTTTTCAAAGAAGGTATCGCATGCTTCACGAAATCTCTGATAAACCTTATTGTTTTGCTTTTTGGGCGCAAATCCAATGGTACGCCACATTTTCTGAAGCGCAACAATTTTATCGGCCCTTTCATCGAAGTCCCTGAAACTCTTTATTTCCAGAAGATTAATTGCCTCGACCTCTTCACAAAGTGCTATCTTGGCTTCGAGGTTTTTTCTCTGATCATCTTTTTGTTTTTCAAAATACTCATGATGTCTTTTGTTGATCTGCGATGTGGCTTCCTTGAACCTTTCCCATATTTCGTTTTTTGATTCCAGCGGAACAGGGCCTATTTCCCGCCACTGGTTATGAAAATCCTGAAGTAACCTGAAGGCATTTACAGGATTTGGTTCAAGCAAAAGCTCCTCAGCTTTTTCACATAAGATTACCTTTGCTTCCAGGTTTCTTTTCAGATCAAGATCTCTGAGCTCCTTATTGATTTTTATATAATCATAAAATATCTCAACACTATGATGATAATTTTCCCAAAGATCTTTCAGTGATGACTGAGGGACTACTCCGATAGAGTGCCATTCATTCTGAAGTGACCGGAAGTCATGAAAGGTTTTATTGATTGATTCCTCACGGTTGACAAGATCTTTGATTTGGTCAATTATATCGTATTTCTTTTTAAGGTTATCGTATTTCTCGGCTTCCTGAACCTTATTATAGTCATTCTTTTTTTCCCTGAATTTTTCAATCAGGTCTTTTACCTGATAGTCAAGAGGATCGACCCATATTTTATAATCCTCAATTTTTCCACCACCTTCAAGAAACTTATTTTTTCTTTCATCAGATTCGAGCTTAAGTTTCTTATAAAAAAATGTCTTTATACGTTCAACATCATCCCGAATCTCGGATGGTGGCCGGTTTTCAATTATTAAAGCAAGAGTTTCAGCCAGTTCATGTTTTGAGAATCCCGAATAATCGACAGGGGGAAGTTCTATATCCTCCAATTCACGAAACTCATCAGCAACGGGAACAGATTCCACTGGTGTAATGGCAGGTGTTTTTTCATCCATTACATCTTTGTTTTCAGTGACAGTTTTCGTATCCTCATCAGCCTTTTCAGTTTCGCCTGGAGTTTCAGTTTTTTCCGCTTCTTCAGCTTTAATTGCATCCTCAGAACCGGCAGCATTTTCACTTGCCCCGTTTTGTTCTTCACGAACAGAGTCATCCGGATTTTCTTTAATCATAATCAATCCTTTTATGTTTCAGATCTTTAAGAGTCTCTTTCACCATGGCTACCCATGGATTTTTCAGAGTACGAAAATATTGAAATATTTATTAAAACTCAAAGTTTTACTGTAAATTAATTTGATAATCAACTAATAAGACAAAAAAGACAGAATATGCGGAAAATCAATCTGATATCATAAACCACCTTTTTGATTCAACCCACATGCTTATTTTTATATTAATTATATATTTGAAGAGAATTTAAAGGATTTAATTGAAAAGCAAAAACCAGGTTCTGAATTTTAATAAATAGTCTGATGGATAAAATTGAAGTAATTGTTTTTTCTGCACTTTTTGCTTTAGTTGCTGTAAGGCTTTATCAGAAATATGTAAAAAAGAATCAGGGGAAGCAAGGTACTGGTGGTACCCCCGGATCTTCTTTCTCATCCTCATCCAAAGATGATGATTATGAGCCCTATTCAAAAAAGGAAAAGGAAAAGTAAATTATCTTTTATTTCTGGATATCAGGTAGCGGAACGGGTTGATAATTTTTTGCAGGAGACGTAAATCGTCTGTTATGATCTCAGCAGTACCTTGCATATTCTGAGTAAAATCCAGTTTTTTGCCATACAGGGTATTCAGGCCTGAAGGAAGGCTTAGTTCAATGACATATGCATCACTTGCCGGAACAAGGGATATGGATTTTACGACACCTCTTACCATACCATACTCAAGATAGGGATAACCACTTAGTTTAATATTGACCGCTTGTCCGGCTTTTACCTTCCCTGACCGATGCATTTTCATGTTAATCCTGCCAACAAAATCGCCGGTTACAAAAGGCACAATGCTAAGTACAGGTTCATCTTTTACAACGGACTGGTTTTCGCTCCAGAATTTTGTAAAAGTTACTACTCCGCTTACAGGTGAGATTAGAAGATAGGTATTTTCCCAAATTTTAATCTGAGCTTTAAGGTTTAGGAACGATTCATTCAGAATGGAATAGTATTTTTCTCTTCCCTCCTTTCTATTGATTTCGTAATCCTTCAGGAGTTGCCTTTTTTCTGCCAGTTCAATTGATTTTGCTGAATGATCGAGCAGAACCTGCTGAAGTTCAATATTAATTCTTATCAGTGCCTGACGAGATTTCTCAAGCTCACTTTCAGAATACACTCCGCTTGCAAACAATAAGGAATCTCTTTTATATCTTTTGGCTTCAAGTACCTGATTTTCAGAATATAATTTTTCTTTTACTTTTATTCTGCCAATATAAACCAATATTCCATCTATCTCATCTGTAACCGAATTCATTTTGCTCCCGTAAAAATCATTAATAACATAATTACTAAAATCTGAAAGGCTTTTCTGGAAAGATGCCCAAAAACCCTGGATTTCTCCCAATTCAGAAAAATCGGGCAATGATCCCGGAATTATTGCCTCTGGTCTTTTAATGGTATCTACTAATTGCTTAAGTTGATTAAGATCATTTATTGATGCAGCTGTTTCCATTACTGCAATTAATTGTCCGGCACTGACACTATCTTTATCTTTTACATACAGATTTTTGATTCGTCCGGGTATTTTTGATACAAGAGTAACGGGAGGATTCATTGTTGTAATTTCAACCGGCGCAGGTATTTTATCCGGATATTTTATCAACCATGCAAAAAATATAAAAAGTACGAATACGAAAAATATAAGTGTGTTTCCCCACCTTAAAATACGTTGTGGTGGTTGACCCATAATTTCACTGACCGGGTCGGAGTATATTATTTCAGATTTGGGGTCTTTCATCTTTTTTGTCAATTGCCCAGTTCAAGCTGGTTTTTCACAAGATTGTAATAAGCTCCATGCTTTTCAATCAATGTCACATGGGTTCCCAATTCAATAATACGTCCACCATCGAGTACAACTATCTTATCAGCATTTCTGACCGTACTGAGACGGTGTGCAACAATAATCACTGTTTTTCCACTAAAGAATTCAGTAAGGTTTTCTACTATAGCCTTTTCAGTATTTGCATCGAGTGAATTGGTTGCTTCATCGAAAATTATTATTTCCGGATTTTTATAGATAACACGTGCAATAAGCAGCCGCTGTTTTTGTCCTTCACTTAGTCCATGTCCGTTTGCGCCTATTTTTGTATTATAACCGAGGGGGAGTGACTCAATAAATCCCTTAATATTTGCTATTTCAGCTGCTTTCACTAACCTGTTCTCGTCAATTTCCTCTGAACCAGGCGCTATATTTCCGGCAATTGAATTCGGAAATAAAAAACCATCCTGCATGACAGCTCCGACCTTTTCACGCCATACTTTCAGGCTAAGATTTGACAGAAGAGTATCACCGATCAATATTTCTCCGGTAACAGGCTGATAAAATCCAAGCAACATTTTCAACATCGTTGTTTTTCCGCTTCCGCTGACTCCGACAATAGCTGTAATCTTGTTTTCTTCAATAAAGAGATCCGCATTTTTAAGGGCAAAGGGAGACCGGGGCCCTTCATACTGAAAAGAAAGGTTGTTGATATAAATATCTTTTTTATCAGGAAGCTTTCTTACCTTCATTTCAGAATCAGATTCTTCATCTTCCATCCCGTGAACTTCAGCCAGCCTGTCAAGACTCATTTTTGCGTCCTGCGACATTCGGAAGAATCCAATTATCTGGCTCACTGGGACATTAAGTTGTCCGATTATAAACTGGACAGCCAGCATCATACCTAGAGTCATTTCACCCCGGAGAACAGCGGTGGCTGAAACGATAGTGATCAATATATTCATCACTTCATTAATAAGCGTCGCTCCTGCCGATTGATATTGAATAAGACCAAGACCTTTTACCTTTAACCCGAACAATGTTGCCTGGTGTTTTTCCCAATCCCAACGCATACTTAATTCGCTCTGAGTAAGTTTGATCTCCTGCATGCCATTAATGATATTGATCAGTTTTGAGCTTGAGGCAGACATCTCCTTAAAACGCTGATGATCGAGCCGAGCCCTTGATTTCATAAACAATGATACCCATAGAATATAGAGAAGTGATCCTGTCAGAAACAATGCTAAAATCTTTGAACTGAAAATTGCCAGTACTATTCCAAACACTATCAGATTAAAGAAAGAAAAAAGGATACTCAGGCTTGCGGATGTCAGAAATTCTTCAATTCTGTTATTGTCATCAATCCGCTGAAGAATATCGCCTGTGAGCTTTGTATCAAAAAATGCAACAGGTAAAGACATAAGTTTCTGAAGAAACCCTGATATTATTGCCACATTTACTCTTGCACCTATATGAAGAAGAAGCCATCCTCTGATGAATTCAACTGACATTCTTCCGATTACAAGTGCCATCTGGGCAAAGAGAATAAGATAAATAAAGCCTATGTCATTGTTATTCAGACCAATATCAATTATTGATTGCGTCAGAAACGGGATGATAAGCTGAATGCAGCTTCCCAGAAGCAGACCAAGTATCAACTGGGATAAATATTTTCTATATAAACGGAAATATTTTAGAAGGAATCTGAATCCCTTTGTTTTTTCATGTTCTTCTTCCATACTGAAAAGTCTGGGTGTAGGCTCAATTATCAAAACAAGCCCTGTCTTTTTTCCATCAGTGATAGTATTTGCCCAGTTCCTTTCAAACTCGTCCCTTGTGTATTTAATAATTCCAATTGCAGGATCGGCAATCCATATTATATCATTCTTGATTTTGTAAACAACGACGAAATGCTTTTGTCGCCAATGCAGAATGCATGGCATTAAAACGTTTTCCTTAAGCATCTCATAAGGTATTTTTACACCTAATGTTCTGAATCCAAGAGCATCAGCAGCTTCAGAAAGACCAAGAAATGAGACCCCATCCCTGGTTATGTAACATTTTTTTCGCAAAAATTCAAGTGAAAAACTTTTTTTGTAAAACCCTGCCACCATTTTAAGGCAGGCAGGTCCACAATCCATTGCATCAGGTTGTTTTACAAACGGGAATGACATTTTATGCTACCCAAAGATTAAATACATTAAGTAAAGATATTTATATTTTGGTTAAAAAATGCTTATAATTTCCATAAAATCAAAAGCTGCGCTGACAGATCCATACTTTTCCTTTGAGGAAATATTATATTTGTCAGTTTATTAGTGTAATCATCAGGGATTGTTTCGAAAGATTTCAGATACCGGCATAATAGAGGGGATTCGCAGTCAGGATGACCAGATTCTTAATTGGTTGTATGACAATTACCTTCAGTCTGTTAGACATCACGTTTTGAAGAACAGCGGGTCGGATGCTGATGTGTCAGATGTTTTTCAGGAATCAATTATAACTCTCTTCCGCCAGATATCGGAAAATAATTTTAAACTGACCTCTGATCTCAAGGGTTACTTTTTCGGAATAGCACGAAATATATGGAATGCCCAGCTCAGGAAAAAAAGAAGGACCACTGAAATTGAATTCGATTTAATAGATGAAGATGATAACGAAGATATAAATAATCCGATTCTTGAGAGAGTTGTGACCAGGGCTTTTCAGAAACTAAAACCCGACGCTCAGACAATACTGACTTTGTTTTCGGAGGGATATTCTTACGAAGAAATTGCCCTGAAAATGAATCTTAAAAATGAAACTTATGCCCGAAGAAAAAAGTATCTGAGTAAAGAAGCTCTTTTGGAACTCTTAAAGAAGGATCCGGAATATAAAGATTATCTGAGTCGGTGATAAAAGAAAATCAGAAATACAGATACCAGTAAAATAATTGTGCCGATAATCAGAAATAACTGTTTTGAATAATATAACGGAGCATTGTTACCATAAACCACAAGAGTTGACCAGAAGTATGGATGGGATCTGAGTTGGTCGGCCGTTTTCAAATAATTTATCCTGGCTTTTCTCAAGGAATTGCTTTTTGTATTTCCATTTTTAAGGAAATGGTAAAAGCTCTTTATGATCTCTGTTCCCGATCTGTCTTCAATCTCCCACATTGACATTATTGCTGACTGACTTCCTGCATATATAAAACCTCTTGCAAGGCTTAGAATTCCTTCTCCTGAATTTAAAAGTCCCATTCCAGTATTACATGAACTCAGGACTACCATTTTGGCTTTCAAAACCAAGCCATATACCTCGTAAGTATTTAATAAACCATCCTCAATGGTGTCTTTGTCAAGATAGAATATCATTTTTGAGTGCATGGGATACTGATCATTCAGTATAGTATGCATAGCAAGATGGATGATATCATATTTCCCGGATTCAGCTTTAAAAACTGACTCCTTTGCTCCGTTATTAATATAAAGTTTCCCGCCGGTGATATCTGAAACATATTCTGCTTCCTGTCTGGCATATGGCAAATCATGCACTTGGAACATTTTTACCTGTCTGCTTAATAATAGTGAATCGATGTTAATAGCACCGATATAAACCGGAGCAAAAGCGATTACACTATTGGTAAGGCTATAATCTTTTCTTAAAGATTCAGCCATAAATGTTACGGAATATGTGTAAGAAATCCTGAAATCATTCATCAGATATGAAAGGTCTTTGTATTGGATTTCTTCTCCTGAACCAGGCATACTGAGAATTGTTTCAAATGGAATATATGAAAGAATGTTGTCGGGAGAAATCAATACCCTATTGGAAATCAGAAATTGCCGGGCAGGTTCAAACAGGATTTTATAGAGGTAGTTCCCCAGCTTTTGATATTGCATAAATTCTGTTCTTGCATTATTTAAAGGTGAAGGCATGGATAAGAGAATCCTGAAATCCCTGATATTGTTATAAAAATTTGAGTCGATCGGGACAGTTATAATTTGCTGCTGCTTTCGGTTTGTTACAAAAATATAAAGAACTGTATCTGTGACTACATAATTTAAATAATTCATGTTCCTGCCAATAATAGCTGGGATATCATCAGGTTTTACAACCTTGGTATTATACTTAATTAAATAATATTCTGGGTATTGCTTTTCAAACAGATCAACCAGAGAATCACGTCTTTGAGTTGCACTAAGGAGATTCCCCTTCCATTCTGACACAAGGGAGATATCAGGAGAAATCTTATTATTTTCCAGTTCAATTCTGGCATTATAAAAGCTGATAACACCTTGAAGACTTTTTTCAAGTTCAGCAATATCCGGAGGAATATGAAACTGGGTAGCTTTTAATTCACGGGTCGAAGCGAGTAACCCGGCAACTTTACTTTTCTCGGAGTATTCAAATGCCTTTTCCAGAAAGACCGGGTTTCCTGTTTTTTTATAACATTGATCAAAATCGCGTATGGCAAAAAGGTATGATTCCCGGTATCGGTCTCCAAGAACAATCCGGCTCTCTTCCTCGCTGATATTGATTCGTACTTTTTCAAGGATTGAAATAATTAACTCAGAGGTATTTGCTGCAGCTAAAAGAAAATTGTAATCTCCTGCTTTTTTATAGATATCCCATAAGATTCTGTATTTTGCTTTCAAAACATTAAGGGACCATTGATCGGATTCTATCTGCCCGATTTCAGGATTCCCTGTTACTGGATAATCTGTCTTTTCTGTAATTCCCGGATAGAGCAATTTCTGAACATTTTCAAGAGCTTTTCTGGAATCACCATTTTCTGCAAGGGAGAGAGCATATCCGAGAAGCACAGGTTCCTTTAATGAAAGATCTTCTTTGTGACGATTTATATAATCAATGCATTGTTCATAAAGAAACAACGATTTTTTAATGTCAATTTTAAATGTTCTTAAATACTCAGCATAATTTTTGAGTACTTCAATATAATCTCCTGATTCAGAACCATACAAACTCTTTGCTTTTTTCAGAGAATTAGAAAGTAAAATTTCACCTTTTCCAGCTTTACCTGCATTACCCAGAACAATTGCAAAGCTGTTAATAAAGTTGTACGACAATACAGAATTATTGGATTCTGCCATTTCAATTCCCATGTCATAATACTCATCTGATTTATCCTTTAAGCCCAGGAATCTGTAAGTAACTGCCAGTCCATTAATGATATTAATATATCTCTCATCCTTTATAAGAGAGCCTTTAAGGTAAATCGATTCCGCCTTTTCAAGATAAAGTGCCGCCTTGGAATAATCTGATAGTCGGGTATGGCAGACGCCAATATTTGTATAGAGATCTGCTATATCTGATTTAAAATCTTCCTGTTGTCCTTTTATCAGCTGTAAAGCAGTATTTCCGAAGCTAATCGCCTTTTCGTACTCCTTAAGGTTGAGACAGGCTGCGACCAGGCTTGAAAAGCTTCTTAACAGATATGGACTGGATTCACCATAAATTTTTTTTTCAATTTCAAGTGATTTGAGTGCATATAGCTCCATACTGTTGTAATCCCCCAGATAGTTATATGCTACTCCAAGGTTATAGATGCATTTTGAATAAACCTCATCATATCTATCAAGGTTCTTTCTTATTAAAGAAGACAGTTTTAACCATTTTATTGCTTCATAATACTTTCCGGAAGAAAGATAAAATATTCCAATAGAATAATGTGAATCTGATAAAATTAAACTATCAACGGAATTTATTCTAATATTTTTAAGTAGTGAGTTCAAACATTTCCTGGCTCCTGCAGTATCACCTGCACTAATAAATGACAGTAAGGAAATGTTAAGTTTTTCTATATCAGCTGATGGATCATCAACTTTTAACTGATTATGTTCATCAACCGGATATCTTTTCGTACCTGAACCAGGAGATTTTTGTCCAGCAGGGTTTGCATAAATACCAGTAAAGCCAGTTAAACATACATAAATGATTAAAAACCAACGTATACGATTTTTTTTAATCATTATTATTCTTAGGTTTATTATATTTCCCCCGTATAAATATCATAAGTTTATATGAAACCACCAAAATATTCATAATTTTAAGGTAATAATTATCCAATTAAGTCGTTGATTTTCTTGATCTAATAAAACTCTGTTAAAAATAAATGATTTTTTTATGTCACAAAACTCCACTTTCCGACATGTAGCAATGTAAAGCTTAACAGAATTACGAATTACCCAAAATTAGTATCAACGATTAAAATCAAGAAAAAATGAAAACCCTGAATTTCGAAAAAATCAACGACATTTTTAATGAGTTTGCACTTACAAGTGATGAGATGATCTGTGTTAAAGGTGGTAATGCCGGAGAACATATAATTTTACCAAATCCTCCTCAAATCAAAATTTAGTTAGTATTTATCATTCATCCTGCTTTAACGTAAGCAGGAAACCTGGTAAACATTTTTTTCAGGTATTGTTGTTTGCTGTTGAAAATGTCAGACTAAGATTGACTTTGTTAGCCGTCTGGAAAGGTGTACACTAAAAGCATTATGCTTTATGTGGTTATATTTCTGATATACTGTTATTTGGAAATTAATTTAAACGATATATTATAATGAAAACAATCGATTTTTCATATTTCATCGAAAGGTATAATGCCGGAGAGATGAATGAAGCAGAAAAACAATGGTTCCGGAAGGAACTTGAAGGTAATGAAAAACTCCGTCAGGAAGTAGATCTTCGCCGCAAGACAGATGCGGTCCTGAAAAACCAGGACCTGATTAATCTGAGAAATAAACTCAATATGATTGAGAAGAAAAGAGAGTCTGATGTTCCGGCCAAGAGACCTGTAAAACCAGTAAACATGAAATACGCTGCAGCAATAGTAGGTCTTGCCATTTTAGGAGGTGTGACATTATTCTCAGGCAGAAATTTCAGTAACGATGAGATACTGAACCGGTTTTATAAACCTTATGAAACCACCACTTCTTCGAGGTCTGATCTGGCTGTGATAAATTCAGACTATAACACTGCATTGGATTATTATAAAATCCACGACTTCAGAAATGCAGCTATTTATTTTAGCAAAGCGCTTGAAAACGAACCGGGAAACATGCAATCTGCTTTACTAAATGGTATCTCAAATTTTGAAATCAACAATTACCCTGAAGCAAAACATTCATTTGTGAAGGTAATTGACGACAATAAAAACCTGTTTATTAATCATGCCCAATGGTACCTGGCACTATGTTATATTAAAACAGATGAACTGGTTAAAGCAAGGGAGCAGCTGGCTGTGATCGAAAAATCCAGGAGCATTTATAAAAATGATGCAAAAAAGATTCTAAGAAAATTGAAATAAACTTTAATCTCACCTCCAATGTTTGATCTTTCAGCACATAATAAGGGCGATGCGAGTGAATCTGAATTGAAAAATGAAGATGTCAGGAAGGGTACGGTATCTATGAACCAGAGTATGATGAATTGTCCAACAATATTAACCGGAATGTCTCATGAAATGAGAACGCATATGAATGCAATAGTTGCTTTTTCATTTCTTTTAAATAAAAAGGAGTATAACGAAGAAGAACGCGAGGAGTTCAGTGATCAGATCTTTAACTCCTGCGAACAATTAATAGGGCTGTTTGACAGTTTTCTTGAATCAGCAATCATTGATACGGGTAATTCAAAAGCTGATTTAAGAAGTTGCAGACCTGATAAAGTCTTTAATAATGATCTCTTTTCCGAATTCAGGGAAGTTTTAAGGAAAGAGAAATTTAAGGATCTGATACTGGTAACTGAAGACCAGACATTTAATTCTACCGAAATTTTAATTGATACGAACAGGGTAACAAGGGTAATTCGTAACCTGTTTCAAAATGCACTAAGCAATACTAAATCGGGATATATTAAGGTTGGTTATTACTTCAGGGATGATAAGATGACCTTTTATATTCTGGATTCCGGTCAGGGCTTTTTTAAATGCAAAGAATTTCTTCAGACTCAGGATTTGACTGAATCGCTGATCAAATTCAACGATACTTACTCAGCAGTTAATTTTACCCTTACCCGAAAGCTTATTGAAATGCTTGATGGTTCGATCCGGATTGAATGTAATGGCTTAACTGGATCAGGGATCTATTTTTCTGTTCCCGCCAAGATTGCAGTGAACTCTGGCAATACTATAAACAAATTTTCAAATTCTATGATCGCTATCTGATACCAGATGTAGTTTTGGTTTTGATGTCTGATGCACGAAAGTGCACAAATGGTGAGTAAAAAATAGTTGCCCCAAAAGGGCAACTATTTTTTTATTTTTTATTGTCTATTATTTTAACTTCCGTCCTTCTGTTCAGTTTTCTTCCTTCAAAAGTTATATTGTCTCCGATCGGGGATGTGTTACCATACCCTTTATATCTGAGTCTTTCAGATGAAACACCTTTGTTAATGAGGTAATTCACGACTGAAATTGCTCTTTTTTCAGATAAAACCTGATTGTAATCATCTGTTCCTGTAGCATCGGTATACCCTCCTATCTCAACAATCAGTTCTTTGTTATCTTTAAGAAGATTTGTAAGTTTATTCAATTCTGTTACAGATTCCTTTTTCAATTGCCAGGAATCTATTTCATAAAATACATTGGATAGTAACATCTTTTCCCCAACTTTCAAAGAACTTAATTTAATCTGTTTAATAAATGGCTTCATTACAGTATGCTGTCCTTCAAACATAAAGTTTTCAGAGTAAAAAAGATATCCTGTTTTGCTGACATTCAAGCCATAATTAAATCCAGAAGGAAGACAGACCAAAAAATTTCCATTTCCATCGGTTGTACTATTAACAACTATTATTCCTGTTGAAAGATTAATTAGCTCGTAATCAGCTTTTAACATTTTTCCGCTCTCCTTATCAAAAACCCTTCCTTTAAGATAGGCAACCGGATCAGGTCGGACAGATTCGTAAAGGTTAAAATAGAAAATATCTTTACCATTGATATTATCATGTTTTGACGAAAAATATGCTTTCTCCCCGCCGGATTCAATCACCAGACCCATCTCATCATTATAAGTGTTAATTGGATAACCAAGGTTCACGGGATCAGTCCATGAGCTGTCTTCCTTCATCCTGGTAATATAAATATCGAACCCTCCCATTCCGGGTCTGCCATCAGAAGAAAAATAGAGAGTTTTTCCGTCGAAATGAATGAATGGTGACATTTCATCTCCACTTGTATTTATTGTGCTTCCCAGATTCACAGGATTTGACCATTTGTTTTTTTTATTAAGTACTGAATACCAAAGATCCTTTCCTCCCAAGCCTCCGGGTCTGTTGCTTGAAAAATACAGGATCTTACCATCTGCACTGATTGAAGGCTGAGATTCCCAGTACGAAGTGTTTATCGGGCTCCCTAAATTAACAGGGACGGACCATTTTCCGTCATTAATTGATGAAAAATAAAGATCACAGCTTCCAAGTCCACCGGGACGATCGCAGGAAGTAAAGTACATATAACTGCCATTTGAAGAAAGACTTTGGGCTCCTTCATTCTGACTGGTATTTAGCGGACCTCCTGCATTAATTGCTTTTTGCCACCTGTTTTCCAAAAGATAACTCAAATAAAAATCTTCCTGTGGGGTCCTATAATCA
Source organism: Bacteroidia bacterium (assembly GCA_041480425.1). Taxonomy (GTDB): domain Bacteria; phylum Bacteroidota; class Bacteroidia; order Bacteroidales; family VadinHA17; genus LD21. The sequence goes on from JBGOZX010000023.1 coordinate 22,720, forward strand.
GAATTTTTCTCGCCCGATCTAGCCTGTCGCGTAAACATAAGTGTCTGACCATCAGCAGTAATTGAAGGCCAATATTCGTCATCAGTAGTGTTTATTGCATTTCCCAGACTGACCGGACTAAAAGGTACCGGATTCTTCTGAGCTTCAATTGCAAACAGGCAATTTTTTACATTTTTAAGAGCCTGTCCCCTATTCTTATCAGAGATATTTATTTGGCTGAGATAAACATTAAAATGTACCAGAGCCTTTTTATAATCTCCTGACATCATTTCAGCATTTGCCAGACTGAAAAATACGGGTTTATAATAAAGCGAATCGATTTTTACTGCGATCCGATAATTCACAGAGGCTTCACTATACCGTTTCTGTTTTGACATGAGCTCTCCAAGCATCATAAATGCTTCATAGAACTTATTATCAATTGCAACTGCCTGTTTCAAATAATGTTCAGCTGTGAAATAATCGAAATAATCATATGATGAGACACCATCATTATAGGCTTTTAAGGCTTTGTTGGATGTTGTATGTAACTGTTGTGAAAAACCAGTCCTGGTAACTAAGCAGGAAGTAAATAAGAGAAATATTATTGCCAAGACCCTCATTCCTTTTTTAGGGTATATGCATATACTTATGAACCTGAAGTGAAATCCTCCATTCAGGGTTTTTTTTGACGTATCCGACAATTTCAGGAATAATGTTCTCAAATCTGCTCCATTCAGGTTGTAAAAAGAGCCGGCAGTCACTATTAACCAGTTTACGATAATTTTCGGCCCAGTCAAAATCATTTTTATCCTCAATAATAACCTTTAATTCATCAGCTGCTCTGCAAATCTCATCGAAAGGAGGCATGTTTCTTTTTGGTGAGAGGCATATCCAATCCCACTCTCCGGTAAGCGGATAGGCTCCTGATGTCTCAATGAAAGTACAAATTTTCCTGTTCTTAAGACCGGAGCACAAATAATCCAGATTCCACATCAACGGTTCTCCGCCTGTCACTACTACAGAATCTGTGCCAGAATGGACGATGCGTTCAATTATGGAATCGGTTTCGGTAAGCGGGTGTAATTCCGGGTCCCATGAAAAACGGGAATCACACCAGTTACAACCAACATCACATCCTCCCAATCTAACAAAATATGCTGCCTTTCCGGTATGAAAACCTTCACCCTGTACTGAGAAAAACTCTTCAACTAAAGGTAGTATGGTCCCATCTAAAAAAACGTTTGTTTTTTTTCTCATATCTTAAAAGGAAGTAGTAAAAAGGCTGACATAACTATTTTTTAATATTCAGCAAGTTAAGAAATTCATTCAGAAAGAAAGTATTTTCATGGATACCTGAGAATCTTTCAGCACCAGGACCATAAGAAAATATAGGCACCATAACAGCTGTATGACTTCCGGTTCCGATAAAATTAACGTTTACACTATTGTCCTTCATATTGCCTTCTGTTAAGGTAAGAAAGCTGGGCAGTTCCCATCCCATCCCCAATGAATAAAATAATATTATGAGGTTTTTTCCAAGGTGTTTTTGTTTCACTGATATTCAGCCAGGAACAACCTAAAAAAATTATAACAAGAGCAGTAAAAAATATTTTTGCAGATTTCATTTTCATAGTTTTTGTATCATTTTCAGTAATGGACTAAATAATTATCCATTTAAACTCTCATTTTGTACTTCCGAACAACAAGTGATAATCTCCTGGTATAGCAACCTTCATCCATTTTTCAGGGATTATTTTCCAGTTATTTATTGCCACGGGATTAATTTTTTTCTTCGCCTCAAGGTTTTTAAGAATGTAATATCTTAAATCTCTATCGGTTGACGAAATAAGTCTTTTATTCAACTCGTTTTTATCAATTCCTGCTCCTTCTTTAAAATGACCCCCGCCTCCGTTACCTCTGTATGAGTTTACTGCTACTTTATATATTTTGCTCAGTTCAAAAGGTTTTCCGTTGGTAAATGATTTTATTATTATACGGGACCCTGCAGTTTTACTTACATCGACAAGGTAGTCAATACCTGCAGCAGAATCAAAATTATATGCCTGGTTTTTTAACCATGCTTTTCCATTGGTCAAACTTGGCTTTCCATCCTTCCCCAGCCTGAAATTTAGAAGCATATCATGTGGTCCAGTCATTGTATTTAACCATCCGGAATAAGAATATTCAAGGTATTTTTTAATCTCTTCACCCGTCATCGACATTATGTAAAGCATGTTCTCGAACCTGTATAACTTGAACATATCTCCAACAGTAACTGGTCCGGCTGAAATTTTAACATCAAATGATAATGGTGCAGCGAAGGAAATGTCTGCACCTGTTATCTCAAGCTGGATTGAATGAATCATATCCACAAATGCAGAGGGCCCAAAATAAGAATCTCTGGATGAAATATCGGTTTCAGAGGTTGCAATTACTTTGTCAACATAGTTTTCAATCAATTTCTGCTGACTGGCAAATTTTTCAACAAAGGCAGGGTCAGCTTTAAGATTTTTAACATCTATTATTTTCCCTGAAATGATCTTTCTGTTTTTCCTTTTCAGAAGTTTTGAGGAAAACGTGATATCGGCCTGGGCAATTTTTTCAGATCTGCTGCCTCCGTCTAGAATTAAAACAGTATCCCCGACTGAATTAACAAATTTTTTATTAATCACCTCATGATCGTGTCCGTTTAAAATAATGTCAAATCCGGGAACATTATAAGCGACTGATGAAGAACCATTTTCATTGAATGAGTCAATAGTCGAAGTTTTTTCCTCAGGATCATCCCATCCTGAGTGAAATAGACCAACGACCAGATCTGGCTCTTCTTTCAGGATAACCGGTATCCATTTCTTTGCTGTCTCCAACATGTCCCGGAATTCGATTCCGGCGTAAAGCTCAGGTGGAAGCCGGGTAGGAACCGCAGGGGTAATGAGACCAAAAACTGCGATTCGCACACCATTTTTCTTTATAATGGAATAAGGTTTGAAATATGGCTCTCCTGTTTTCTTATTAACAGCATTTGCAGCCAGCATCGGGAAATTATATTTTTTCATTAACCGATCATATACCGAATGGCCTGCCTCAATATCATGATTGCCTACAGTAACAGCATCATATTGAAGGTAATTCATAGCCTCGGCATTGAAATGGGGTGAAACGGTATCAATGAAATTATAATAATAAACTTCAGGTTGACCCTGGAGGTTATCACCATCATCAAGAAGAAGAACTGAATTCTTATTATCCCTCATTTGCTTAACATAAGAAGAAACACCGGCCAGCGAGACATTAAGTTTTTCTTTTTCGATGAAGTCGAAAGGAAGTATCACACCATGGACATCCGTTGTCTCAAGAATTGTAAGTTTCTGCTTTCCACCTCCTGAGCAGGAGCCAAGGAGAATGATCAGAAGGAATAACTGTACCCTTAGTAAAACCAGAATGAAGAGTTTTGTTTTATTCATAACCGAATGCATTTTTTTTGCCTATAAACTTAGGAAAGAATATCCATTTTCAATTACTTAAAAATGTGTTATAGATAACTCACAATGTTAAATAATATTAAATGACCAGATGCTATCTTATCCGGGAAATGTTGGTGCTTGGAAATCAATTATTTGCCCCGCCCCTATCTTACTTCGTCGAGCTCTTCCGCTTAAGCGGGATCGGTTCTTCGTAACTTTTAGGGTAAGGAGCATACGAATAAAATCAATTAAAGAATGTTTATGATTACAGATCCTCATTTAATATATTTGCCCTTAAATTGAAACTATGGTACAAACTGGTCTTGAAATAATAACAGAACATTTCCCTAAAGGATTAAAGGGGAAAAAAATCGGGATTTTATGTCATGCTCCAAGTATAACCAAAGACTTTAAGCATATTACTGACATCTTTTTTCAAAAGAATGAATGCAGTTTATCTGCCATTTTTGGTCCGCAGCATGGAATTTACGGACAGACTCAGGATAACATGATTGAGTGGAGAAGTGAAATTCACCCTGTTTATAATGTCCCACTTTACAGTCTGTATGGTGAAAACCGCAAGCCAACCTCTGAAATGCTTGAAAAAATTGAAGTGTTGATAATTGATCTTCAGGATATTGGGGCAAGGCTATATACCTATATCTGGACTGTAAAACTTTGCATTGAAGCTTGTGCAGAGGCAGGTATTCCGGTATGGATACTGGACAGACCTAATCCAATCGGCAGGTTACCATTTGACGGACCGGTCCTTAAAGAAGAGTTTTTTACATTTGTCGGTGGTGCCTCAATCCCCTTATGTCACCGGATGACTATAGGAGAAATGGCAATCTGGATAAAAGAAAAGTACTTTCAGAAATGCGATCTTACTGTTGTCTGGATGCAAAACTGGAGGAGAAATTCTTTATTTAATGAAACAGGTTTCCCATGGGTATTACCATCACCCAATATGCCTGCATTACATACTGCTATTGTTTATCCGGGGACTGTCCTTATCGAGGCATTGAATCTCTCTGAAGGAAGAGGAACAACAATTCCCTTTGAACTTTTCGGTGCCCCGTTTATTTATCCCGAAAAACTAAAAAAGAATCTCGATGCAAGAAACATCCAGGGATGTGCTTTCAGGATCCATAGTTTCATTCCGACATTTCACAAGTTTTGCGGCGAGCTATGCAACGGCTTACAGATTCATGTAACTAGTCCGGATGTTTATCATCCTGTGGCGACAGCACTGGAGATATTTGATGCAATTATTGAAACATCACCACCTGAAACTTTAAAATTCAATCAGCCTCCTTACGAATATGAATATAAATTGATGCCATTTGATATATTGTCGGGTGATTCTGGTATGAGAACGTCTCTTACTGACAAGGTTCCTGTAAGTATTGAGAGACAAAGGTGGCAACATGAAATAGAAGAATTTAAAAATGAATTCCGCCACTTTTCGGTTTATCCGGAATAAAAATTAAAATACCGGATCAGTAAGAGAGTTTCCTTTATTAAGAGATTTTATTATTTTTTCAATTAATTGCTTTGGGAATATCGGTTTCACAATATAATCATCAAAACCTGAGGCAATTATTTTTTCGCGGTCACCCAACAGGCTGTAGGCAGTCTGGGCAATAATAATTACGTTTTTTCTGAATTCCCTTATCTTATTTGCGGAGTCATAACCATCGAGGACAGGAAGTTGAATATCCATAAGAATAACATCAATTCCCGGATCATTCCGGGCAATATTAATAGCTTCCTGACCATCGTCTGCATTTAACAGAATTGCTCCGGTTTTCTCAAGAATTTTATTAAGATATAATCTGCTCGATAGATCATCTTCAACTATCAGGATTTTTTTAGCCTTCAAATATTCATTTTCCATGATTTTCATCTTTATTCAAAAAGTCCGTCATCTCTAAGGAGAAGTAAAATAGCAGATTGGGGTACAACGAAATATTTCTCTTTGTTGAATTCAATTTCAATTGCACTGTTCTGAAGGTAGACCGCCTGATCCCCTTCTTTCGGCTGCAGGGGAACATACTTTGGTTCGTCAGACCGGTTTTTCCAGGGCTCATCTGTATCATTTACCGAAGGGATTGGGTAGCCGGGACCAACTTTAAGGACATATCCGATCTGCACCTTTTCGTTTTCGCTGACACCCGGTGGAAGGAAAAGACCGCTTTTTGTTTTTGATTGGGGAACTTTTGGTTTAATAAGTATCCTGTCACCAATAACAATAAGTTTCTGAAGATCTTTCTCATCTAAAAAAACGCTCATGACTATTTGCAATTACAAACAAAATTATCATTTTTTACATTAATCAGAAACCGGATAGTCAGAATTAATTAATATTGTGTTTTAGTATGAACGAAAGATTACCATCTTTATTTTATAATGGAATCTGACACTTATCTGACAGTTAAAGCTTTTTCACAAGGTGTTTATAAGGAAAAAGGAAGCAGATTTATCGCACAGGCTTATCCTGTTTCAAACCAGGATGAGATTAAACCCATTATTGACAGGATCAGGAAAGAACATCATGATGCCAGGCATCATTGTTTTGCCTGGATGTTAGGACAGGAAAGGTTGCTATGGCGCATAAACGATGATGGAGAGCCTTCAGGAACAGCTGGCAAACCTATCCTTGGACAGATAAATTCGTTTGGACTAACAAACATTCTGATTGTTGTCAGCAGATATTTTGGTGGCACGCTGCTTGGTGTCAGCGGATTAATTAATGCGTACAGGTCGGCAGCGGAATCTGCAATTAATAACAGCGAAATCATTGAACTCACAATTCATGATTTCTTTGAGATTATCTATCCATATTCCTCTATGAATGATGTAATGAGGATTCTCAAAGAACATGATATAGGTCAGTCGGATCAGAAATTTGATCTGGATTGCCGTATCAATATTAATTTCAGGGTATCTGCAAGGGAGCAAATTTTGAACAGGCTATCCAGAATTGAAGGCCTGACATACAGGCATCTTGGAACCCGTTAGCAGTTTTTAGCCGGTCAAAAGTTGTTAGTTAATTATCAACACTTACCTGCTGAAAGCTAATTCTTAAGTAATTTTGATAATAGTTTGTTCATATGCGGTTTAAGAGCTAAACTAATGAAAAACAGAAGCTTAGTATCAATCGATGATTTAGCCACCAATGAGATCCTGAAGATACTGGATCTTGCCGTAGAGTTCGAAAACAACCCTGTTCAAAAGCTGCTGGAAGGGAAAGTCATTGCAACATTGTTTTTTGAACCATCAACTCGCACAAGGCTGAGTTTTGAAAGTGCTATAAACCGTCTTGGCGGAAAAATAGTCGGGTTTTCAGATTCCTCCAGTTCAAGTGTCTCAAAAGGAGAAACACTCCATGATACAATAAGGATGGTGAGCAGCTACAGTGATCTGATTGTTATGCGACACCCGGTTGAAGGGAGTGCAAGATTTGCAAGTGAAATCGCTTCAGTTCCGGTAATAAATGCAGGTGACGGGGCTAATCAGCATCCTACACAAACTTTACTTGACCTCTATTCAATCCGCAAAACACAGGGGACTCTTGACAACCTCAATATTTTTATGGTTGGTGACCTTAAATATGGAAGGACAGTTCATTCCCTTATGATGGCCATGTCGAGATGGAATGCAACTTTCAACTTCATTGCACCGGAAGAACTCAGGATGCCTGAAGAGTTTAAGCTTTATCTGGATAATATGGGGCTGAAATATTATGAACACTTCGATTTCACAGATATTATTTCGAAAGCTGATATAATTTATATGACAAGGGTTCAAAAGGAGCGGTTTTCTGATCCTATTGAATACGAGAAGGTTAAGAATGTATATGTGTTAAGGAACTCTATGCTGAAAAATACAAAACCAAATATGCGTATCCTACATCCCCTGCCAAGGGTAAATGAGATACATACTGATGTTGATGCCAATCCGAAAGCATATTACTTTGAACAGGCTCTTAATGGTGTTTATACCCGTCAGGCCATTTTATGTTCACTTTTAGGAATAAAATAAGAAGGAGGTGAATCATGAAGGAACCAAAACAAATGAGTGTCAGCGCAATACAGAATGGAACCGTTATTGATCACGTACCTGCGAAGAACCTGTTTAAGGTTATTCAGATACTTGGGCTGGATCGTATTGATAGCCAGATTACATTCGGAACCAACCTTGAAAGTAAAAAACTTGGGAGAAAAGCTATTATCAAAATCTCCGGCAAGTTTTTCGAGGATGCTGATATTAACAGAATCGCCCTGGTTGCCCCCGATGCTAAACTTAATATAATCAGGGACTATGAGGTTGTTGAAAAGAAAGTCGTTGAGGTACCTGATAATATTGTAGGGATAGCAAAATGCATGAATCCTAAATGCATCACAAACTTTGAATCAGTAACTACCAGGTTTCGTGTTGTATCGAAAAAAAATGTGGCACTTAAATGCCACTATTGTGAAAAAATAACCAATCAGGAGAATCTGCAAATTATCTAAATTAAACAGCCTGCCTTAGTGGCTATCAAAAAAGTTATTATCACATGTAAATACCTAATTTTCACCCCCTTCCCCCTAAAGGGGGTTTTAAAATCTTATTTTATTAGCCCCCCTTCTTCGCTTTCCATCGGCCGCCATAGGCTTGTCGCCTACGCTCCAAAGCTTCAGCGACGGAGCGCCGACGGCGCTGCGCGAAGCGTCAGCGAAGCAAAGCAGGGGGGTTGGGGGGTAAAACAAAAAGAAAGATAATTTAGACAACCGCAGCCAATACACAGTTATTTACCTCAATCTGTCGTATGATTTGACAAGGTTTTCATCCTTTTTAATACTTCTGTAAGCCAGAATTGAAAAAACAAGAATCAGGAGAGGGACAAACATTTTAAATCCGGGTACAGGAGTTGCCTGGTAACTCTGAATAACCGAAATTCCATAGTAAGCTGAAAATGCTATAAGTAAAGCTGCAAAGATTATTAAAACCAACGTTACCTTAAGCTGAAGTTTTCTTTTTTTAAATAACAGAATTGCCAGAATCGATAAAACAGGGATTAAAATTAATATTATTGAAATCGGGATCAATTTATCGATAAGGGGATACCCTTTTTCTCCAGCAATTTGATAAATTCCTTTGAAATTAATAGTAATCTCAGAGCCTGCTTTGTTAATAAAATTTAAAAAACTCCCTTTAAGGAATAATCCTGACAGGACAGTTGTCAATAATAAATAGAGTGACTGAATACGCTGGATCATAAAATTCTTTATTATATGTTACCGTAAAAATAGTTTGTTTTCTTTAATTCAACCATGCTCTGAAAATATTTTGATACCAATTAGTTAGAAACATATTTATGAAATTTTAACATATTTTTCAGCATATGAATGACTTAATAACGTGCAAATTATCTAGATTTGTCCCGTTCTTAATAATAAGGAAATCAATCAGTGAACCATAAATATAATAAACTGTTTTAAAATCAGGTTGAGGTTAGTTTACATAAATCAGATTTATGAATAAAAGATTAAAGTTGATAATTACAATCTTATTAATTGTAGTGATTGCAGGAATAATATTTTATCCCAAGATAATGCCGCTTTTTGCTTCAAAACTAAAAGGACCCGGGAGTGGAGGGCCAGCTGGTGGTCCCCGTGCAATGCAAAGCCGGCAATTACTTAATGTAAGTGGCTTTCTGATAAAGCCTTCAAAAATGAGTGAGATAATCAAACAAACCGGCACTTTACGACCTGATGAAGAGGTAGATTTGTCTTTTGAGACATCAGGTAAAATTGTGGGAATTAATTTTACCGAAGGAACAAGGGTTAAAAAAGGAAACCTTCTCGCGAAGATCAATGACAAACCCTTACAGGCCCAATTAGAAAAGCTTGTGGCACAAAAAAAACTTGCAGAAGGAAAAGAGTTCCGCGAGCGGAGTCTTCTTGACAGAGATGCTATAAGCAGGGAAAGTTATGATCAGATTGTTACCGAACTACAAACCATCGAGGCTGACATAAACCTGATAAATGCACGCATTTCTGAAACTGAACTTCGAGCTCCTTTCGACGGAATAATTGGGTTGCGATACCTTAGTGAAGGAAGCTATGCAACTCCGTCAACCAAGATTGCCAGGTTAATAAAAATCAGTCCGATCAAACTTGAGTTCTCGATTTCTGAGAAATATGCTGATGAGGTCAGTGTTGGTTTTCCTATATTGTTTACGGTTGATGGTAGCAATAAAATATATAAGGCTACGGTTTATGCTGTTGATCCAAAGATCGATTTAGATACAAGAACAGTGGTCCTCAGAGCTTTATACCCAAATAAAAATGAAGAACTGAAATCCGGACGGTCTGCTTACGTTACCCTTCAATTATCCCAAATCGATAACGCTATAGCAATTCCTACTGAAGCTCTTATTCCCGAAATGGAAGGAGAAATTGTATTTGTCTACCGAAATGGGAAAGCATCTTCAGTTAAGGTCAGTACAGGTTTACGTACCGAATCGCTCATCCAGATTGTTGATGGTCTGAAATTCGGGGATACCTTACTGACTACCGGAACGCTGCAACTTCGGCACAATCTGCCTGTCGTACTTGACACACTGATAATGAACCAGTAACAAGGCAAATTTACAGATATGAGTCTATCATCAGTAAGTATAAACCGACCGGTACTTTCTACCGTGTTTGCAATATTAATTCTACTTTTCGGTATTGTTGGAGTTACATTTCTGGGAATACGTGAATTCCCCAGTGTTGACCCGGCTATTATTTCGGTCAGTACATCATATCCTGGGGCTAACTCCGACGTTATTGAGACACAGATCACTGAACCCCTTGAGCAATCAATTAATGGTATCCCTGGTGTTCGTTCACTGACAAGTGTAAGTCGCCAGGGTGGAAGTAACATAACCATTGAATTTGAATTGTCTGTTGATCTTGAGACTGCTGCAAATGATGTCAGAGATAAGGTATCGCAGGCTATGAGACTGCTTCCCCGTGATTGCGATCCTCCGATTGTGACAAAAGCCGATGCTGATGCCAATCCAATATTGTTTCTGACGGTTGAAAGCGAAAAAAGATCATTACTGGAACTTTCTGATGTTGCTGAACTTACTCTAAAAGAGCAGCTTCAAACAATATCCGGAGTGAGTGCAATTAATATTTTCGGACAAAAACGGTATGCTATGCGGCTATGGCTCGATCCTGTAAAACTGGCCGGATTTGATCTTACTCCGCTGGATGTCAGGAATGCTATTTCACGTGAGAATGTTGAATTACCTTCAGGAACCATTGAAGGTACATCAACACAGCTTACCATCAGGACACTGGGGCTTATGACCACTCCAAAAGAGTTTAATGATCTTATTATTAAACAATCAGGAGATCAGATAGTGCGATTCAAAGATATCGGAAGGGCTGAACTGGGACCAGAAGATATAAGGGGAATACTTAAGAAAGAAGGTGTTCCTATGGTCATGATTGCTGTTATTCCTCAACCCGGATCAAATCAAATAGATATTGTTGATGAAGTTTACAGGCGGTTGGATTATATACGGAAAGATCTTCCTGATGATGTAAAAGTCAAAGTCGATTATGATAATACTGAATATATCCGCTCCTCTATTAAGGAAGTAAAGAACACTATCTATATTGCATTTGCCCTTGTAGTAATAATAATTTACTTTTTCCTGCGCAGCTGGAGGGCGACTATTATCCCCATACTGGTAATACCAGTTTCGCTTATTGGTTCATTTTTTATAATGTATCTCGCAGGTTATTCCATAAATGTCCTTACCCTGCTTGCAATTGTTCTTGCAATCGGAATTGTAGTTGATGATGCCATTGTAGTAATGGAGAATATTTATGTTAAGGTTGAATCAGGGATGAATCCTGTTGAAGCAGGATTAAAGGGTTCGAAGGAGATTTATTTTGCAATTATTGCCACTACAATTACCCTGGTTTCAGTATTCTTCCCTATTGTATTTCTACAGGGTATAACAGGACGTCTATTCAGGGAGTTCAGTATTGTGATGGCCGGAGCTGTAAGTATTTCAGCATTTCTGGCTTTATCACTTACTCCTATGGTCTCAACAAAGTTTTTAAGACTACAAACCAGACACAGCTGGTTTTTCCGAAAAACAGAGCATTTTTTTGAGATCCTTAATAATGGTTACAAAAATTCATTGGATTCATTTCTTAAACACCGCAGGTTTGCGTTGTTAATCCTGCTTCTTGCTATTGCACTAATCCTTGTCCTCTGGAAGATCATTCCATCTGAAATGGCCCCATTGGAAGACAGGTCACAAATCACCATCAATACAACAGCAAATGAAGGAGCAACTTATGAATATATGCTGGCTTATGCTGATGATATTTCTAAACTGGTTGAGGAAAAGGTGCCTGAACGTATCAGTAATACAACTATGGTAAGAGGCGGAAGTAACGCAAATATCAGAATTATGCTTGTGAAACCTTATCAAAGAAAACGCACCCAACAAGAAATAGCTGATCAGTTATCGGTTGATCTGAGAAAAAAGACAAAAGCCAGGTCTTTTGTAATGCAGCAATCGACTTTTGGCGGAAGACGTGCCGGAATGCCGGTACAATATGTTCTACAAGCAACTTCGATTGATAAACTCAGGGAGATTCTTCCTGCGTTTATGAACAAGGTTTCAGAGAGCGACATATTGCAGATGGCTGATGTAAATCTGAAATTTACAAAACCAGAACTTAGGATCCATATAAACCGTGAAAAGGCAACTTTGCTTGGAGTCTCTACACAGAATCTCGGGCAGACACTCCAGCTTGCGCTCAGCGGCCAGCGTTTTGGTTACTTTTTCATGAATGGTAAACAGTATCAGATATTAGGCGATCTTGCCCGTGAAGACCGTAATAAACCTCTGGATCTTAAATCGTTATATGTCAGAAATAACATCGGTCAGATGATACAGTTCGATAACCTTGTAACGCTTACAGAGGAAACAGCTCCTCCTCAACTCTTCCGCTATAACAGGTTCGTGGCTGCTACTGTATCAGCCGGTCTGGCAAAAGGGAATACTATAAGTGAAGGACTTGCCGAAATGGACAGAATTTCCAAGGAAGTTCTTGATGAATCTTTCAGAACCGCTCTTGCAGGTGATTCAAAAGATTTCCGTGAAAGTTCATCAAGCCTGATGTTTGCCTTTATGCTTGCACTGATTTTAATATTCCTTGTCCTTTCTGCCCAGTTTGAGAGTTTTAAAGATCCGCTGATAGTGATGATTACTGTTCCTCTTGCATTGACCGGGGCACTGATATTCATGTGGTATTTTGATATTACAATGAACATCTTCAGCCAGATTGGAATAATTATGCTTATCGGACTGGTTTCGAAAAATGGCATTCTTATTGTTGAATTCGCCAATCAGAGGAAAATTGCAGGTCTTTCAAAGATAGAAGCAATTAAATATGCTGCTGCATCCCGTTTTCGTCCTATCCTGATGACAAGCATGGCCACAATTTTAGGTATTTCACCATTAGCCCTGGGATTTGGTGAGGGTGCAAAGAGCCGTGTTTCAATGGGTATTGCTGTTGTCGGTGGTATGTTCTTTTCTACTTTCCTGACACTTTATGTCGTACCAGCAATTTATACATATATTTCAAGTGAAACAAAAAAGAGTGCTGATGAAAATGAGGTTACTGTCTCTTAGCTTCCTGTTTTTTTTAAATTTTATAACTGCTCACGGACAGATCGTTTACGGGCTGAAGGACTGTATCAAAATTGGTCTTGAAAAGAACTTTTCGCTTCTTATCGCCAAAAACAGTGAAGCTATTGCAAAGAATAACTATACAATAGGTAATGCAGGATATCTCCCCACTCTTGACCTAAGCAGTCATTATAATGGGACCTTGAACAATACGACACAAAACCTTACCGATGGTAGTCAAACCATCACAAACGGGGTATATAATACAGCTGCAAATGCCGGAGTGAATTTGGGCTGGACCATTTTCAACGGCTTCAATGTTCAGACAACTTATAAGAAGCTGAATGAATTAAAGCAACTTGGCTCATTGAACACTCAACTGGCGGTAGAATATCTAATCTCAGATATCATTTCAGGGTATTACAACTACATCCAACAGGTACAAATGCTGCATAATCTGGAGTACGCTGTTACCCTTTCAAAAGAACGTCTCAGAATTGACGAGGACAGGTATCTTCTCGGATCAAGCTCAAAACTCCAGGTATTGCAATCGCGTGTCTATCTGAATGCCGACAGTTCAAACCTTTCGAAACAATTTGAAGTTGTAAGAGCTGCTCAGATCAGATTAAATGAACTTATGGCTGTTGAGGATTTGGGTACTAAGTTTATTTCAAAAGATACTTCTGTTGTGGTTAACCCATTGCTTCTCTATGAAAAGCTATTTGAAGAGACTCTAACAGGGAATACCAGCCTTAATATTGCATCCAAAAATAAAACCGTTTCAGAATACGATTACAAGATAATTGTATCAAGGTCCTACCCATACCTTAATTTATCAACAGGATATAGTTATAACCTGAATTCCTATTCAACAGGTACAAATAAGAATCAGATCACAAACGGGATGAATTATGGGTTGACTCTCGGTGTAAATATATTCGATGGTTTTAATCAGAGAAGGAGTATTAATAATTCATCTATAGAGATGAAAAGCAAAGAGTTGATATACCGTGAGATTGAGCAGGGTATTAAAGCTGATCTTATAACTATTTATAATGCATATAGTAATAACCTGAGACTCATAACTCTTGAAGAACAAAACCTTCAAACCGCAACTGAAAACCTCTATATTGCTATGGAAAGATATAAACTCGGCAGTCTCTCCGGGATCGATCTGCGCGAAGTACAAAAAAGCCTTCTGGACGCTAAAGAAAGTCTATTG
>JBGOZX010000024.1:0-36252 GCA_041480425.1 Bacteroidia bacterium
AAATTATTTAGATTTGTCTATCATTTAATAAAGATGCAAAATAGATTTTCCTCAGGTTCAGGCAAAGTTATTAAAGCTTTAGCTGTTATAAGTATCACTATATGCCCATTTCTGTTCGTTTTGAAAATCGAAGCCCAGGAGTATGCCATCGGAGCGGATCTTTCATTCCTTAAGAGTGCTGAAGACAGGGGTTTCTCTTTCATGGAGAATAATATTTCAAAACCTGGATTAAAGATATTTAAAGATCATGGTTATAATTGGATCAGACTCAGACTGTTCCATACACCTGTCGAATTACCGAATAGTCTAGATTATACGATTACCCTGGCGAAAAAAGCGAAAGAAGATGGATTCAAATTCCTTCTCGATTATCATTATTCTGATACATGGGCTGATCCAGGCAAACAGTTTATTCCCAAAGCCTGGACAGGATTGTCACACGGGGAAATGGTAAAAGCTGTATATGATTATACCAGGGAAACCATTAAAGCATTCCGGAAAGCAGGTGTCCTTCCGACATGGTCCAGATTGGTAACGAAGTGATAAATGGAATGCTTTGGCCTGACGGTAAAATACCAGATAATTGGGATAATTTTGCAGAGCTTATTCAGGCAGGCATCAATGGTGTAAATGCTGGATGTGACAGTATGAACCGTCCAAAAATCATGATCCATATAGATCAGGGAGGAAATAAAGAGAGAACAAAATATTTTTTTGGTAAGATTATGTCCTACGGTATTGATTTTGATTATATCGGTCAGTCATATTACCCCTGGTGGCATGGCAGTCTGCTTGATCTGCGTAGAAATATGATTTATATGGCAGAAGTATATAAAAAGCCTATTATTCTTGTCGAAGTTGCATATTGCTCATCACCAACAGAATATAAGCAAAAAGGTGCTCCATTTGCCGAAACACCTGAGGGTCAGAAGGAGTTTCTTGACGAAGTTAACAAGATAGTTCTTAATACTCCCGACAACCTTGGAGCAGGTATTTTCTGGTGGGAACCGGCGACTATGGGAGGCCGTTCTACCCGTGATTTTTTCGATGAAAATGGGAATGTGCTACCTGTAATCACAGTTTTTGATAAATATACGCGACATTGAAACTCTATGAACTCCCCCAGCCGAGCGTCACAGATTCAAATCGCCCCTTCACTCACTCTTCCACTCTCCCTCTCTCCATTAATTTACTTCATTTCTACTGTATTCAAATCAATCCTATCCATCACACGATAAACCGGATACGGATTATAACCCATACCCCATTGAGGTACAAGATACCGGTCAAAAAAGTTCCAAGTCAACAAACCATCATTTGATTGCGGCTCTAAAAGGTATGCTGCAACATTAGCAAGAGGTTGCGCTGTCCTTACTACAATTGTACCGGCAGAAAAATTTATTGATTCTTTCAGATACTTGCCACTAATTGTATCTGTATAATGACCCTGATTTAATCTTGCAGCACCATTCAATCCGGTAATATCAAAGCGTTCAACTGCAATTTTAGAATCATTTATCAGGGTCTCTAATTTGACCCCATGCATCTTCAGCAGATGAATGACTTCAGGATCATTTAATGTAAGCAGATAAGCAAATGGGAATTTTACGCTTTTAGAGGGGTAATATTCAATATAATATGGTACAGTAACAGTTTTCTGTCTATCACTCTTTTTATAACTTCTCCTTCCGTTTCCATCGGTGATAAGGTCTGCCTCATAAGTTTTTACAGTCACCTTTTCAGGAACGGGCCTTACCTTATATTCTATTGCAAATGAGTCTGTTACTAAAGGATTTAGCCCCCTGGCAATTGTTTTGCTGTCAACCTCCTTAAGAAGGTTCTTTATTTCTGACTTATGAACAGATGTATAATCAAGCAAAGATTGTATTAAATAATAGCAACCAAAAACGCGTGACCTGAAATCTGCATAAACATAATTTTCATTGAGTATTCCTAACCTGTTCCTTATGCCGAAATAGTTACACATATAACGAGGTTCAAAACCTTCGAAGTACCATCCTTTTTCCGGATCCATCATATCGAAGAACTCACCATAAAAACAGTTCTCGACTTTATACTTGCTAAACAGTGTCTTCGACATTTCCGGCATCATCCTGTTGCGCATATAAGATATTAATGAGTTATCACCATTAGGGTTTACTATCCACGTAAAGGTCACTGGTTCTACATGAAACGATCCGTTTGTTGTATGACAATCCATATAAACAGAAGGATCCCACCGGTTAAAAACATTGGTTATTACTCCTCTCACTTCGGGTGATTCGGCTTTCATGGCATCGCGGTTTAAATCGAGTAACTGACCATTATACCTCACACCTACCCCATTTACAGGGCCATTCTGATGAGTCCTGTTAAGGGTATTGATCTTCTCGTTGCCATCGGGATTAATCAGTGGACAGATAAGCAAAACAACATCTTTAAGCAGTTCCGGGTTTTTATCTTTCAGTAAATTCCTTGCATACATCATTGCAGCTTCTTTCCCTTCAACCTCACCTGCATGAATATTTGCCTGCACATATAGTACAATCCTATTGTCGTTTGCCAGGTCCTTGGGTGACTTTGGAAGAGGATTTCCGATTATCAGAAGAGGGATATCCCTTCCTTCAACCGAAGTAGCTATATTCTCAACCCTGATATAAGGAGATGACTTTTTCAATTGTTCAATAAAGGATATAACTTCCTTATAATCAGATGTCGATTTAAAATCTGATTTTTCGGCAGCAGTCAGAAATTTAACCTGACTGAATCCCTGCCAACCGGTTAGAGTTATTATAATGCAAAGGAAGAATAATGGTTTCATTTAATTGTATCTTTTAAAGTTCAGACAATAATAGCATATTTTCGCAGATTCAGATGGGATTCAATTCCTTTAACTCAACTTTTCAACCTTACAACCTTTAAAAACCCATCCACACCTTGCAGTCTGGCTCCTGTGATAAATTTGCCAACTGGGCAAATTTTTAACGTCTACCTGCCGGTAGGCAGGCTTGGCCCCTTCCTGGAAGGGGATTTATATATATTTAACTTCCTCAAATGGTTTAATTATGAAGTTCTTAAAAATTTATTTGGATAATGTGAATATTATTATGTAGCTTGCCGCCTTAATTTTTAAAACATATCAAAATGAACAAAGGAACAGTGAAATTTTTTAATGTATCAAAAGGATTCGGATTCATTAAAGATGCGGATTCGGACAATGAGTATTTCGTACATGTATCTGGTTTGAAAGATCAGATTAAAGAAAATGACGAAGTCACATTCGAACTTGCAGAAGGTAAAAAGGGAATAAATGCAGTAAATGTCAAACTAGCATAGTTTAACAATACAGGAAATTTATTATAAGGGCCGTCTTCTGACGGCCTTTTTATTTCACTTATATGAGCCCATTTATCTATGAGCCCATTAATCTCTAAGCCACCTCAGCTCCGTCTAAAGCCTTTTCTTCTCTTCCTTCTTTGCTTTCTTGGCGGCACGCTTCTCTTTCAGACTTTTTGTCGGTTCTTTTTTGTTCTTAGTCTGCTCTTTTGCTTTTTCGTGTGACATGACTATACATTTTTTAATTAATAAGGTATCCAAATATAGAAAAAATCAATTAAACCTGATATTCTTTTGCATTATAAGCTGCCTCTTAATACAAAAACTGTCCTGCTTCCTTGTCCAGAAACCATGTGACTATGCCATTGACGGGGACAACATGAGAAGCCGGAAATCTCTTTTCACAGGTTCTGTCTGTTAGTATTTCATTTACAACAGCTGCCTTGTTTTTACCGGTAACTAAAAATATGATGGATTCAGCATTATTGATTACCCTGCCAGTAAGAGTTATGCGCTTCTGCCCTGATACAGGATGAACAGCTGGCTGGCAAATTTTGTGTGACCGGAACAGTTTTTCCTTTCCGGGAAATATCGATGCAGTATGGCCATCCTCCCCCAGGCCAAGAAGGATTATATCAAAAATGGGCAATCTATTTCTATTTCTTGTGAACTCAGCTATTTCTCGTGAATAGCGAATAGCTTCTTTACCAGGATCTTCTTCTCCAAGAATTCTGTGAATATTCTTGCCAGGGATATCAAGCTTGTCCAATAAAGAACTTTTTGCCATACTATAATTACTTTCCATATTATCAGGTGGGACACACCTCTCATCGACCCAGAAAAATTGGACTAAACTCCAGTTTACTGAACCTGCAAAATGATCACCAAGGACTGAAAATAAAAGCTTTGGGGTATTGCCACCTGAGAGAGCAATGGTGAAAGGTACTTTTCCACTTTCGGCCCCATTTATCATTTTTACCAGGTCAAGAGCCAATGCTTCAGCCAACTCAAATGGTGTAGGAAATATTTTTACTGATTCATCCATTTCTTAACTTTTCTTATTATTAACCCACCCCAAACCTCTCCAAGGAAGGAAATTTTTTATATTAAACCCTTTAAACCTCTTCAACTTTTCAACATTTCAACTTTATAGCTCACAATACAACTCCTCATCTGCCATGTTCTTACATGGGTACCTCCACGTTAGTCCATCTCCCTCAATGAGGTCATTAGAATACTCCGGCCCCCAGGTGCCTGCAGGATAACCATAAACCTTGATTACAGGATTATTTTTCCATGCTTTCTGAATAGGTTCTATAAATTTCCATGCAGTTTCAACTTCATCATCCCGTGAAAACAAGGTCGAATCGCCCACCATAACATCATGCAGCAGTCTTTCATAAGCCGATGGAACCCTGATATTTGCAAGATCTTTATAATGAAAATCCATGGCAACATTCTTCACATTAAATCCGGCACCGGGCTCCTTCATATCGAATTTGAGCAATATGCCTTCATCAGGTTGAATCCGAATAATAAGCTGATTCCCTGCAAGTTTTCCTGTTTCTCTTTGAAAAAGGTGATGTGGAGTTGATTTGAAATGGATTACAATTTCTGTAACACGTGTCGGTAATCGTTTACCAGTCCTTATATAAAACGGTACTCCACCCCAACGCCAGTTATTAATATAAAACTTTATGGCTACATAGGTTTCTGTCCTTGAATGTACGTCAACACCTTTCTCATATCTGTACCCGGTGACACATTCTCCCCTGATGCGCGAAGGAGTGTATTGTCCTCTTATTACCTGTTTCTCCACCTCTTCCTCCCGTATAGGTTGTAATGACTGGAACACTTTTAAAACTTCGTTCCGTATAGCATCAGCATCGAGTGATGAAGGAGGTTCCATAGCCGTCAAACCAACCATCTGAAGCAGATGGTTTTGAACCATATCTCTCAGAGCACCTGAAGTGTCATAATACCTCCCACGCTCCTCAACTCCAATGCTTTCAGCTGAAGTGATCTCAATCCTGTGGACATAATTCCTGTTCCAGAGCGGTTCAAATATGCCATTGGCAAACCTTGTCACAAGTAGGTTCTGAACAGTTTCCTTACCAAGATAATGATCGATCCTGAATATCTGATCCTCTGAAATCAAATCATGTAAAATCTTATTAAGCCTCTGTCCTGATTCCAGATCATACCCAAAAGGCTTCTCAACTATAAACCTCCTGAAACCATCTGACTGATCACACAATCCTGCTTTCGAAAGATTAGTTGAAATTATTTCGTACATGCTTGGCGGGGTAGCCATGTAAAAAATAATATTGCCGCCTATATTGAATGTTCTGCTGATTTCATCAATAACCGTCCTGAGTTTTTTATAACCTGCCGGAGAGGTAAAATCAATAGAGAGATAATCCAGATAGCCCGTAAAAGCCTCAATCTGATTATGATTCAACTCTTTTTCTTCAGAAAATGAAACGATGGCCTCTTGCATCTTTTTCCTGAATCCTTCTCTCGTCATCGCTGTCCGCCCAACTCCGAGCAAAGTAAATCTTTCAGGCATAAGGGTTTGACCCTTTAATGAGTAAATAGCAGGTATAAGTTTCCGGGAGGTAAGATCGCCGGTGGCTCCAAAAATCACCAGAATAAGATTTTCCGGGTTTACCATCTTGAATAAATTAATAATAATTTTGACTATCGGTAATCTTTAACAAAAACCGTTGTGCTTGAAAATCAATTTAAGAATGTTAATGATTCCTGACAATCATAAAATTAAAATTCAAATATGCTAAGTTATGAGAAAAAAGCATTCATAATAAGAAAGCTATCCTATAAGTTAATTGTCAGGTTTATAACTTTTTAATATTCTTTATTCTTTTTCACTGTTATCCGATTAATAATTTAGATTCGTAATTGATTTTGTTAAGCAATTGATTATCAGCTATCATATTTCTGTTCTTAAAAATCACCCCCTTATAAAATAAGGCTTAATTGTAAGCCGGGAGGGATAGGCTTATTCTTAAAACTTCTTTTTGTACTCCGTAGTAAATCATTTACATCTAACAGACTTATTAAATGGATCCTTATTAGAGATGCTACAACCGAGAAAGCCTTCTTGGCTTGCGCTATTTTCTGTGTCACCGTTAATAACAACTGAGCTATCAATGTGCAATAAACCTGTGTGTAAATGGCATTTTCATTCTCTCCATAAAAGTAATGCAGTTGGAAATTTTGCTTCATCTTTTTAAACAATATCTCGATACCCCATCTTTTCTTGTAAAGGAATGCGACTTCTTCAGCTTCAATATCAAAACTGTTTGTTAAAAACTCAAAGTACCGGTTTCTTTCATCCTGATAGCTGACCTTCCTTAATTGCAGAGTGTTTTTGATCTTAAGATTTTGTTTTTCGTTCTCATCTTCAGGATGATATTCTAACTCAATAATTTCGTCCCTAAGGACCTTTGCTTTATCACACTTGCGATAATGAGTTCGCTTAGTCTCTTTAACCACATATACTGCACTCTTTTTCATACGGGTAACAAAATAAACCTCATTCTGTGTCCAGAGTGCAAATTGGTGATAATAGTTATAGGCTTTGTCAAATACTACCATACTATGCGAGATCAGTTCCAGGCTCTTTAAGAAGTTCTGATCATGTACTTTTGCTGCTGTGATTTTAATAAATCGTCCAACAGATTGAACTGCATCAATCAACATATGGACCTTCATCCCGCCTTTCTTCTTACCGTCCCCTTTAGGATTACGGCCAACCCCTTTTAATATATCACTAAACAACCGGATCGTGGTGGAATCGATTAAAAGAACCTCTTTAAATGTCAGTCCAAATGTTCGGCTGTCCGACAAAAAACTCTGATAATGCTTTACCAAACTAAAATACAACTCTTCAAAAAACTTACTGCTCCTATTGCGTAAACCATCGCATGCAGTGCTTTTTGCTGGTGCCATATCCAATCCCAGATGATTAAGCTTGCCGCCCAAAGCCCGCAATCCTTCGCATATCTCGGTCATAGAATCACACCGGCTTAATATCCCGAACAGCATAGTAAAAAGATGTGTCCTTGTTTTAAATGACTTGTAATAATAATCACTGTTATGTCTCCTGATCAAGCCCTGTATATCAATTTTATTCACCAAATTCATTATCTGTTTGAAAACCGGCTGTCCGACAAATTTTATTTCTGTAATTTTACCCATGTTGAATTTAGTTTGTGGTAAAACCAAATTACAACATCTGGGGGAAACCTTTGGGGAGTACCCCTTATTTTATTATTTTAGTCGGACACTAGTGATTCTTTTTATAAGTTATATATACAATATTTGCATCAAATTGTAAGATTAAATTATATATTTGTCGTCAAATATTAAATTGATGAAGACACATATTCATATTAAGTCAAAATTTTTATTTGCCAGGTTTTTCGAAACTGACTGAGAATGGTAATAAGCATAGGATTAGGGTTAGCCGTTCTCTGAAAGTACAGAGAACGGTTTTTTTTGTAAATACAAGTTGATATTATTAATAAGTAATATTTTATGAAGACAGGTCGGCCTACTCATCAGGGTTTATACAGACAGGAATTTGAGCACGGGAGTTGTGGAATAGGTTTTGTTGCTCACCTGAAAGGGAAAAAATCCCATAGCATCATCAGGCAGGGTCTCGACATTTTAAGTAATATGACCCACAGAGGTGCTGAGGGCGCTGACAGCAAAACTGGCGATGGTGCCGGAGTGATGATTCAGGTACCTCGTGATTTCTACCTGATCCAGGGTTATTCCTTGCCTCCTGAAGGACAATTTGGAACAGGACTTATATTTCTTCCGCAGGACAGAAGTGAGGCAGAAAAGTGTGAAGGAATTTTTCTGAGCATTATCATGGAAGAGGGTATAAATGTGATAGGTTTTCGTGATGTGCCCCGCAATAATTCAGGAATAGGAGAAATTGCCCGGGCCGCAGAGCCATACATCAGGCAAATACTTTTAAGTGCCGATATCCCCCAGGACGACCTGGAAAGGAAGCTTTACATTATAAGAAAAAGAACCGAAAAGGTTATACGTGACTCCGATCTTAAACAAAAGAGGTTCTTTTACATACCAAGCCTATCGACAAAAGTGCTTGTATATAAAGGTATGCTGACATCTGTCCAGCTGGGAGAATACTTTTCTGATCTGAATGATGAAAGGCTGCAAAGTGCTATTGCCCTTGTTCATTCCCGCTTCAGTACCAATACTTTTCCAAGTTGGGATCTTGCACAGCCCTTCAGGGTGCTGGGTCATAATGGAGAGATAAATACTATAAAGGGAAACCGTTTCTGGATGAAAGCCAGGGAGTCCATTCTTAAATCAGAAAAGCTGGGAGATCTGGAAAGGCTTTATCCAATAATTGAACCTGACAAAAGCGATTCGGCTTCGCTCGATAATGTACTGGAATTCCTGCTGATCAGCGGGAAATCACTCCCTTATGCCATGTCAGTTCTTATTCCTGAATCGATAAATGATAAGAATCCCATTTCTCCTGAACTGAGGGCTTTTTATAAATATCATTCCACTTTTCTTGAACCATGGGACGGACCGGCATCACTCATCTTTTCTGATGGCAGGTATATTGGCGGTATGCTCGACAGAAATGGATTGCGCCCTTCAAGATATATTATCACCAGGAATGATCTTATTGTAATGGGATCTGAAGCCGGTGTTCAGACTTTCGCCCCCAAAGAGATAAGAGAGAAAGGACGGCTAAAGCCTGGAAAAATGCTTCTGGTGGATACTGCATCAGGAAAAGTTTTTTATGATAAAGAGCTAAAGACAAAACTGGCCGAGGAGTTCCCATATGGAGAATGGATCCAACAGAATATGGTTAAACTTGAGAAGATTGAAACCGGTCAGCATGTATCACCTGAAATGGGAGGTCAGTACCAGAAATACATCACCTCCTTCAACTACTCTTTGGAAGATATTGACAGGATCATCAAGGAGATGGCTACTACGGGAAAAGAACCTATCGGTTCTATGGGTAATGATGTCCCTCTTGCTGTTCTTTCAAAAAAACCGTACCGGCTGTTCAATTATTTCAAGCAGCTTTTTGCACAGGTAACAAATCCTCCAATCGATCCTATCAGGGAGGAGCTGGTTATGACTCTTTCCGGATACCTGGGTTCTCTTCAGCAAAATCTGCTGGATGTATCACCGGACCATGTAAAGATGGTCAGGTTCAGAAATCCTGTCATATCAAATACCTATTTCCAGGTTGTAAAGAACTTAAGGTATAAAGGGTTTTCTGCCGCAAACCTGCAACTGCATTTTGATGCCGGAAAAGGAGCTGAAGGATTGCAAGATGCTGTGGAACAATTATGTAAAGACGCCGAAAATGCAGTTGATGAAGGGAAAAACTATATTATTCTCTCCGATCGTGGTATTGAGGAGAACAGGGCACCGGTTCCATCTTTATTGGCAGTATCTGCCGTACATCATCATCTGATCGAAAAGCGTAAACGTATGCAGATTGATATTGTTGTTGAGTCGGCAGAACCCCGTGAAATAATGCATTTTGCACTTTTATTCGGATATGGCGCCAGCATCATCAATCCATATATGAGTTTTGCAATTATCGATAAGCTTGTAAAAGAAAAAGCCATTCAGCTGGATTACCAGAAGGCAGAAGAGAATTATATAAACTCCATTAATAAAGGGATTCTGAAGATCATGTCCAAAATGGGGATAAGTACACTCAGAAGCTATCGCTCATCCCAGATCTTCGAAGCTGTTGGGATACATAACGATGTTATCAACAAATACTTTGCAGGTACAATATCAAGAATTGGTGGTATTGGTATGAATGAAATTGCCGAGGAGATTCTCATCCCTCACCGAAATGCATTTATCGAAGAACAGCGATCTGAAATCATGACCGAAGGAGTCTACTCTTTCAGGAAATACGGAGAGCATCATGCATGGAATCCCGAAACGATATCTTTATTACAATGGAGTACTAAAAACAGCGATTACAATAAATACAAAGAATACAGTAAACGGGTGGATGATGATACTGCCCGGCCAGGTTTTATAAGGGGACTCCTGAAATTCAAGAAAAATCCAATTTCATTAGAAGAAGTCGAGCCTGTGGAAAATATAATGAAAAGGTTTGTCACAGGGGCAATGTCTTATGGGTCCATCAGCCGTGAAGCCCATGAGACACTGGCAATAGCAATGAACCGGATAGGCGGCCGTAGCAATACCGGGGAGGGTGGAGAAGATCCTGAAAGGTTCAGACTACTTGAAAATGGTGATAGTGTCAGAAGTGCCATCAAGCAGGTCGCAAGCGGACGCTTTGGCGTAACAACCGAATATCTTGTCAATGCTGATGAGATACAGATCAAGATTGCCCAGGGTGCAAAACCGGGTGAAGGAGGTCAGCTTCCCGGACTTAAGGTTGATAAGATTATTGCCAAAACAAGATATTCAATTCCCGGAATCACTCTGATATCACCTCCTCCACATCACGATATCTATTCGATTGAAGATCTTTCCCAGCTTATCTTTGATTTGAGGAATGTTAATCAGAATGCAAATATCAGTGTAAAACTCGTGTCAGAGAGCGGTGTTGGTACTATTGCCGCGGGTGTCACTAAAGCAGGTGCTGATCTAATTACCATAAGTGGCTATGAAGGAGGGACAGGTGCCAGTCCTTCATCATCAATTAAGCATGCAGGTCTTCCACTCGAGCTTGGTCTTGCAGAAACACAACAGACACTTGTCATGAATAACCTTCGCAGAAAAGTTGTTCTTCAGGCTGATGGCCAGCTGAAGACAGGCAAAGATGTTATTATGACAGCTCTTCTGGGAGCAGAGGAGTTTGGCTTTTCAACTTGTGCCCTGATAGTTCTCGGCTGTGTGATGATGCGTAAATGTCACCTTAATACCTGTCCTGTCGGTGTTGCAACTCAAAATCCTGAACTAAGAAAAAGGTTTATGGGAAAAGCTGATAATCTTGTGACATTCTTCCGCTTTCTGGCAGAAGAGGTTCGTGAATACCTCGCTGAACTTGGTTATAAAAAGATGGATGATATCGTTGGTCGGGCAGATCTGCTGGAAAGAAATCCGGAAGTCAATCATTGGAAGATTAAGAATATAGACCTGAGCGGATTGCTTTCGATGCCGGAAGAAGCTACACTAAACCCTTTACATTGCGTCAGTAAACAGGGAAATAAGGTGGGTCATATTCTTGATAAAGAGCTGATTGAAGAGACTGAGAAAGCAATTATTGATAAACAGCCTTGCGTTATAGAAAAGTCGATAAGGAACACCGACAGAACAACTGGAGCAATGTTATCAGGCAGAATAGTGGCATTGTACGGGTCAGCCGGTTTACCTGAAGGTACAATAAAATGCAGATTTAATGGGTCAGCAGGCCAGAGCTTTGGGGCATTTCTTGCACCCGGTGTTGAGCTATTTCTTGAAGGTGATTCAAATGATTACCTTGGGAAAGGACTGTCAGGTGGAAGAATTATCGTTGTTCCTCCTGCCGGATCGACATTTGATCCTGATAAGAACATAATAATAGGTAATACAGTTCTCTACGGGGCTACCAGGGGTGAAATCTATATTTCCGGTGTTGCCGGAGAAAGGTTCGGAGTACGTAACAGCGGAGCGATAGCTGTTGTCGAAGGTGTTGGTAACCATTGCTGTGAATATATGACCGGAGGCAGAGTTGTTGTCCTGGGTACTACCGGAAGTAATTTTGCTGCCGGAATGAGTGGCGGGATAGCTTATGTATTGAATGATAACGGTGATTTTGATTATTACTGTAATATGGGAATGGTTGAATTGTCATTGGTTGAGGATTATAGTGATGTTAATGAACTTACTGAGCTAATAACCCGTCATTTTGATTATACAAATAGCAAAAAGGCAAAAATGATACTGGATGATCTTAATAAATATCTTCCGATGTTCATAAAGGTCATCCCCTATGACTATAAGAAAGTACTACAGGAGCAGAAGCTTGAAGAGATCAGAAAGAAAATCGCCGGTGTGGAGATTGACGTTGAGATCAGCGCAAGCTAAAAACTTGATAAACAGATATATATAATTTTAAAGAAATATAAATGGGAGATATCACCGGATTTTTGAAAATAAAAAGGAAGGAAGCAGGGAACCGGCCTCTTCATGAAAGGATTTGCGATCACAGTGAAGTTGAGCAGGTACTGAACAGCGAAGACAGGATGCTGCAAGCATCGAGGTGTATGGATTGCGGTGTCCCATTCTGTCACTGGAGCTGCCCTGTTGATAATTTAATCCCTGAATGGAATGATTTGTTGTTTAAAGGTGACTGGAAAGGTGCATGCGACAGGTTAACTGCCACAAATAATTTTCCTGAGTTTACCGGCAGGATATGCCCTGCAAGCTGCGAACATGCCTGCGTACTCAGCATTAACCAGGAACCTGTTACAATTCGTGAAAATGAGGTAGCTATAGTTGAAAAAGCTTTTACCGAAGGTTATATCAAGCCGGTCCCACCAAAAATACGGACCGGAAAAAAAGTTGCTGTTATAGGCAGTGGTCCGGCCGGTTTGGCTGCGGCAGATCTGCTGAATAAAACCGGTCACCTGGTTACCATTTTCGAGAAGGATGAAAAAGCAGGAGGACTGCTTAGATATGGTATCCCCGATTTTAAGTTAAGCAAAGCAACAATTGACCGGCGACTTGATATCATGATCAAAGAAGGTCTTATTGTCAGGACAGGCATTCAAATCGGAAAGGATATTCCTGCGCAAGAGCTTATTGATCAATTTGATGCAGTCTGCATCGCTATCGGTGCAACACAACCTCGTGACCTTATGATAGAAAGACGGGAACTAAATGGTATTCATTTTGCAATGGATTTTCTTGCTGCTCAGAACAGGATCAATGCCGGACAGATGTTTGTAACAGGTAATCAAATAGTTGCTGAAGGTAAAAAAGTTCTTGTGATCGGAGGCGGCGATACCGGATCTGACTGTGTGGGTACTGCTATCCGCCAGAAAGCAGCAAGTGTCACCCAGATTGAGATCATGCCAAAACCACCCCTGACCAGAACAGCCGATAATCCATGGCCTTATTATGGGAAGGTGCTTAAAACATCTACCTCTCATGAGGAAGGCTGTGAAAGAATATGGAGCCTGTCAACAGAAAAATTTACAGGTCACGATAATCATGTTAAAGGAGCAGAAGTGGAAGATATTGAATGGGAATCATCAAACGGTAAACACTATATGAAGACAATTCCCGGAACGCGAAGAGTTATTGATGCCGACCTTGTGCTCCTTGCACTTGGATTTGTTCATCCTGTACTCGAGGGGTTGCTTTCTGAATTGGGGATAGAGCTTGATAACAGTAAAAATGTGAAAGTTGATAATAACCAGTCAACCAGCCGTCAAAAAATATTCGCTGCAGGTGATTCGGTGAGTGGTGCAAGCCTTGTTGTAAATGCAATTGCATCAGGTAGAAGAGCAGCTAAAGAGATTGACAGGTTTCTTAGGGACTTACAGAAATGTTCTATCCCTTAAGTATCTTAGTGACAAATATTAAAATCTTTTGAAAGAGGTATTATAACTATTGCTGACCAGAGAATCCCGGTCAGCAATACATATCAGGAAAGCTTCTTTTCTAAAATTAAACAGTGATTACTTTTAGTTTCCCGCTGATCTCACAGATCTTCGCAGATTTAGATTAATAGATCTGCGTCAATCTGTGCAATCTGCGGGAAATTCTTTATTCTTTATCTGCCAGAACCCTCATATCTTTTACGGTATTTATCAATCTTATCAGTTCAGAACGGTAGCCGTCTTCATCATCACCTCTGGCTGATTTCGCAAGCTTAGCTGCACCTTCGAGTGTTGAATTCCCCTTGAATTCAGAATCTCTGAGTATCATGCCAAACTCGGCGACTGCAGCTGCAAATCTCAAATTATCAGATGCATCATCTATATCTCTTACATAACCGCTTACTGGTTTCTCCAGAAGCATGCTCGTATTTCCATCAGGTTTTTTATAGCGAAGCTTGATTGTCAGATATTCATCTGCATGGTCATTCTTCATTAAACCATCATTTTCCTTGTTGTTTACTGATGTCTGATATTTTAGCGGGTCGACAGAAGGTATTCTTTCATCGGAACCGGAAGGTACAAGTTCATAAAGAGCTGTTACATTGTGTCCTGCCCCCATTTCACCCGCATCTTTCCGGTCATCATTGAAATCTTCATCATTCAGCAACCTGTTTTCATAGCCTATAAGTCTGTAGGATTTAACCTTCGAAGGATTAAATTCGATCTGGAATTTCACATCTTTTGCAATAGTGAATAGCGTTCCTCCAAATTCACGTACCAACACTTTCCTGGCTTCCTGAAGGTTATCAATGTAGGAATAGTTGCCGTTACCTTTATCTGCAATTATCTCCATCTTATCATCCTTAACATTACCCATTCCAAAACCCAGCACAGTTATGAATATACCCAGTTCACGCTTCTCTTCAACCAGTCTCTCCATGCTGCCGTTGCTCGATTCACCCACATTGAAATCACCGTCAGTTGCCAGGATGATCCTGTTATTCCCGCCTTTCACAAAGTTTCTTTCTGCTTCTGCATAAGCAAGTTTCAACCCGGCACCACCAGCTGTTGATCCGCCCGCCTCAAGATTATCAATTGCTGCCATTATTGCATCTTTCCTGTTTCCTGGTGTTGATTCAAGCACCAGCCCTGCTGCACCTGCATAGACTATAATTGCAACATGGTCCTGCGGCCTGAGTTCGTTAATTAGTAGTCCAAATGCCGATTTAAGCAAAGGAAGTTTATTAGGAACATTCATTGAACCGGATACATCGATCAGAAACACAAGGTCTGAAGGAGGAAGCGAAGTTTTGTCAATGCTTTTACCGCGAAGTCCGACATGAAGCAGTTGATGTCTGTTATTCCATGGGCAATCAGCCAACTCAGTAAAAACTGAGAATGGATGTTCCCCTTTAGGATCGGGATAGTCATATTTAAAGTAGTTTATCATTTCCTCGATCCTCACTGCATCGGCCGGAGGCAATTCTCCCATATTAATGAACCTGCGCAAATTAGAGTATGACGCATTGTCGACATCTATCGAAAAAGTCGATAATGGATTGTTTTTGACGTTCCTGAAACCATTTTCATTTACACTTGCATAGCCTTCGGTATTAAAATTACTATTATACCGCTGGAATGAATGCTTTGACTCATAAGCCATTCCTGATGGGGCAGCCATGGTGACTGATTTGGAGGCCATATCTCTTCTTGATCCGTAATCCACCACCACAATTTCATTCAAAGCTTCAACCTCTTCATTCATGATAACATTTATAACTGTTTTTTCTCCAATCTTCTCCTGAATAGTGGTAAAACCAATAAATGAAAAAATGAGAATCTCTTCCCCCGGCTCCACTGTGATTTTGTAATTTCCGTTTGAATCTGAAATAGTTCCTTTAGTGCTCCCTTTGACAGTTATACTTACCCTTGCTATTGGCTGTCCGTAGCTATCAAATACCTTACCGGTAATTGTCCTTGATTCAGTGAAGGCAATCATGATTGCTCCCATAATCAATATTGCGAAAATTGTTAAACTGTGTTTCATAATATTATTTTTTTGGGTTAAACATTTCTATTAGGATGCAGTATATGCAAGAATTCCACAAACTCTTAAAGAAAATTTTTACAATTGGCTATCTTTAATGTGAAAATGGCTCAGGGCATATGAAACAAATCAAAATAGCTTTGAATTAGTCGAATGTTATTTAAGGTAAAAGGTAAAAACCATCCTAATAAAACAGATGAGGAACTGTTGAAAGAATTCCATTCATCAGGGAACCTCGATGCGCTTGGGGAGCTTTATTCCAGCTATATGCACCTGGTATATGGTGTTTGTCTTAAATATCTTAAAGACAGGGAAGAATCGATGGATGCAGTTATGCAGATATTTGAAAAACTTATCGTAGAAATTCCAAAACAAAAAATAGAAAACTTCAGAAGCTGGTTACATGTTGTAACAAAGAACTATTGCCTTATGAATTTAAGATCACAGAAATCAAAGGATGATAAGTTTAGTGAATGGATAAATGATCCATTGGTTTTTATGGAAACAGCTTCAACTTTGCATCCTATTGATGAGGAAGACCAGGTTATGGATAAAGCTCTGGAAGATTGTATTGAACGGTTAAAAGATGAACAGAAGAAATGTATTCAACAGTTTTATTATGAGAACAGATGCTATAATGAGATCGCAGTTAATCTGGGTCTTGATGAGAAAAAGGTGAAGAGTCATCTTCAGAACGGGAAAAGAAATCTGAAACTTTGTCTTGAAGAAAAAAATGTCAGGAAAAGATAAAAACATGAAAAACAAACTCTCTGATTTTCTGCGCTATCGCAGAAATGAAATGTCATTTAAAGAGAGGAATGCTTTTGAAAGGGAGCTTCAGAAAGATCCTTTTGCCGAAGAGGCTTCGGAAGGATTTGAAGGAATCTACCCCGGACAAGCAGAGGATGATATCAACAGACTGAGGAAGAGTCTTACACAAAGGATTTCCCGCAAACACCGGATTATCTATTACCGTATTGCAGCATCAGTTGCTGTGCTCATGATAATATCTTCAATATTTATTGTAGTTGAAAAGACCAGGCTTCCTGAAC
This sequence comes from Bacteroidia bacterium, assembly GCA_041480425.1. Taxonomy (GTDB): domain Bacteria; phylum Bacteroidota; class Bacteroidia; order Bacteroidales; family VadinHA17; genus LD21. Next base: position 17,043 of record JBGOZX010000024.1, read on the forward strand.
AAATTTCTGAATCTGTTGCATCAGCTCCTTTGAATGAAATCCCCGAATCCCTGCCTCAGGTAAAATCTTCTGAAAAGGTCAGAGAGACACCTTTACTGGTTACACCATCTGAAAGAAAGGAAGAGAGGCCGGTTATAAATCAGATACAAAGTGAGAAAGTAAAGGAGAAGATTGAAATCAAAAAAGAAGAAGTAACAGCTGAGAATCCTGATGCTGTTGCAATATCTGAAAGGACGGAACCGGAAAATGCTATAGCAGGGGAAAGAGCTCTTGCTCAAAAGTCAGCTCTTGCAAAAAGCGATACAGACACTTCTCCCCGAATAAGGGGTAAGATTGTTGGTTACGGAGGTGAAAGAACTGACGAAGGGGAGCAGTATACTCCCCCTCAGCCTGCTTCCGGAAAAGTAAGTTTTGACAGATATATAGATGAGAATATTAATCCGGACATGTTAAAAGAAGGACAGAGGGCTGTAGTAGTGATAAGCTTCAGAGTCAGAACCACTGGAGAGATTGATAGTATTAAAGTTATTAGAAGTCCGGGGAAAACTTTTTCAGATGAAGCAATCAGGTTGTTGAAAGAAGGTCCTGCATGGAAACCGGCAATTGAGAACGGAAAGACAATTGAAAAAGAAGCCAGGATAAGAATTGTCTTTAAGTAGTTTTAATGATATTGTGTAATCTGTCAGAGATAGCCTTATAACAGTCTGAAAGTATCGATAAATCTACTCCGCAAAGGATATATGTACAGCCATCCTTTATCTCCTGTTCCAAAGCTTCAGGATTTATTCCGAAGATTCCATAAGGTAATCCTGCTTCATTGCATTTTTTCTTAATAAGACTTATTGCTGATCTTACCTCGGGATGGGTTACCTGGCCTGTTAAACCCATGCTTGCCGACAGATCATATGGTCCGATAAAGACTGAATCAATACCTTTGACTTTCAGGATTGAGTCTATATTTCTCACAGCCTCAATGTGTTCAATCTGGATCATTATAATCAGATCGGTATTGGCACCAGTAACATATTCTTTGAAGCCTGCCCCATATTTATGAGCTCTCGCTACGCCGACACTTCTCTTCCCCATTATTGGATACTTCGAAGATTTTACGACTTTTTCGGCTTCCTCAGCATTATTTACCATAGGTACAATTATTCCTTCACAGCCTGTATCAAGCACACGTTTTATCCAGATATCATCGTTACCGGGGACCCTGACAATCCGGATTATCTTGTCTCCAAGAACCTGAAGTGCAACCTGAGTATCACATAATGACAAAGCCGAGTGCTCCATGTCCACCATAACCCAGTCAAAACCAGATAGTGAAATCATCTCAGCAACCTGCGGAGCTCCAATCGAATAAATAGTACCTATTAACTGCCTGACAGAAGTATCTTTTTTCATTCCTTTCTTTTTACTTTTTACTTTGCATCCGGAATTAAAGATAAAAAAATCATTTAATATAAAAGCGATTACTTTTTATTAGGGATATTCGGAGAATATCTCTTCTTAGTGTATCTTAGGGTCTTTATGCATTTATGCTCAGGAAACTAATTTGTCTGCTATTTTTTAATTCGACTATTCTGATCAGTCCGCTATTATTCTGTCAAACTGTCGATTCTGTATCATTTAAACTGAATTCCAGATTTGATTTCTATTCTTACGAGAAGACGGCAGAAATGCTTCTGCATGTTCCTGAAAAATTAGTCTGGAACAATTTTGAAATCAACCTTAAGATTGAAGGTAATATTGTTTACTCCTTTAAAGGGAAACCAGGCAAGAGAATTATCCGGCTACCTTTTGCTCTCGAGTGGGCTCCAGGAAAATTTAATGTTATGACAGACATCGTTTCTACATCATGGGACAAAAGAAAATATACTTCATCCGCCTACCTTTTGATTCTTCCTTTTAAGTCCAACGAGGTGAAAACCGACAGGTTTACCGGCGGACTGATCGTAAACAAAAGACAATTCTTCCCTTTCGGATTCTACTGTTATTCACCTGTTTACTCAACGTTACCCGAGGAAGAAGTTGTGAAGGGTTTTAATATGATGTCACCATATCAAAAGATCTTACCCGAGACTTTTAACGAAAGGAAAGCATATATGGACCGTTGTGCCCAGCTTGGCATGAAGGTACATTACAATCTTCTTTCGGTATCGGGAGGAGGAGGAGTCGGGTCAAAGATTGAAGGAATTTCAGATGAGCAAAAAAGGGAACAGTTGATAGTTGAAATTAAAGCCTTCAGGGATCACCCCGCTCTCCTTGCTTGGTATATCTCTGATGAGCCTACCGGTAATAAAATAACTCCTTTACAGTTGGAAGATATTTATAAAGCTGTCAAAGAGAATGATCCATGGCACCCCGTATCAATCGTATTCATGGCTCCTTTTCTATCTTCAATAAAATATGCCAATGCTTTGGATATTGTTATGGCAGACCCCTATCCTATCCCAAATAGTCCGTTAACGATTGTTGGAAATGTATCAGGTCAGCTCAGAGCTGAATTTGATGGGAAAAAACCTGTATGGATTGTTCCACAGGCTTTCGGTGGAGGTGAGTGGTGGGGCCGGGAACCTTCAATTCAGGAGATCAGATCAATGACATACCAGGCAATAATGAATGGAGCAAGGGGAATACAGTATTTTGTAAGACAAGGACTTAACTCCTTCCCAAAATCAACTGCTACATGGAATGAATGCGGAAGAATGGCATTAGAAATTGCTGAGATTACTCCCTGGCTTCTTTCTGATGAAGAAACAATACCCGTTTGGTCAGATTCAAAAAATATTGAGACATCTTCAGCTCTTCATGACGGACAGCTTCTGGTTATGGCTGTCAACATTGTCAACGCATCCCAGAGAGTTGATATCAGGATTACAGGATTGAATTCAGGTACGGCAAGAGTTTTATTTGAAAACCGCACAGTTACAATATCTTCCGGTGTTATCTCAGATTATCTGCCAGCCTATGGATCACAGGTTTACATGGTCAATTTTAAGCCACGAAAAGAATCAATCTTACCCTATAGGGGAAATCTTTTAAAAGATCCGGGATTTGAAGATATTTCAAGTCTGGGAATACCAGCATCGTGTTATGCCTGGAACCCAGTTGACAGAGGAGCAACTTATTTTCTGGATTCAAGGGAGCATTATGAGGGAAACCATTCCCTTAGATTGGTTACACCTGCGGAAAATAAAAGTGCAAGGTTAAGATTCTTCCCGTTCAGTGTTTCTAACGGCAATACTTACATTGTTACAGTTTGGGCTAAGACAGTTACTGAGCAGCAATATTCTGATGAAATAAGTCCACAGGTTGGGAATTCCGTAATTCATAAAATAGCGCCACCATATTTTGAAATTGGACTGGGAGAATTTGGAAAAACAAGATTTATCCCCGGCAATGAGTGGCAGCAATATGTAACATCTGTTACAATTCCAATTGACAATGTTCTTCCCGCAAGGACAAATTTAATACTTCAGATGCCTGGTGCCGGAGTAGGCTGGTTCGATATGTTGCAGGTTTTTGAAGCTACTGATATAAAAAGAAGTATCAATCCGGAATTACAGTTTGATTGGAAGTAATTTTAATAGAAGACAAATGATGAATAAACCAATTAGTACTTTGTTAACACTTACCCTTCTTATTTTCTCGGGCTGCACAGGAGAAAAAAGAAATATTAACTACAAGGGTAATCCTGAGCCGTTAAAGCAGAATGCATACATAAAATTACCACTTGGTGCAGTAAAACCTGAAGGCTGGCTTAAATCCCAGCTTGAAGCTCAGGCTGCAGGACTTACAGGTAACCTTGACGATTTCTGGCCCGACCTGGTAAATTCTTCATGGCGTGGTGGTGAAGGTGAGGCATGGGAAAGAGGTCCTTATTTTCTTGATGGACTTGTCCCTCTTGCATTTCTTCTTAATGATGAGAATCTGATCAGGAAAGTAAACTCATGGATCGAACCAATTCTTTCAAGCAGCAGAGATACGGGCTGGTATGGCCCTGTAAAAAATAAAGACAGGTGGCCGCTGGCTGTCGCAAACAAAGTGCTTATGCAATATTATGAAGCAACAGGCGACAACCGGTCACTTGAAATACTGAAAAAATATTTCAGGTATCTGAACGAGGCAAGCCCTGACTGGCCCGATAAGGACTGGCGTGGGGTGAGAGCCATGGAGAATGCCATAACAGGTTACTGGTTGTACAGGCAGACAAAAGAATCATGGATTCTTGATGTCATTGAATCTATACAGAATAACAGCTCCGACTGGACAACCTATTATGAGAAATTCCCATGGGATTCAGCTGCTTCAGCCGATAAAAAGATTCCCCTGAACTGGAATGCGGACGGATTGACTGCACATGTTGTAAATAATGCAATGGCAATTAAATATCCAGGTTTATGGTTTCAGCAATCTAAAGATGAAAGATTTAAGCAGGCAGTTTTTAAAGGTATCAACAAGTATGACCTGAACCATGGACAAGTCGGTGGCAGATTCTCAGGTGATGAGCATCTTTCAGGCAAAAGCCCAGACAGGGGAACAGAACTTTGTTCAGTAGTGGAGTATATGTTTTCACTTGAAGAACTTTATGCAATCTTCGGTGACAACAGGTTAGCCGACAGACTTGAGCTACTGACATTTAATGCATTACCTGGCACTACTACTCCCGATATGTGGGCACATCAGTACGATCAGCAGTCAAATCAGGTTCTGGTCACCGGAGATAAAAGAGTCTGGAGCACAAACGGGAACTATTCTAACATATATGGTCTTATGCCCAACTTCGCATGCTGTCTGGCAAACATGCACCAGGGATGGCCCAAGTTTACAGAGAGCCTCTGGATGGCGACAAATGATAATGGTCTGGTTGCAGTTGTTTACAGTCCATCAGTTGTGAAAGCAAAAGTCGGCAAGGGGACCGAGATCACTATTGTTGAAGAAACCGATTATCCATTTAAGGGGAATATAAAATTTAAAATGAGCATGAAGGAGCCTGTCAGGTTCCCGCTTTATCTAAGAATACCCGGCTGGGCAGAAAATGTAACATTACGTTATAAAGATAAAACCATTAACGGGAAAGGTGGTTCCACCATTAAGATCTATGCCAAATGGAATTCCAACGATTTGATTACTATGGACATACCAATGAGCATACGGGTTGAAAAAAGGTACAACAATTCACTTTCTGTGCTTCGCGGGCCTCTCTACTTCTCATTAAGAATTGATAAAGAGTACAAAAAAATCAAAATCAACTATGATAATTTCGGATATAAAGGAAGTGTTGATTGGGAAATCTATCCAAAAAGCGCATGGAATTATGGACTACTGATTGATATAAAAAACCTTTCAAGAGGAATGGAAACAGTTGAAAATCCGGTAAGCAGGTATCCATTTGCAGATAAAGGAGATATGATCTGGTCATCAGATTCCGGTGCTTATACTCTGTGGGATATTGATGCCCCTGTCGTTATAAAAACAAGAGGAATAAAAATTCCTTCATGGACATTGCAGAACAATTCTGCTGATCTTCCACCTGTGAGTCCGGTTATTCCCCGGGGAGATCCGGAGATTATAACACTTGTACCTTATGGCAGCGCAAAACTCAGAATAACAGAATTCCCAGTAATTGATATTACTCAGGTAACTGATGTAATGAGGCAGGGGAAATAATAATTCTTTACCCCCTGCACCCCCTAAAGGGGGGCTAATTAAACTTACGGATAATAAAGGGGATTTAGGGCTAAAATTTAATGATTTAGATTGGTTCTGTTTCTTCCTTAAGCCAATCTCTTTCCTCATCATTCAGGGAAGGGCTTAGTTTTTCATAAACTTCAGCATGGTACAAGTTGAGCCAGTCAATTTCCTTTTGATCAAGTAATGCTTTATCGATCAAAGCTTTATCGATATAACATAATGAAACTGTATCAAATCTCAGAAACTGTCCAAATTCTGTCTCTTCATCTTCATAACAAAGAAGAAGGTTCTCTGTTCTGATCCCATATTCTCCTTCCCTGTAAATTGCAGGCTCATTGGAAATCAGCAAACCAGGTTCAATAATTGTTATGTTATCAGCCGTTGCTGCCGGACTTATAATCTGTGGTCCCTCATGTACATTCAGACAAAAGCCGACGCTATGTCCTGTTCCATGTCCAAAGTTAAGACCATTATCCCACAGGGCTTTCCGTGCTAAAATATCGAGCTGGGAGCCCTTGGTTCCGATCGGAAATTTTGCCATTGAAAGGCTTATCATTCCTTTCAGTACAAGTGTAAAATCTTTCTTTTGTGGTGCAGAAGGCTGTCCTAAAATAATGGTTCTGGTTATATCAGTAGTACCGTCGAGATACTGACCTCCTGAGTCAAGCAGGAGGATTCCTTCGCTGTCAATAATTGAGTCAGATTCAGGTGTTGCTGAATAATGAGGTAATGCCCCATTTTCTTTGAAAGCTGCAATAGTCGAAAAAGAGGGTCCGAGGAAATTTTCCTGCTGCGATCGGTAATTAAGGAGTTTCTCAGTAATTGAGAGCTCTGTCATATTAACTTTCCCCAGATTATTCTCAATCCAGAAAAAGAATTTTATGAGTGCGACTCCGTCTTTAACCATTACCCTACCTATGTTTTCAATTTCTGTTTTGTTCTTTATTGTTTTCATACGGGTAGGTATACTGATATCTTCAACAATTCTGAATCCATCAGGAATTGAATTATAAAGACTAACAGAAGTTGTTCCGGGAGTGATCAGGACCGATGAACCTTCTGATAATGCAGAAATTATTCGAACTGTTTCTTCGTAAGGCAACATTACAATACCAAGCTTATCGAATTCAGATGCAAGTTTTAAAGGAATCTTAGAATCGTCAACAAATAATAAAATCTGCTCTTCTCCTACTAAAGCGAAAGATGTAAGCAGAGGACTGTATTTTATATCGTGGCCCCGAATATTGAGCAGCCACATAATGTCATCAATTGAGGTAAGAAGGTGATAGCTGATATTTCTCTTTTGCATTAGTTCACGCACCTCTGTAATCTTACGTGATCGATCTTTTCCGCAAAATTCCACCGGATGATCAAAAGCAACAGAGACCTGTACCGGAGGACGGTCAGTCCACAAACCTGAAATAAGATCACAATCCGTATTAATGACAGCCCTCTTTCTTTCCAGTTTCTTTTCCAGTATCCTTAACTTACTAATTGAAAAAATCCGGCCATCAATACCTATTTTTATCCCTGAACTTGTATTTTCAGAGAGATAATCCATGTAATCCTGTACCTGGAAAGTTTTAGGTTTAATAAGTTCAAAGCCTGATTCTGAAAGTTGTTTTTCAGCCTGAATGAAATACCTTGAATCAGTCCACAGTCCTGCAAATGAATCAGCTATAACAACGGTTGCAGCAGACCCGGTAAATCCCGTCAGCCATTGGATTATTTTCCAATGATCGGGGATATTTTCCCCGAGGTGGGGATCAGCAGAAGGAATAATATAAGCAGCTATGCCTTTATCTTTCATTGCTGATTTCAGGCTCACCAGCTTTTTATAAAATGAGATCATAAGCTTTTCACCTCATTTACAAGGTTTTGCAGAGTGCTTTTTGCATCACCGAATAACATTCTGGTTTTATCATTGAAAAAGAGCATGTTTTCGATAGCTGCATAACCCTTACCCATTCCGCGTTTCATAACTATGATGTTTTTGGCATCACGTGCTTTAACAATAGGCATTCCGTAAATGGGGCTGGAGGGATCATCTTCTGCAGCCGGGTTAACAACGTCGTTAGCGCCAATAACCACAAGAACATCTGTATTTGGAAGGTCCGGATTGATTTCGTCACTCTCTATAAGTTGCTCATAAGGTACATCAGCTTCAGCAAGAAGTACATTCATGTGTCCTGGCATCCGGCCTGCCACCGGGTGAATTGCATATTTTACCTCAACTCCTTTTTCTTCGAGCAGCTTATCAAGTTCATGGCAGATATGCTGAGCCTGAGCAACAGCAAGTCCATAACCCGGAACAATTACAACCTTCTTTGAATAGCTTAAAAGAACTGCGGCATCCGAAAGTGAAATCTCCTTCACAGAACCACCGGCTGCAACATTCGATTGTCCACCGCCACCGAAAACGCCGACAATGACATTGAATAATGAACGGTTCATTGCTTTGCACATCAAGAGAGTAAGTATAGTCCCGGCTGAACCGACAAGTATTCCTCCTGTAAGCATTGCCTGGTTATTATAAAGAAAACCTCCCATGGCTGCAGCGACTCCTGTAAACGAGTTAAGCAACGAGATTACTACCGGCATGTCGGCTCCGCCGATGGGCATTACGAACAGAACCCCGTATATGACTGCAATGACAAACATTATATATACATAAGGTGTAAGCTCGGCACTTGCCAGGACATTACGGGTCATGATAAAAACTATGAAACCGATAAGTACTGCAAGGATGGCAAGATTGACATACTTCATTGCTTTTATCCTCATATCACCAATCCATCCGTCAAGTTTCCCAAAGGCAATCATGCTTCCTGCCCAGGAAATAGTTCCGATCATAAGTCCTAAAAGTATTGCAAGCACATACCCGTTAGCCATACCGGATCTGGCTATCAGCTCAGGACTTACATGAGGAAATTCAACCATAGAAATCAGGGCTGCAGCAGCACCACCCATCCCGTTAAAAAAGGAAACTAACTGAGGCATTGCAGTCATCTTCACTCTTTTGGCAATTATCCATCCAATAATAGTACCAATTATAATAGCAGTAATGATAAATCCTATATTTCCAATGTGCTTACCATCCTTTTGATGGAAAAGTATTGTTGCAACTATGGCCAGTCCCATTCCAAAAGCTGCAATAGAATTACCTCTTCGGGCAGTAAGCGGATGGCTAAGCATTTTCAGACCAAAAATGAAGAGCACTGATGCTATAACGTACACAATCTCAAGTATTGAGATTCCAAAGGGGAATGAAGATATTTCGTTCATCCTGATATTCTTAAAAGATTTATACCCGGTTTTTTACTTTTTCTTTTTAAACATTTCCAGCATTCTGTCAGTTACAACGAATCCACCTACTACGTTTAGTGTCCCTAAAACAACAGCAAGAAATCCAAGTATCATTGCTCCGTTGGTTTCAGCATGTCCCATAACAATAATAGCTCCGATGATTACGACTCCATGGATAGCGTTAGCCCCTGACATCAGCGGAGTATGAAGGATGGCAGGAACATGACTGATTACCTCAATACCCAGAAAAATTGAAAGGATGACAATGAAAATTGCCTCCCTGTGTTGTAAGAAAAAACCTAATACTTTTTCCATGGTTATAATTATTTTATATTAAGCATCTGCCTGATTCTCTGGCTTATATATTCCCCCCCATGAACTGCAGTCGTACCGTTAATTATTTCATCCTCCATATTAAGGACGAGGTTACCCTCCTTGTCAATCAGTATTTTAAGGAGGTTGATAATATTTGAGCCGAACATCTTGCTTGCATCAGAAGACATATCAGATGGATAGTCAGATTTTCCGATGATATTGACTCCGTTAACAGTTATTGTTTTACCATTTTCGGTCAGTTCGCAGTTACCTCCGGTTGATGCAGCAAGGTCAACAATTACTGATCCTGGTTTCATAGCCATCACAGTCCCTTTAAGAATAAGAACCGGAGCCTTTTTACCGGGTATCTGGGCAGTGGTAATAACTACATCAGAGGCAATAGCGCGTTGCTGGATCAATTCCTGTTGTTTCTTTTTAAATTCTTCTGTCTGCTCAACAGCATAACCTCCGGCTGCAGCATCTTCTTTCGCACCCTCAACCTCAATGAATTTTCCACCAAGGCTTTTAACTTCATCCTTTACTGCTGATCGTACATCAAAAACTTCAACTACTGCTCCAAGCTTTCTTGCGATAGCAATAGCCTGTAGGCCAGCTACTCCTGCACCCAGTATCAGTACACGCGAAGGTTTGATTGTCCCTGCGGCAGACATGAACATAGGAAAGAACTTTGGCAATAAAGAGGCTGCGTCAAGAACAGCTTTATATCCCGCAACAGTTGCCATGGATGAGAGAATATCCATCGACTGTGCCCTGGATGTTCTTGGAATGAGATCAAGGGCAAGGACAGTTAGTCCATGTTGACGGGCTTCTTCCAGCCATTTACGATTTTCCACCGGATTTAAGACAGAGCATAAGATCTGTCCCTCCCTGAACAATTTCAGATCATCACCAAGCGGCGGATTTACTGATAGCAGCATCCCAGACCTTGAAAAAACTATTTTCCGGTGTGCAGTCGATGCACCTGCCTGCTGGTACTCCTGATCAGAAGCAAAGGCATGTTCACCGGCACAAAGTTCAACAATAACTTCAACACCCAGCTTTTTAAGACCGACAACTTCACCTGGAAGCATTGCTACCCTTTTTTCAGATCCCTGATCTCTGAGGATACCAATAATCATAATGTATAAGTTTGGAGTTTAGAGTTTCGAGTTTGGAGCAAAAGAAAATAATTTCTCACTAATATAGTAAACAATAACTTATCCCCAACTTATGAGTCGAATAAATTATGAATCATATTATGATGGATTAGAGTTCGGTCTGCCGTACTTGCAAAAGATGACACTTTTGAAAGTCCATGATTGTTTAAGAATGCAAATCCAATTAACCGCAAAGATTGCAAAGGTTTTGCGCAAAAACCGCAAAGAACTGAATGACATGATTTTTACTTTGCGTACTTTGCTCCAACTTTGTAGACTCTGCGGTCAAAAAGATCTTTTCAGCCAGACTCAACAAGATGTGAATGTCTATAATTATTGGATGCTTTGAAAGGTTACCTAAAGGATCAGTGTTTCTCAGGGAGATATAACAAACCGTTTTTGGCCTGGAATTTCCTTACCCTAATATCCGCTGTCAACACCATAACCCAGATCCGGAGGAATGACAAGCAATCTATTTTCTCCGGTTTTCATTTCTTTTATAGCTTCCAGCAAACCCTTTATAACTCCGTCTTTACCAAGCTCGTATGAAAATGCAATGGGTCTTACATTCATTACCGGTTTACCTCCATCAGCTGAACTACCAATGCTTACACTTTGTTTATTCGTTACCAAAGAAACTCTTTAACCAGAATTTATTTGCCTCATTCCGGGAATGAATTGCTTTTACTCCGCTCCAACTATGACGGCCATCCGGATAAAGCATGAACTGAAATGATTTACCTTCATCCTGGAGTCTTGAAATAAGGTAAATAGAATTCTGTATATGAACATTATCATCCATATCACCGTGAGTCATATAGAGTTTGCCCTTGTAGTTTTTCGCCCAGGTGAGTGCTGAACCATCTTTATAACCTTCGGGGTTTTCCTGTGGAGTATCCATGTAACGTTCAGTATAAATATCATCATAAAGGCGATAATCGGTCACTGAAGATCGGGCGAAACCATGTGTCCAGTACTCAGCACCTTTTGTTAATGCCAGGCAGGTCATATATCCTCCGTATGAACTACCGGTTATCCCCATTCTTGCCGGGTCGATATAAGGTTTGGTGAGCAACCACTTTACTGCGTCCTCATAATCAAGTATCTCCCATTTACCAAGGGAACGATACAGGTAATCGAGACCTTTTTTGCCAAAATGACCTGAACCCCTGTGATCAACCGTGAATGTAATGATCCCATTCTGGGCATACCACGATGGGTTGTCACCCTGCCATCTGTTACTTGTTATATTTTTCGAATCAGGTCCTCCGTAGATTGTAAAGATCACAGGATATTTTTTTGTCTGATCAAAATTTAAGGGGAAAGTTATAATGGCAGGCATTTCAAATAATCCATCCGCTGTTCTGATCTTCAGCATTTCAGCTTTTGTGTTTTTTGCAGGATCAAACTGAGGTTGCTCAAACTTATGAATCTCCCTGATCTGTTTACCTTTTTTATCATAAGCAATAATAGAACCTGGTGTTGTTATATTATTCCATGTATCAATAAAGTAACTTCCTTTGGGAGAGATACTTACATTGTGAGTACCTGCTCCTTTTGTGATCTGAAGAAGGTTTTTTCCGTCAATTCCTACTCTAAAGAGGTGGTTATCTGTTGATTCAGGTCCTGTTCCAGTGAAATAGATAACTTTTGCATCTTCATCAACACGCTCGATATTGTTAACTCTCCAGTTGAAACTGGTTATCTGTGAGAGCATCTTTCCATCCCACCCGTAATGATAAAGGTTCTCCCAATCATTCATGTAGCTTCTCAGAATATAACCGGTACCATTCTTCATCACGTAAATATCTTTGAAAAATTCAACCCAGGCTTTTCTGGCTTCATTGTAAATCAGTGTAAAATCGCCTGATGCCGGATCTGCAAGAATGAATTTCATATCGTTCTGATCGCGGTTAAGAACCTGGATAGCAAGATTTTTGCTGTCAGGTGTCCAGAACGGCCATGCAATGTACTGATCAACAGCATAATCGGTTTTTACCCATACTGTTTTTGCTGTAACAACATCAACTATTCCTATTTTGACTTTAGGATTCGGATCACCTGCTTTTGGGTACGGAACCTGTTCCAGAAACCCATGAATACCATCAGCTTCATCAAGACGGTTTAAAGTAAATACAGGTACATCAGTCTCGTCAGTTCTCAGGTATGCTATTTTATTCCCGTCGGGTGACCACCAGAAAGCTGCATAACGACTGGGTCTGCCAAGTATCTCTTCCATATATACCCATGATGCATAACCATTATAGATCCTTTCGGAAGCATCAAAGGTCAGTCTGGTTTCTTTATTGTTTACAAGGTTGTATATATACAGATCTTTCTTTTTAGTATAAGTGATCTTTTCCCCGTCAGGTGAAAAGCGTGCATTCACTTCAGGTACATCATTACTGGTAAGTCTCCGGAGTTCTTTATCACCCATTGTAAAATAAAACAGATCATTATCCTTAACTAAGATCACGCTCTTCATATCAGGGCTTACAATATCATTAAAACCCAACGATACTCCTTTGGGGAGTGATTCGGATAACAGCTCATGGTCCGATTTTGAGGGAGGTACCACGACTCCTTTACCTGTTTTGATATCAACACTCTGAATAACAGGCTTCTTTTCGGCGTCAAAGGTTTGAATGAGATAATGATTATCATCTGTCCACCCTATAATCCGGACCTGGTTTCCACCACGCACAGGCATCTGAGACTGTAACGAATTATTCAGAATCAAAAGTGATAACAGAAAAAGGATCAATAGTTTAGCGGAAACAAGCCTTTTCATAACAAATCATTTAAGAAATTAAAATTCATTTTCAGGAAAACAAAATTAAACATTTTCAGATATGTTTTAGCCACCGTTGCCACATAACACAAAATCTCACCATATAACCTTCATTCAACGGTTGTAAAAAATATTATATTAGCCGATTATTTCAATAAAACATTATCCGATGAACAGAATTCTATTTACAATTTTTATCAGTTCGCTGATTTTAGTTTACTCCAATGCCCAGACAATCAAAACGCCTGACGAATTTCTGGGATATGAATTAGGTACACAATTCACTTTTCATTATAGAGCAGTTGAATATTTCAAGTATATAGCGGAAAACTCACCGTTGGCAGAATACCGCGAATATGGTACCAGTTATGAGGGCAGGCCACTTGGAGTAGGCATTATTTCGAGTGAGGAGAATCTCGCCAATCTTGAAGAATACAGGAAGAATAATCTTATTAAAACAGGGCTCCTGCAGGGGAATTTCACCGGTAAACAAATACCCTTCATCTGGCTTGGTTATAATGTACATGGTAATGAATCGGTCGGTATGGAGGCTGCAATGAAAACACTTTATACACTTGTAACGGAGTCATATAATGGGATTCCCGACTGGCTTAAATCTTGCATAATCATCATTGATCCATGCCAGAATCCCGACGGACGAGATCTTTATGCCAACAGGTACAGGAATTCACAGAATTCATTTGTCAATCCTGACGGCAATTCCTGGGAGCACAACCAGGGATGGCCTGGTGCACGTTCGAATCACTATTTGTTCGATCTTAACCGCGACTGGACCTGGCAGACCCAGGCAGAGACTCAACAACGGCTTACCCTTTATAACCAGTTTATGCCACATTTACATGCCGATTTTCATGAGATGGGTGCTGAATCTACATTCTTCTTCGCCCCAGGGGCTGAACCATGGCACGAAGTCATTTCTCCATGGCAACATGAATTTCATAAACTTATGGGAAACGGTAATGCAAATCTTTTCGATGAGAAATTCAGGCTTTATTTCACAAAGGAAAGCTTCGACCTTTTTTGTCCAAGTTTTGGTGATACATGGCCCCTCTTTAACGGAGCAATGGGATTTACTTACGAACAAGCCGGAGGCGGAGGATCAGGTCTGGCATATAAACAGGAGTCAGGTGATACATTGACACTTAAGGAGAGAATTGATGGTCATTTTACGGCTTCAATGGCAACTATAAAGGTATCATATGAAAACAGAGATAAACTTATTTCAGAATTTAATAAATTTTTTGAAGAATCTGAAAAGAATCCTTCATTTCAATATAAGTCAGTCATTATCAAGGGATCAAATGAAAGATCAAACTTAGCCGACCTTTTGCAGCTACTCAGCAGGAACCAGATTAGATATTCTTATGCAGGAAGTATCGGGAAAAAAATCAAGGGTTTTGATTACTCAGCTAATAAGGAAAATGAAATGATCATCGAAAAGGGAGATATTCTTATCAGCTCAAATCAACCGCAATCACATTTTGTCCAGGTTCTTTTTGAGCCCGACAGTAAAGCATCAGATTCTTTAAGCTACGATCTTACCGCATGGTCATTGCCATATGCATATAACCTGAAAGCATTTGCACTGACCGATCAGGTAAAAGCTGAAGGAGGAACAGTTGTACCTGAAAAAATTGTAAATGAACTTAAAAATGACAAGCCATATGCTTATGCTGTTAACTATTCAGGTTTTAATGAATTAAAATTTATGGCAGCCTTGTACAAGAAAAATGTTAAACTGAGATATTCCTTAAAATCTTTTGCATCAAACGGGAATAACTTTGACAGGGGCAGTATAATTATAGCCAGAGGCGATAACAGACATATTGATGGCAGGTTCGACCAGATGGTTAATGACGCTGCAAATGAGTGCCAGGTTAAACTGATACCTGTCGCATCCGGATTGGTTGATAGCGGGAAAGATCTCGGCTCACCCTATTCCCGACTTATGAAAAATATCTCAGTTGCAATGTTTTGTGGAGAAGGGACTGCTTCAGGTTCAGTTGGTGAGTTATGGTATTTTTTCGAAAGAGAACTTCATTATCCTGTGTCCCTCATAAATACAAACAATGCGGAAGAGGTCGATCTCAGAGATTATGATATTTTAATTCTTCCTTCAGGAAATTATACCAGACTTAAAGATACGATAATGGATTTTGCCAGAAAAGGAGGCAGGGTAATTGCCCTGGAGAATTCAATATCGCTCTTTGCAACAGAAAAATCTACGGCTCTCAACAAAGCAATTGAAATCCGTTCTGCCGAACAGAAAAGTGCAGAAAAGAAGGAAAAAAGTGATGATCCTGCACTGCTTAAAAAATTTGAAGCAGAGAGAAGGCACACACTTTCAGAAAGATCTGCAGGAAGTATATACAAAGTTACCATCGATGATACAAATCCCTATGCTTTCGGGCTTGGAAAAGAGTGGTTTATCATGAAACGCAGTGCAGGTTACCCATTCCTTTCAACAGGAAGCAATATCGGATATATACTTGATAAAGAACCTGTTTCGGGTTTTGCCGGATTCAAATTCAAGGACAAGATAAAAAGTACGCTTGTAATAGGATCAGAAAAAATCGGGTCGGGAGAAGTTATTTACATTACTGATACTCCTTATTTCAGGGCATTCTGGAAAAGCGGCAGGGTTCTGATCGGAAATGTGGTATTAAGGTAGGGCTTCAGGTTATAGCCTACAGAGACCAGTGCCTAAGGCAGAAAATAACTTGCCTATTGAATCTTGAATCTTGAGTCTTGAGTCTTAAACCTTATTCAACAAAGACTATTACTTAAAATCATTTTAAAATACTGTTATTTTATTAACAATGTTATTTTATTAACAAATAAAATATTATTTTTGCATAAGAATTGAAATATTTTACATCAAAATTATTAGATAATATAATTATACACTTGTAATTCAAGTAGATATGAACCTTTCATAAATTTTAAATTACCTTTTTGTTCACAAAAAAGCAACTTTAAATTCATTGCGAGTTCCATGGGACCTTTGAAAAATTATATATAAGCAAATGAAAATAATTAAATCACCGGCAGACCTCAGAAAAACAAAGGAGGAGATCCTGGCCAAAATGCATGGAAAAGAGAGTGGCTCAAAAGAAAAGGTCCGGATACGGGTTCATTCCGGAACAAGCGGTATTGCATCAGGTTCAAAAGTTATCCTGGAATTTATAACGCTGGAGCTCGAAAAGAGAAGTATTGATGCAGTAGTAATAAGGACCGGCGATATGGGATACTGTTTTGCAGAACCTACAATTGAAGTAACCCGTCCTGGCGAAGAACCTGTTGTCTTTGGCAATGTTGATAAACTAAAGGCAGATGAGATTATAGAAAAGTATATTAAGAACGGTGAATATGTTGACGGAATATTGCCGGTCAATTACCAGACCATAGAATAATATCTTAACCAGGGAGGAAAAAACCATGGCAAAACAAAGGATGCAATTACTGGTATGTGGCGGAACTGGTTGCAGTAGCCTGCAGAGCGAAGCTATCCTTGACAATCTGAAGCTTGAACTTGAAGCTACTGCGCTTGAGAATGAGATCCAGGTGATTAAGACCGGATGTTTTGGTCTGTGCAATTTGGGACCAATTGTAAAGGTCATGCCCGATGATGTGATTTACACTCACGTCACACCTGATTTCTCTTAAGGAGTACGAATAGTATTCTTAGTGTACTGTTCGCTGGTCGACTTTTTTATACCAGAAAGTAACTTGTATTGAATATCAGTGTATTAAGTTATTAAGGTACAACCTAGGTACAGACAACCCCAAAAAATGTACTTTTTTATATCCCCAAAACAGTCAAATTATTTTCTTTAATAATTAAAACTTAATATCGTGAAGAGATTAAAGTCAGAATGTAAAAAAAACAGAAATATCAGGCTTTTTGCCAGTGCCTATTTAAGTGCTGTAAGCCGCAACCTGGAATATATTCAGCAAATTAAGCAACGTGACGAAGAAATAGAACAGCTTAAAAGCTCAAACACTGTCATTAACACTGAGCCGGGTAAAAGAAAATATCTTATCAACATGAGGCTTTATACAAACCCAAACGAGCTGATTTATGACTTAACTGATATTATACAGCTTATTCAGTTTGAAAGCCCGGAATTGCTTGTAAAGATACTCAGGCAAATTCATCACAATTATTCAGTTATGAATATCAGTGAAATGACAACGGCACTGAATAAACATGAATTTACTTTGGGAAGCTATTCTGAAAGCATTCCAAATGAGTTGTATATTCTCAAAGTTTTGGCCGACAGTATTGCGACAATCAAAGAAATGCCGAATCCTTTTCGGTCATAATCGGAATATCAGACATTGACTTTCACTTTTTGCCACCTCTTTTAAATAAAAAAACCCTGGATCACTCAAGAGCATATTAATATATAATAGGAATATTTATTTGTTTGTAGAACTGGGAGTAAATTTATCAATATCCAGAACATCCAAACCGATTTCCTTTATGATTCTATCTCTAATATAGATTGCTCCAACAAAAAGAATTGTATTTACACTTTGACCTGTTTGAAATGCTGAAATTTCAAGTTTGTTCTGACATACAGGGTCAAGGACAAGTCTTTGGACTACCTTAATAATATCTTGTTCGGCTTGATATGAGTTAGTAGGATTCAATCCCTTCACATTTTTAAGAATTTCTTCATAGTGTTAATTTATTAATACCTCAACGTTAGACTCTTTTAAAATTTTTAATCCGAATTTGTTAAGATATTTTGGGGAGCTTTCAGAAGTTAATTTTGTGGCCCAGAGATCATTAACCCGACTTTCAGTAATGCCAAATCTAATTAAGATATCTTTCAAATCTTTTTTAATATCACCCACATCATTTTCAACTATGTCTATGGTTTTTTTAATACCTCCTGCTTTGAAAACAATACCAATAAGTCCAAGTGCTAATGCGATAATTGCAACCCAGACACTGGTCTTGTTCCAATCAATGGCAATATAAAGGAGGAGTAAGGATTTCATTGCGGGCTATTGTTATAGCAAATATAAAATATCATTTTTGATTGACAATATTATTATGTTAAATAGAAAGTGCATATATCAGGGGTACTAAGATATTGCCTGGGTGAAGATAATAGCTCCTGGCGCATTATTAATTTGTAAATTTTAATCTTTTTCTTAATTTTGTTTTAATAATCCCTAAAAAAATAATGCTATGCCGCATGTACCCCCCATTTACAGCGTGAAAACACGAAATGTTCATCACAATAACAGCGCATGTCCTGAAAGAAATAATATTGAGCGCGAAAATATAAGACAGGGTACTGGTAGATTACCATTATGCCAACGTTGTGTAAAATTTAATCGGGAAAGAAAATAGTACCCGTTTTTTTATTATTAAAAAATATTATTTCATTAAATGGCTTTGTCCAAACAAAACCAGTTGGATATAAATCTATATATTCCCCCATGCGATAAGGATCAATATTATCTTTAGTAAATACTCTTCTAACACAAGAAACATTTAAACGATAATATTGACAAATGTCATACGCCCTAATACAATCAAATTCATCGCCCCAAAATCTTACCGTCGGTTCAAAAAAGGCATGCTTCTTCCCCCCCTCACAAGATTCAAACGTATCAATACCGTTTTTTCTTAAAATTTCGACTGCGGGTAAAATTCCATTATCAATTTTTTCCCAATCAATATTTGTTTTTAATTTTAATAAATCATTCATATATCTCATATTTCTTTAAAAATATATCTAAATTTTATTGCTTTAATACTTTCGGTTTTAGGTTAATGTATAAGACAACTCATTCATCCAAAAAGATTCTTTAAGTCGCTCCATTTAATAATTTATCTGGCATCCTGAAGTCTGAAGGAACTCTGTCAAGGTAAACTTTGAATTTTCGATCTCCCATTTTTTAA
>JBGOZX010000025.1:0-35489 GCA_041480425.1 Bacteroidia bacterium
CAGATCGGGGATATACTGTTTAATGCTACCGCAGGAGTGCAGGAATATCTTCATATTGCTGTGTTTTTTAACATAATCGCAGAGTATCTTGTATCTCGGCTTAAAAAGTTTTCGGAATGTCCCCATGTCCATAAACGCTCCGGATGTCATTCCCAGATCATCCCCAAACCTGATCACATCAACAATATCGCCCACCGTACTGCACTTTTTTCCCAAACCGGCAAGATGCATTTCAACCAATATGTCAAGCATCTCCGATAATTTATCCTGGTCAGCCATCAGGTCCATAAGGAAATTGTCCATTCGTCTTATAAAGAATCCAAGTTCCAGCAATTTTACACCTCCCGACATTACCAATGCTTTATCTGATGATTTTTTAAGATTAAGCAGTTTTTCCCTTAACTCGTCAGCATTTAAGTTAGATGCATGTGAATGCACTACCCAGCTGATCTTTTTTAATGCATCATTCAAATGTTCAAAATTTTCGGGATATCCATTTTCATATGGGAAAAACATCTGGTCGTAAAATGCTGCTCCGACAGGCATTCTCGATAATACCAGTCCATCAGTGTCTGTTGTGTACCAGGAACCATCCGGTGCCTTTATTGGCCGAAACCATTTAGGGTACTCTGCCTTACTACCATCAGCAAGGTCGACACTATACCAGTCATCAGTTTCTGTAGTGATCCTGTTAATATCAAGAGCATCAACCCCGAACATTTCAATGATCTCCATATCAACATTCGCCAGTTGCTGAACAACATCAAAAACCCGTGTAGGTGTGCTGATGTTCAGGTGTTTCTTCAGATTATTATAGGCTATAGCCGAAATCCCGGTAACTGTGGAGCTTCCCAGATCTATTGGCACCTTATCAGGCTGCTTATGGTTTATTGATAATAGGAGTCTGTCCCTGGAGTTCATAATTATTAAATCCGTTAATTTAATTCTTATTTGGATGGGTTTAAAGATATGAATGATTTAGCAATGTTATCTTTAATTCACCTATGAATGCAGTTCTGCGGCAGAGTCTATTCTTCAAATATATTTTGCTTACTTAACAAAATATTATACCTTCAGACCTATTTATTCTCTTGTTGATGAGATATTAGAGATGTATTACTCTCATTTGAAATGGATATAATAGATAATATATCAGATTATTAATTAAATACAATATTTGGTTATGGAACAGAAAATGAATTTGTCAAGGATAGCACCTGTGCTTATGACGTTTTTTGTAATGAGCATTATCGATCTGGTCGGGATAAGTGTTGACCGGGTACAGGAAGACATGCAGCTCTCGAATACTCTTGCCCAGCTAATTCCTTCGGTAACTTTCTTGTGGTTCTTCTTATTATCCGTCCCGATCGGGATAATACAATCCAGGATCGGAAAACGTTTGATGTTGAATATCGGAATGGGAGTGACAGCTCTTGGTTTGCTGGTCCCTTTTGTCTTTTATTCTTTTGCAATGGTACTTGTAGGTTTTACATTTCTAGGAATTGGGAATACAATTATTCAGGTCTCTGCAAACCCTCTTTTAGTAGACGTTGTACCGGGTAACAGAGCTTCAAGTTTTCTTAGCTTTTCGCAATTTGTAAAAGCAATTGGCTCTATGATTGGGCCTCCTCTCGCTGCAGTTTTAGCTTCTCAATTTGGAGATTGGAAATTGATGTACCTGGTATTCGGATTAGTGTCTATTATCTCAATTATCTGGTTAAGTTCGGTGAAAATTGTGGAGTCAGAACAGGAGAAAATCAAAGCTACTCTTACTTCGTCATTTAAACTTCTGGGCAATAGGTATATTCTGATTATGGTTCTCTCTATCTTCCTGGTAGTGGGAATTGATGTAGGATTTAATTCAAATTCAGGTCAGTTTCTTATGAAACAGTTTGGCATTGCACCCGATGCTGCCGCAATGGGACGAAGCGTATATTTTTTCGGCCGTTTGCTTGGCACTTTTGCAGGTGCTATCTTATTAACCAGTGTATCGTCCAGGAAATTATTTACATGGACAACTGTGCTTGGGATTATAGCATTTGGCGCACTACTGCTGATAAAGTCACAGTTAATTGCCTGGGGTCTGGTATTTATTATCGGTGTTGCAATTGCCAATATATTTCCACTTGTTTTCTCGCTTTGTGTTGAAAAATTTTCTAATCGCAGCAATGAGATTTCAGGCCTGATAATGATGGCTATCGCTGGGGGCGCTATAATTCCACTTATTGTTGGTGGATTAAGCGACATAAGCAATGTGGCAATCGGGATGACTGTACTTTTAGCATGTTGGTTCTACCTGTTTGGAGTATCTGTTTACATCTTGAAAAAATAGTATATACTTTTGTTCCTGCAATCGTACACCAATATAGTGATTTGAATACATGTAATAAATTTTCAAAATAATGTTTAACCTAAAAACTTAAGTGAATATGAGCGATATACTGAGTATGTTAGCACAATGTATTGAATTTGGGAAAATTAATAAAGCCTGTCCTTATCCGCCAAATATGAAAGATCAGGATGGTGCAGATGAATTGACAAAGAAGGCTCTTGAGAGTGGTATAAAACCTAATGATATTCTGGAAAATGCATTGATTCCGGCTATGTCTATTGTTGGGAATAAGTTTAGCAAAAATGAGATATATGTACCACAAATGTTGATGTCAGCAAAAGCGATGCATGGCGCGATGATACATATTAAGCCATTCTTTCAGTCCGGCGAAACAAAAAGAAAAGGAACATTTATAATAGGAACCGTATCAGGAGACTTACACGACATTGGTAAAAACCTGGTTTCTATGATGATAGAAGGCGGAGGTTGGGAAGTGATCGATCTTGGCGTAGATGTGGGAGAAGAAAAATTCATTGATGCGCTGAGTAAGAATCCGAACGCTGCCATGGGAATGTCAGCTTTGCTTACAACCACAATGGAAAACATGAAAAAAATCGTTATTTCCGTAAAAGGAAAATACCCGGATTCAAAAATTCTGATTGGAGGTGCACCTGTTACTCAGGAATATTGTGAGAAGATCGGAGCTGACTTTTACTCTCCTGACCCTCAGGGAGCTGTAAATTATTTAAAACAACTCACATCATAGTGATAATTGATGTACCCGATGTTGATATCGGATTTCCTTGTCTTGTGATATTTAACATTTATCTAAAGTTTCTCCAATCTGTTCCTAAAGGATAAAACATAACGGCAGCATCATTTATAACTATCTGGTAGTTTTTCATCAGTTTTATCATCTCTGCTCCGGCCATTATAACAGGTCCGTAACCATGTGCAGCTGCAACATTTACCGGCCTGTTATAGTAAAATGCAGGATCGAAGCTCATACCAGTGCCGACACATGTTCCTTCAACCTCACCCTTACTATTGACTTTTGTCTGAACAGCATTCCAGCCCAATACAGCCATTGGTCCATGTGCCTGGGCATCAATCCATCCCTTGTTGATTGAATGGGCAATGCAGTATGTGTAGATGGCGGTTGCTGATGTTTCCAGGTATGAATCATTCCTATTCAGTAGCTGATGCCATAGACCATTTCCTGACTGAAGATTTGCAATTCCACGGATATGAGAGCGCAGAAGGTCAAGTACTTCTGACCGACCGGGATGATTCTCAGGAAGAACATCAAGCAGCTCGGTCATTGCAAGCAGAGCCCATCCGTTGCACCGTGCCCAGTAAAACTCAGGATGTACATTCATATCCTGGACCCATCCATGCATGTAGAGTTCCTGATTCTTATTGAACATACGTTTGGAGAACTGCAATATCTGTTTTACTGCATCGTCAAAGTATTTATTATCACCGGTCAGTTTTCCCATTTGGGCAAGGGCTGGTATACTCATATAAAGATCGTCAAGCCAGAGAGTATTAGGCAGCGGCCTGTTACGGGCAAGAGTACCATCTGACAGACGGAATTGCTTATTCGAAATATAATTGATATAATTGTCTATGTATGAGCGCAAAGCCGGTTTCCCGCCGGAGTTTAATGTTTTAATCATTGCTGCACACATTGATCCTGCATCATCAAGTGCACGAGGTTCGAGAACTGACCTGACTGGATTATTTCCCTGCTGGCTGGTTACCGGAGCAGACTTAAAGTATTGTGCCAGATCGCCAATAAGGTTCATACGTTTTATGGTATATTCCTTAAATTTTGGATCACCTGTTGTTTCGCCTGCGAGCAACATTGCACCGTATGCGACACCCCATTCATAGCTGATGAGCCTGAATACTCCCGGTTCAAAAACAGAACCGGAGGTAAGTTTAGTCATATCGGTTATCCCGGTTTTTGTCTGCTGGTCAATTATTTTTGCCGGTGTTGAAGCATCGAGGTAAGTGAAAATACGATTCAATACAGCTGAAATATCTTCTGACTTCACCGGTCCATATGGGACAGGGTAGTCGGGCTGGAGCAGGTGTAGAGCCGTGTTGGAGTCAGTAACTTTTACTGGTGTTGTTTGTGATAAGACAGGAAGCAACACTAAGAAAATCAGGATAGTAGATAAAATACATATTTTTTTCATTGCATACAGGCATTAAATTATATTAAAGATAAATGAAAATCAAAATCATATTGAATACTATTTACAAAATTGCAGCTTATTAAATAGAAATTTTACTGTACTCAACAGATTTTTATACAGCAATTTAAAACTCTGTATATATTCATTTGAATTGGTGAAGTATGGGAAAACTTCCCCGGGTTTAAAACGCAAAAGCGACCTGGAGTTGTTCAATCACCGGACAGACAAGGGATTATCCTGGTTGAGGGGGAGTATCCCACCTTGGCGGGAGGAGGTGTTGCTATCTTCGTTTCATCAGGGTAAAATAATCATAAGTTTTGCCAATAAATTATCACAATACACACAGAATAGTACCAACTATGACAAACTGATATTATAAAAGGACTTCCGTTACACAGGTTTCTCATTTTTAGTTTAAATTTGAATAAGGAAGAAACTAATTAATGAGTGATAAGTATTCAGACAGGCCTTCTAATCCATTCAAAGCCACATCAACACGGATGAGTTTTGCCAAACGTTATAAGTTTTTGTTGTTCATCCTGATAACCATATGTTATGCACATTTTGAACTGAAAGCTCAAAATCCGGGCATTATTTGTACCCATTATAATGTAAATAACGGATTGATAACCAATATGGTTGAATATGTCTATGTCGACAGAGAAGGGTACGTTTGGTTTGCCACCGCCACAGGGTTGCAACAATTTGATGGCTTTAATTTTGTGAACTATTTATACAATTCTGATGATTCGTCTTCCATCTCATATAATTTCATTTCTACCTTATCTGAAGACAGAAATGGGAATATCTGGATCGGGACCCTGGGCAAGGGATTAAACATTTTTAATAAGGAAAGAGGGATATTTTACCATTTAAAAAACGAGTCAGATGATGGATCTTTTCTTACAAGTAATATTATTCCAAGAGGACGCAAGGTAATAATACAGGATTCAGAGGGATATTTATGGGTCAATACAAATTTTGGTCTGAATAAAATTAATATTGAAACCAGACTTATTGAACATTTCCATGGTGACCTCACAGGCGATATTATTTATGATCAGGAGTTGAAAGTTTTATGGATTGCTTCTGACCGGATTAAAAAGTTTGATACTAAGACAAAAAAAATTGAGCATTTCTACGTAAATAAAGAAGTAATGCCTAATATGACAAACATCTCCTCAATTGTTTTGGATAAAGATGGATTGATCTGGTTAGGTTCGGATGCCGGTATTGTTTTGTTTGATAAGAAAAGCAATCAATTTTATAATTTACCTGGTTACCTGAAAGTGTCTGGAGTTAAATCCACTGATATGTACTCCTGGAGCTTTAGACCAATTAATGCTATCTATGAGGATAATAAAGGTTTTATCTGGATAGCTATTGATAAATCCCTTTACAAAATCAATAAGCTGGATGGTAAGTACTCCATTTATACTCATGAGATTGATAATCCAAACAGTATTCTGGATGAAAAAATAATCGGAATTTATGGGAACAAGACCGGGGTACTTTGGATTACCTATATGGGTAAAGGTGTATCCAAGGTTAATATAAGCCTTAAGGATTTTATACCTTACAAGCAAATTCCAGGGGATCCCAATGGTCTTTCAGGAAATGTTGTCCGTTCCGTCTACAAAGACAATTACGAGAATTTATGGATCGGTATGTATAACGATGGGCTGAACAGAATCATGCCCCGGGAACAGAATAAGATCATTCATTACAAATTTGATCCTTTGAATAAAAGAACGATCAATTCAAATTACATTACAGCAATCTATGTTGACGGAGCTAAAAGACTCTGGGTTGGGACATTTAATAAAGGATTTTGTTATGCTGATAATATTTATTCTTCTGCGGATCTGGAATTTACACGTCTTCACTTTGAAGACAACCTGGAGGTACAGGATTTCAAAGAAGATGCTGCAGGTAGAATCTGGATTGGCTCGCAGAACGGTTTATATGTATATAATTCTCATGACAATAACCTGATTCATTATGGAGACATAGCCAATCAATTGCCTGAAATGCAGGGAATTAATATACAATCATTTCTATATGAGGAA
This sequence comes from Bacteroidia bacterium, assembly GCA_041480425.1. Taxonomy (GTDB): domain Bacteria; phylum Bacteroidota; class Bacteroidia; order Bacteroidales; family VadinHA17; genus LD21. The sequence continues at coordinate 6,606 of JBGOZX010000025.1, forward strand.
CCCAATATTTTTAGAATTGCTTCCTGGAACAGGGGATTTTGTAAACTGTATGTCAATTCAGATACCCTATTAACTCATGAAAATAAGAGAGATAGCCTAATTATATATGACAAAATCACGGATATTCATCACTCAAACATTGATAATTGTTTTACTACGATAATTAAAGATGAAAAAAATATCTTCTGGCTGGGTTCAAATGTGAATGGACTTATCAAGATGGTTGAAGAAGATAGCCTCATCGAGTTTTTCAAATATGATAAATCAATGGGTGCCCCCGATAATTCGGTATATGGTATAGCTAGTGACAGGGATGGTAATATCTGGATCAGCACCAATCACGGTTTGGGAAAGTTCAGCACAAAAACTGAGCAATTTAAGAGTTATTATGAAAGTGATGGAATTCTGTCCAATTCTTTCCTATGGGATGCATCCTGCAAAAGCGAGGATGGTGAAATTTTTTTTGGTGGGATCAACGGGCTCATTGCCTTTTATCCTGATCGCATTCATGATGATACTACAACCTATCCTGTTTTCATTTCCAAATTAATAGTTCAGAATAAGGAGGTAAGGGTTGGAGATGAAATCCATGGAAGAAAAATCCTTACAAAGAATATTCAGTATACTGATAAAATCACCCTAACCCATCTTGAAACAGCATTTTCACTGGAGTTTGTTTCATTAAATAACCTGAATCCGGATGAAACCCAGTATGCATACAAACTGGAAGGTTTTAATCCGGATTGGATCTATACATCCTATGACAGAAGATATATTACCTATACAAATTTGAGGCAGGGAACATATCATTTCATGGTAAAAGCCTCAAACAGCGATGGCGTATGGAATGAAAAACCAGCCAGTCTGGTAATACGTGTGTTACCTCCCTGGTGGAGAACCTTCTATGCACTTGTCATTTTCTCAGTTTTGTTTATCATGTTGCTTTATATGTTCAGAAGGTTAATCCTGATGAGGGCCCGTTTAATTCATGAAGCCAGGCTAGAACTTCTGAAAAGGGAAAAAACTGAGGAACTGTATAATGTGAAAATGCAGTTTTTTACGGATATCTCTCATGAATTCCGGACTCCACTTTCGTTGATACTGGCTCCTTTACAAAAAATCATTACTTTATTTGAGAATGATCCGGGGTTGACCAGGCAAATACAGTTGATAAGAAAAAATGCTGACCGACTGTTACGGTTGATTGACCAGATAATCGATTTAAGAAAAATTGATCTCAACAAAATGAAACTTGACCTTAGCAGGGGAGATATAGTCAGATATGTAAAAGAGTTAACCGATTCATTCGATGATATTGCCCTACAGCGATCTATGACACTGGAGTTTTCCTCAGCCATCAATTCTTACGAGACATGGTTCGATGAGAGCAAACTGGAAAAGATCATGTACAACTTGCTATCAAATGCATTCAAATTTACACCCGATGGCGGGAAAATCCGGGTAAGCTTAACTTTGCGGCAAAAAGAGAATATTGATCTGATGACACATAGAGGTGAACACCAGGATACTGAATATGTAGAAATCACGATAAGGGATAATGGTATTGGGATTCCTACGGAGCATAGGAGGCATCTTTTCGAAAGATTTTACAGGATAGAGAGACATGATTCCATTATCCGGCGGGGAACCGGAATTGGTCTGGCATTAACTAAAGAACTGGTGGATTTGCACAAGGGGGAGATTATGGTTGAAAGCGAAGAAAACAAGGGTACCTGTTTTGTTATCTTACTTCCTTCAGGCAAAGATCATTGGTCTGATGATCAGATGATTGAAACAGGCTTTGAAAATAAAAGGGTACCGGATTCATTTCAACCCTTTGTTTTGACTGAAGAACATGAATATGCCCAAAAATATTCAGGTCAAAAAATTAAAATGTATCATGATAAAAAGAATCCGATCATTTTATTGGTGGAAGATGAAGCGGATGTTCGGACATTTATACGTGAATATTTTGAGATAAATTATCAAATTATTGAAGCTTCCAATGGGATTGAAGGACTGGATATGGCTATCAGGAACAATCCTGAAATTATTATCAGTGATGTCATAATGCCATTAATGGACGGTGTTGAGATGTGTCAAAAACTAAAAGAGGACATCAGGACCAGCCATATTCCCATCATTATGCTTACTGCGCGATCTTCCCTTGAGAGCAAAATTGAAGGTCTGGAAACAGGTGCAGACGTCTATATTGAAAAGCCCTTCTCAATAGATTTGCTTGAAGTACAGATAAATAATTTGCTTGAAAACAGAAAGAAACTCAGGGATAAGTTCAGCAAGGAACTGGTACTTCAACCTGCAGATATTGCTATCACATCGGTTGATGCTGTCTTCATTCAGAAAGCAATGGCTATTGTAGATAAACATATTTCAGATCCTGATTTTGGTTCAGAAGAATTTTGTAGGGAAATAGGTATGAGCAGGAGCCAGCTACACCGGAAACTAAAGGCACTTACATCACAACCGGCCTCTGAATTTATTCGTACCATGCGACTAAAGAGGGCAGCAAATTTACTTAAAGATAGCCAGTTATCGGTTGAAGAAATATCCTTCCGTGTTGGATTTAACTCACCTGCCTATTTCACTAAATGTTTTAAATTACTTTTTGGTAAAACTCCATCCGATTTTGCAGGATAAAAAGCTCCACTTCTAAGCTTGTCGTCGTTTGCCGATTAATGTAATGATACCATGTCGCTTCCAAAGGGGATCTGGCATGGCACATAATTTATGGTTTTTGAAACATATTTTATAGTGAAACATAGCTTATCATCTTTGGAACAAATCATTATTGTCATCTCATCATTCCTGCCTAATTTGGCTATAATATTTTTACTAGGTAATATGATTAATTTTCTATCTAAGATCAGGATCAATGCTTCCATGAGAAAAATAGTAATTAATCATGATGTTTAATTTGATTTTTTGCTTTTTGTGACCTTATTATTAATAATATGGTAAATATAAATTGACGATTCAGAGAGGTGCCACAATTTGTGTTTCTTTTATTTGTGTCAAACAACGGCACAAAAAAAATAGTTTTTAGAAATGCCTTAAGATAAAATGGGGTTCCTTTTTTTATAGAAGAGATAAACAGTTTCTGAAAAACTTGCTTTTTAACAGATCATTGATTACACTGCATAAGTATTTACTTGGCTTTCATAAGCGCAAAAACTGCAAACCCAAAACAGACTGACATTAAATAACAAGAAAATTAGTTATAATAAAATAAGTGTAAGTATTACACTTGCTGTTTACAATGACACTTTTTTATTTATGAATCATTAGCAACAATCCTAATTACTAACTATTTATTAACTAACAGTGCAAAAGTATGAAAAAATCTCTCAACTACTTTTGGCTTTTAAAGCCAAATGTGAATTTTCATAAGTTGCTACTAACTATGAAAATTGTGACTATTCTTCTGTTTTGTGGATTGGCACTTCCGGCCTATTCTCTTCCTGAAGAAAATACTTCCGGTAATGATCTCCCGGGATCTGTTGCTGACCAGCAGCAAATCAAAGTTTCAGGGACTGTTACCGACGCGTCTACCGGCGAAGCAATGGCTGGTGTAAATATCCAGATTAAAGGTACAACTATTGGAGCTATTTCCGACGGAAGCGGAAATTACACACTATCCACCACCGAACCGAATGCTACCCTGATATTTTCGTTTATCGGGTATGTTACCCAGGAAATTCCTCTTACCGGCAGGATAGTTGTTAACGTTGAACTGGCCGGCGAACTGACAGGTCTTGATGAGGTAGTTGTAATTGGTTATGGTATCCAGAAAAAAGCGACCTTGTCGGGGGCGGTTACTAATGTTGAAGGAGTGCAACTGGTTAAATCACCGGTTACCAATGTCAGCCAAAGTATTGCAGGTCGCTTACCTGGAGTAGTAGCCATTTCCATGACTGGTGAACCAGGTAATGACGGGGTAATGCTGAGAATCCGCGGTATTAATACATTTGGAAATGCAGCACCATTGATTGTAGTTGATGGTGTACCAGGACGTTCGTTGGAACGGATCGATCCCAATACAATTGAAAACGTATCTGTCCTGAAGGATGCATCTGCTGCAATTTATGGAGCTCAGGCTGCTAACGGTGTTATCCTGGTCACCACAAAAAGAGGGACTATGGGGAAGCCAACAGTGAAATTATCCTATGATCAGGGTTTTGCCAGACCTACTGTCGTTCCGGAAATGGCCAATGCCGCAGAATATGCCACCCTCCTGAATGAGATTGACAAATATGCCAACCACCCTGAAAGGTATACTGCAGAGGAGATTCAAAAATACAGGAGTGGATCTGATCCTTTGTTTTATCCTAATACGGATTGGTTCGATGAAACCCTGAAACCGTGGTCTCTGCAAAATTCCGGGAATCTTACCATTAATGGAGGGACTGAAGCTATTAAATATTTTGTGAGTATTTCAGAGAAATTCCAGGATGGATTTTATCGTAACAGCGGGACAAAATATAATCAATATGATTTTAAGTCAAACCTTGATATTAAGATCAATAAATACATTGACCTTACTATTAATGCAACGGGCCGCCTGGAAGACAGGAATTATCCTGTTCGTTCAGATGGTAGTATTTTCCGAATGGTCATGCGGGGTAAACCTAACCTGCCGGCATACTGGCCAAATGGTTTACCCGGACCGGATATTGAGTACGGAGATAACCCGGTCGTAGTAAGCACAAAAGCCACTGGTTATGACCACGATAAGAGGTATGTCGTTAACTCGGATTTTGGAGTTAAGATTAAAGTTCCGTGGATCAAAGGCCTAACTTTAAGAGGAAATGCCGCTATTGATAAAACATTCAGGTTCAGAAAATTATGGCAAACTCCATGGTATCTTTATTCCTGGGATTATCAGACTTATGATGGCGACGGGAACCCATTGCTTGTTAAAGGAATGAAAGGATTTAGTGACCCGAGACTTACTGAGTATTTGGAGGATAATCAAAACATCCTGTTAAATGGGTTATTGGATTATAGCAATACTTTTGCTGGTGACCATACCGTTAATTTTTTGGTAGGTGCTGAAAAAATCACAGGGAAAGGTAATTCATTTAATGCTTACAGAAGGTACTTCATTTCAACGGCAATAGACCAGATGTTTGCAGGAGGACAGGCTGAAATAAATAACGGAGGGTCAGCTTATGAAGAAGCCCGTCTAAATTATTTTGGCAGGGTTAATTATGGTTTCAAGGATAAATATTTAGCCGAGTTTGTTTGGCGATACCAGGCATCTTACATTTTTGAGAAATCAAGCAGATATGGATTTTTCCCGGGTGTTTCCTTAGGGTATGTAATATCTGAAGAAAATTTCTGGAAAGAAAGTCTTGGTTTTATCAATTTTGCCAAAATAAGGGGGTCATGGGGGCAAACAGGTAATGACTTAATTGATCCTTATCAGTATCTTGCTTTTTATTCCTTGCCTTACTCATCATCTTACGCCAACAGTCCGCTGTTATTTATTTCAGGCAGCGGAACTTCATTAAAGCAGGCTCTCCAGGAAGGTGTTGTTCCTAACAGGGGAGTGACTTGGGAAACGGCCATTCAGCAAAACATTGGAGTTGATCTTCGATTTTTGAAAGGAAACCTCACCTTTACAGCTGATTATTTTAATAACAGGAGGGAGGATATTTTGTGGTCACGGAACGCATCTGTCCCTAACACCGCTGGGATGTCATTGCCTGATGAAAATATTGGCAAAGTTAAAAACACGGGAGTTGATTTCAGCCTGAACTACCGGAACAGGGTTAATGAATTTAACTATCAGATAGGTATCAATGGTGTTTATTCAAAAAATAAAATCCTTTTCTGGGATGAACCGCCGGGTGCTCCTGAATACCAACAGTCAACAGGCAGGCCAATCAATTCAGGGCTATATTATCGGGCAATAGGTGTATTTAAAGATCAGGCTGCTATTAATGATTATCCGCACTGGAACGGAGCCAGACCTGGTGATATTATTTTTGAAGATTATAATAATGATAAAAAAATTGATGCCAACGATCGGGTCCGATATGATAAAAGTTCCACACCTACATTCACCGGTGGTCTTAATATTGACATGAGTTATAAGGGATTTGATTTGTCAGTACTGTTTCAGGGTGCTACAGGTGGTGTGTTCTATGAAGCTACAGAATCAGGAGATATAGGAAACTTCCTGAAAAGTTTTTATGATAATCGATGGACTGAAGAGAACCCAAGTAGTAAGCACCCAAGGACATTTAACCGTGGGAATGAATACTGGGTTAACCAGGATAATACTTACTGGCTTCATAAAACGGATTATGTGAGGTTGAAAAATATTGAGTTGGGCTATACATTGTCGAACTCTGTTTCAAACCGCTTCATGATTGAAAACATCAGGGTATACTTTAGTGCTTTTAACCTCTTTACTTTTAGTCCGGATATGAAAGATTTTGACCCGGAAAATGTAACTGGTGACGGGCAAAATTATCCTCTGAATAAAGTTGTTAATGTTGGTTTAAGTGTAACCTTTTAAATGAATTGTGATGAATAAACTAAAAATATTAATAGTAATATTTACCGTTTTTGTGACTTCATGCAATAACGATTTTTTAGATGTAGCTCCGTTGGACAGGTATTCGGATGCTAGCGTGTGGAAAGATCCTGCTTTAATAGAGGCTTTTGTTAATAATATCTATATTGGCCTTCACAATGGTTTCAGAACTGAAATGTTATCCTCACTTTGTGATGAATCGATGGATGTATGGTGGTGGGAAACCCAGCCGATCGTAAAAAGTGAGATTAGTTCCAGTTATCTGGCCGTACTTGCACCGGATCATTGGAATATTAGTTTCAGGAATTTAACGTGGAACAATCTTTACAGGAACATCAGAGGATGTAATATCTTTCTTAAGAATATGGCAGAATCAGAATTAGCCGGATCTGATATTGACCAGCTAAAAGGGGAGGTACTGTTTCTGAGAGCCTATTTTTATCATGTACTGGTTAGTTTCTGGGGAGGAGTTCCTCTGATTGATGTCCCTTTTGAACCCGATGATGATTTATTGATTCCTCGTAATTCATTTGAGGATTGTATAAATTTTATCGTAATTGATTGCGATGCTGCTGCTGCATTGTTAAAACCAAATGGTGACAAAGCCCGGGCAACAAAGGGTGCTGCCCTTGCATTAAAATCAAGGATATTATTATATGCTGCCAGTGACTTGTTCAATTCAAACGGGTCGTGGACATCCGGCTATTCAAAACCCGAATTAATAGGATATACCGGAGGTGATAGGAACGCACGCTGGCAAGCTGCAAAAGATGCTGCCAAGGCTGTAATCGACCTGGGAGTGTATAGTTTATATGGAGGGACAAATCCCGGTTCACGGGAACAGGCTACAAATAATTACATAAATCTGTTTTTAAATAATGGCAATGTAGAGGATATTTTCATTAGTTATTGGGATAATGTTAATGACGACAGTTGGGAAACACCACACCCAGGTTTGTTTAACGGGCCGAACGGTTATCATAACTGGGGTGGCAATACCCCGATTGGACAACTTGTTGATTCATATGAAATGAGTGACGGAACCAGGTTTGACTGGAATAATCCTGTACACAGTTCTTCACCTTATGAAAACAGGGATCCCAGATTTTATGCCAGCATCTTATATAACGGGGCTAAATGGAGACAAAGACCAGACGATGTTATTGCTTCAGATCCGGAAGGGATTGTCCAAACAGGCTATTATGAGAAGGAAGATGGTACGCTTCTTCCTGGCCTTGACACAAGACAGTCGCCTATCGAAGACTGGAATGGGACTTATACCGGATATTACTTGAGAAAGTTTATTGATCCTTCTATAAACCACCAATTTCAAAAGCAAAAATTACCATGGCGACAAATCAGGTATGCAGAAGTACTTTTGAATTATGCAGAAGCGACTCTGGAACTTGGACAGGAAAGCGAAGCTATTCCGTATATAAATATGGTCAGATCTAGAGCAGGAATGCCCGATGTTCCGAATGGTGAATCAGGACAGGATTTAATGAACAGGTACCGAAATGAAAGACGTGTGGAATTAGCCTATGAACAACAAAGGTATTTTGATATCAGGCGTTGGATGATTGCAGAAGACATGCTTACAAATGCAAAAGGTGTAGAGATCCGTTATCCATATGGTTCAACTAGTCCGACTTTTTCTATAATAGAAGTTCAGGATAGGGCCTGGGAAAATAAATCATACTTTCTTCCAATTCTGCTCGATGAATTGAACAGAAATAAAAATCTAATCCAAAATCCGGGTTACTAATAAAATTTAAAATTCCTTAAATGGCAAGCAAAGCTTTTGTGCTATTGCTTGCCAATTTCTTTTAAGGATTCCCTATTTTAGCAACATCTCCAGTGAGACTGGAATATTTTAATTATTAACTGATCAATGTTTAAATGACCAATTATTAATATTATTGGAAAAACAATAGACTGGGCAGAAGTGTAATTCTTGCCAATTATAAAATAACGCGTTGTGCGGTAAAAAAAAATAATGATTCTTGAGTAAATAAAACAATGAACAACGTAAAATATTTATTTTTTGCTTTTTTTGTTTTTCCTGTTCTTGTGGATAAAGAACATCAGAGGTACCAGAACATTTCAAAACCGTTGATCAAATGCTTTGCGTGATTGAAGACCTTGATAATGTAATCGTTCACTGGGGAAACCTTGGATTTACCCAGATCATTATACTGGATACTGTCGTTGCAGAATTTATAAAAACAGGGAAAACCGTGAAAATAAGATTGGCTAAAGCCAATATAGGTGGTTCAAATATTACCTGGATCCAGCCCCTGGGGGAGGAATCTGTTTTTTCCGGATTCCATAATTCTTATGGTGATGGTGCTATGAGCCTTGTGCATAGGATGGAAAGCAAAGGAGCCCTTCGGGGTGAATTAAACCGTTTATCCGGGATCGGGCTGGATATTAAGGAAGAGATTAATATCCTGACAAATAAAGGAAATCTTTATTATGTTCTGATGGACACCTGGGATGAAGGGAAATATTATCTCGGCTATACATATGGGGATGAAGACTTAAAGATGATGCAGGAGCTTTCCTCTGAGAACCTGCATAACATGCAAATAAACCAATACGCCTTTGCTATCCATAATGCAGAAAGTATTTCTGAATAATGGTATAAGGTTGGACAGCCCGAATTCCAGATCAATTATCCTGAATTAGGAAATATGCATTATTATGGAGAAAGGGTTGATCACGAACTTATCCAGGGCTGGCAACGACACGGAATTGTTGCTTATGAATGGTGTATCCCGGTAAAACTCCTTCCGATGTTGAAGGATAATATGCTCCACACCCAGATCTGTCGTTAGATTACGGATTTGTGTTATGATTCTATGGTCTTTCCATTGGCGATATTGCATGGCACATAGTTTATGTTTTTTGAAACATATTTTATAGTGAAACATATCTTATAATCTTTGGAACGATTCATAATTGACATCTTATCATCCATGCCTAATTTGGCATATATTATTTGCAGGAAAGTATGCCAAATTTATTATCCAGAATCAAGATCAAACCTTCCAGAAGGAGAATAATAATTATTGAAATTATGATGTTTATTTTGATTGTCCTGCTTTTTGTGATCTTATTATTGATCATATGGAATAACTGATTTATCGCATCATGCAAATAAATAAATAAGAACATGTAATAAATCAAAACTGACAAATACTCAAATGTTTAACTAAAACCCATACCTATGAATTTACGAAAGTTTATTTGGAAGCAGATCTCATTATTTTTGATATTTGCTTTCTTTTTTGGGTTGCAGGTCTTGCATGCCCAAAGGTTAACAGTAACGGGAAAGGTTACTGGTCCGAATGGCGAGATTTTTCCTGGCGTAAGTGTAGTTGTCAAAGGCACTACCGTTGGTACATCAACGGGTAATGATGGTTCTTACAGTATCAGTGCAACTTCAGGTGAGGCAATTCTTCAATTCAGTTTTCTTGGATATGCTCCACAGGACATCCCTGTGAACGGAAGAATTGTAATAAATGTTACATTGGTAGAGACAATTCAACAAATAGATGAAGTGGTTGTGGTTGGTTATGGCACTGTAAAAAGAAGTGATCTCACCGGTGCAGTAGCGTCTGTTTCCGCAAAGCAGCTTCAGTCTATACCCCTTAATACATTTGAACAAGCTATGGGTGGCCGTCTGGCAGGGGTAGAAGTAACACAATCGTCTCATTCACCAGGTGGTGGTGTAAGCGTGCGTGTTCGTGGAGGAAACTCGATTAACAGCAGGGTAGAGCCGCTTTATGTTGTCGATGGATTCCCTATTTCTTCTGACAACGGGAAGATTCCAAATAACGGGCCAAATGATGGTGTAATTCCGCAATTGAATTTGCTAGCGGGCATCAATCCTGGAGACATTGAGAGTATAGAGGTTCTAAAGGATGCTTCTGCAACGTCAATATATGGCGCACGTGGAGCAAACGGTGTGGTTTTAATTACCACAAAAAGGGGTAAAGCAGGCGGAACAAACGTGGAATATTCAGTCTATTATGGCCTTCAGAAAATAGCAAATAAAATTGAAATGCTTGATGCATACCAGTTTGCCGTACTTCATAATGAGATGAGCATAAACAAGGGAAAGGTCCCATTTTTTACTTCAAAGACCGTGGATGGTGTCTATTATGGTACGCCTGAAGAATATAAATCGAAATGGAATCCAAATACATCAGGTATTGATACACTGCCTTCAACTGACTGGCAGGATGCAATACTGCGTACCGGATCAGTGATTAATCATCAGCTAACCTTATCAGGGGGCAATGAAAATACCCAGTACTCAGCATCAACAAATTATTTTAAAAACAATGGGATTATTAAAGGCGGGGATTATTCCAGGATATCATTCAGAATTAACGTTGACTCAAAAATTAATAAGTGGTTGTCAGTCGGGAATAATCTTACATTTAGTCATAATCTTTCAAATAATTCCGGCTCAGAAACAGGACTTCAATGGTTCAATGGAGGTTCCGTTTCTGCTGCATTGAAATCATGGCCAATGTTCACACCTTATAATAGGGACGGTACTTTAAATACAACTGTCGGTGCCGCTACGTTAAGAGGAAATCCGGTGGCTTTTGTGACGGAAGCCAAAAATGAACTTTATAACGACCGGTTAATGGGTAATATCTATGGTACAATTAAAATTATGGAGGGACTGACCTTAAAAATAAGTGCAGGGACAGATTTTAACCTCATCAGGAGAGACCGGTATTTCCCAAAATCAACCTATGAGGGCTTAATGCAGAATGGATCAGCGTCTAAAAATAACAATAATTCGACTGCATGGTTAAATGAAAATGTTCTGACATATAACAAATCATTTGGCGTTCATACTTTTAATATTGTAGCTGGATATACCATGCAACAGGAGGTTGGTGAAGGTTCCAGTTCATCCGCTACCGGCTTCCCAAACGATATTTTTCAGGACAATAATATGAGTGCAGGTTCAGTGCAGACATGGCCAACCTATTCCTATAAATATAAATGGTCGCTTGCTTCCTGGCTGGGCAGAATTAACTATAATTTAAATAATAAGTATCTTCTTACCCTGACTGGGCGAGCTGACGGTTCTTCGAAATTCGGCGAAGCCAATAAATGGGCCTTTTTCCCCTCAATTGCTCTTGCCTGGAAACTTTCACAGGAGGAATTCATTAAAAATCTTGGCGTTTTCAGCAACCTTAAAATGAGACTTAGTTATGGGAAAACTGGTAATTCAGAGATTAGTTTGTACAGTTCGCAGGCTAGGCTTGGTCTTCAAAACTATACCTTTGGAGAAGGTTTCGTGAGTCAGGGTTTGGGTCCGGCAACCTTGCCAAATCCGGATTTAAAATGGGAAACTACAAACCAGTATGATGCCGGTCTGGAGCTGGGATTTATTGATAACAGGCTCAATTTTATAATCGATGCATATTATAAAAAAACCACTGACCTCCTGCTGAATGTAAATATTCAGGCAACCTCAGGGTATTCATCAGCACTGAAAAATGTGGGAAGTCTTGAAAATAAGGGCATGGAATTCACAGTGAATTATGATATTCTGGTAGACAAATTAAAATGGAATGTATCCGGAATTGTTTCTTTCAACAGGAACAAAATATTATCACTCACAGAAGGTGGTGGAATAACCATGGCAGAAGGCGGAATTGACAAGCATGGCGGCCAGGTTTATCTTAATGTAGGGTTGCCTGTCGGTGTATGGAGGTACCCTGTGATCCTTGGTATATTCCATAATCAGGCCGAAGTCGATGCGTATGTGAACAGTGACAGTGATCCAATCCAGGTCGGAGCAGAACCAGGTGATGTTAAATATAAGGATGTTGACGGGGATGGGAACTATGATGGTGATGATGTTGATATAATCGGTGATCCAAATCCTGATTTTATCTTTGGGATTACAAATAATTTTTCATATAAAAATTTTGAACTCAGCATCTTTGTTAATGGATCACAAGGGAATGATATCGTTGCCCCAATATTTGCACATGCACATGAGTTAAGCACCATGTCTAACGGTAACCTGACTGCGGATATGTGGAACAGGTGGACACCTGAAAATATGACAACGGATATTCCGAAAGCCGGTGCAAATTTTGATTATGGAAATAACCAGGTTTTTGATGGTAGTTTCGTCCGGGTAAAAAATATCAGGCTTACCTATAACATACCTGTAAAAAACATTTCCTGGCTCAAAAATGGCCAGATATATCTGAATCTGCAAAACCTGTTAACCTTTACCAGTTATCCCGGATATGATCCCGAAGTAAATTCTGCAGGCCAGAGTTCATGGCAACGCGGGATAGACCTGAACGGTTTCCCGAGCTACAGGGAAATCATGGTAGGTATCCGGGTAGGATTTTAGTTATCATGGTTTATTAAACTCAAAACTAAATATTATGAAACCAATAAAAATAATTTTCCTTTCATTCTTCTTCATGTTGCTGTTTACCGCATGTACAGAAAACTTCCTTACGGAAGAATTGTACTCTGACATGAGAATCTCAGATTTTTACAAGACTGAGCAGGATGCAATTGCTGCTGTCAGTGCTGTATACAATAATCTTCAGCTTTTCGGAAACGAATTCTGGAGCCAGGGGCTTGCCTGGACAAATATGACTATGGCCAGCACAGATATTATGTATGCCCATTGGTATGCTGAATATGAGAACTATACCTTTAATTCCGGAGGTGGTGATTTTCTTGTCATGTGGCAACATGTATACAATACCAATAACAAGGCTAATGCAGTAATCGGGAGATTATCCGCCATTCCTATGAACGATGTACTAAAATCCAGATTGATCGCTGAGACAAAATTCCTCAGGGCATTGAATTATTTCAATGCAGTCAGATGGTGGGGTGATGTTCCTGTTATTCTTGAAGAGATAGAGGAATTCGGTGATATCCAGGATGTCAGTCGTACTCCCAAAGCACAGGTTTATGATCAGATCATACAGGATTTGCAGGATGCAATCCAGGTTTTGCCTGTTTCTTATTCAAACGCGTCTGATGCAGGCAGAGCTACCAAAGGAGCAGCAAAGGCAGTACTTGGGAAAGTATATCTTACAAGAGGATGGGGAGGCGGACCTTCCTCAATAAATGCTGCTGATCTGCAGCTTGCCATTGATGAGTTCGAAGACCTGATGGCTGCCCCTTATTCCTACCAGCTTACCAACAATCTTACTGATGAATGGGATTATACCAAGGAGAATAATCCTGCACTTGGATATATCTTCTCGGCCCAGTATTCCAAAGGCCTTGGTTTTGAAGGCAGCTGGTATGCACAAAACATGCAGGCCATGGAACTCGAAAGTGCATGGTGGGGGTATTCGGCACCTGAATCATGGGTTCAGGGTAGCAATGGCTTTGAAATAAATTGGGTTGACGGGTGGAATCCTGTACCTGTAGATAAAAGACTGGGATTACTGTGGGAAAATTACACCTCACTCTGGTGGTACTACTGGTGTAAAAAGTGGAGGTATGACAAATACCTGGGCTGGGCTGAGCATCCACAGAATTATCCGATAATCCGGTATGCTGATATCCTGCTGATGCATTCAGAAGCTCTGAATGAACTGAAAACTGCACCTGATGCTGAAGTTGTAGCAAGTATTAACCTTGTAAGAAACCGTGCGGGTGTGGCCGAATACAATTTTGGAGACTGGACGAAGGCTACCTTCAGGGAAGAGATCCAGAATGAGAGAAACCGGGAGCTCTGGGGCGAAGGTGTAACCTGGTTCGATTATGTGAGGAAAGGAATGCTTATCAGCAGAATGACCGCAGCCGGAACCGCTAATGTCACGGATAAATTTAATCTTTATCCTATACCAAAACTTGAAATCGAAAATAATCCAAATCTGACACAAAACACAGGTTGGTAACATAGATAGTCTTTTCTTAAGACTCATAGGTTAGGGTTAGTTGGTTAGTTGGTTAGTAAGAAAAGTGTGAGATAGATACTGAATTTGTTGATAGTGATAGGAAGTGTGCAACAGAGTCTGTCTCACCTTTTTCATTCCATATCTTAAAATAATGATTTATAACGAGTTAGTTATCGATGATCATTGAGATGTTCCGATTATTCGCAGTGAATTCTTCAATTTCACCTGTTTATTAGTCAGACTGTTATTAATTTATCCGTAAAATTGAAAATTATGAAAAAGAATCTCTGTCTCATAATGCCTGTTTTCTTTTTTTCGATGGCACTCTTTTATAGCTGCCATGAAAGGGAAGCTGCTGTTACCATCATGGTCTATCCCGATTCTGTTCTGAATGATGTTTCCCATCATCCTGTCGGAATCAATGTAGACTACTTTATGGATGATGATAAGTACCTGAAACCTTCCAGGCGCACAACCGATGCCCTGAAAGACATGGGAGTGAGATACCTGAGATATCCCGGGGGAAACAAATCGGATTTGTATCTTTTTTCAGTACCTCCATATGAGAAGTCACAACCCACGCTGGCCAGAACCGGTAAAGGTGCCGCAGACTATGATCGTGTTGTGAAGGATTACAGGGAATACAAATTCGATATCCTGGATTTTGATGAGTTCATTGAAATGTGTCGCGAAATTAATGCTGAACCTCTTATTGTTGTTGCCGCTGATGAATACCTTGCAAATTATCCTGAAGGATGTACCTGGACTAACCGCGAGGGACTGATAAGAAATGCTGCTGAATGGGTCCGTTATGCCAATATTAAAAAAGGATACAATGTAAAGTATTGGATGATAGGCAATGAGTGCTGGCATAAGAACAACGAAAACTCATCTCCAGAAATATACGCAAGAGATGTTGTCGACTTTTCAATTGCCATGAAAGCGATCGATCCCTCCATTTATATTATTCCAAACGGGAATTCAGTTGAGTTTTTTAAAGATGTGTTGACGATTGCTGCTGGTCATATTGAATATCTCTGCCTGAGCAACTATCCGGTCTGGAATTATACTGCCGGCTATGTTTCATACAGAGATACCCTGAAGGATCTGATAGGCCCGGTTAAAAGGGCTTTGACTGCAATAGATAAATATGCAACAAAAGAGGATAAGCGGAAATTGAAATTGCTTGTTGTTGAATACGGTCCGTTTGATTGGGCTTACAAATGGCCTATGATAAATGATATGGGCCATAATCTATGCAATTTTGAAATGACCGGTGAGCAATTAAAGATACCCGAAATTGAGTTTTCCTGTTTCTGGAACACACGCTGGATAGATAACGATTCGATTGAAAACAGTGTATTTGATGCACTGGATAAGAATGGAAATTTCAATGCCAATGGTCTTGGTCTGATGATATGGGGGAATTACCTGGGTGAAAAAATGGTCAGCACAACAGGTACGATACATATCAGATCATTTGCCAGCTATAGCCCTGATGAAAACTATGTGTATGTTTATTTGCTTAATAAGAATCAGGCACCTGCTCATGTAAAACTTATGGTTGAAGGTTACCTGATCGATAAGGTTGACGCATACGGACAATTGACCGGAGACGGGCCTGATGATTTGGATCCGGTATGGAATGATCATGGGAGTCTTATAAAAAGAGACCTGAGAAATCTTAAATTACCTGGTACTTCAATTTCGGTATTAAAACTTAAATTAAAACGAAAGTAAAAACCTTACCGCTGAACAAATTTATTAAAGTAATGGGAAAATCAGTCTGATGTAACTGGCAACACTGTAAAACCTGTAATAATGAAATATAAATCTATAATCTGGAGGCTAACACATGAAGAATAGAATTTTGGTAGTGGTTTTTTTTGCTATCCTATGCTGCTTGTCGAATTATAGTTGCAAAATGAAAATGAATGAAAAAATTAATGAACTGGTTGTAAATAAAGAAGGTCGTTCAGAAATTCTCTTTGATGCCGGATGGCGTTTTTACCGGGGTGATGTCGCAGGTGCTGAATTGGTGAAATTTAATGATTCTGCCTGGCGAATGTTGGATCTACCGCATGACTGGAGTATTGAAGACATCCCTGGTACCAACTCTCCTGTTGATTCCAACGCAATTGGTGGTATTGATGCGGGCTACCTGGTCGGAGGCACAGCCTGGTACCGGAAAACGTTTTATGTAAACTCAGATATCAGGCAGAAAGTGATCCATCTTCAGTTTGATGGGGTATACATGAATGCTGATATCTGGCTGAATGGTCAACACCTGGGTAACCATCCATATGGTTATACAAGTTTCATGTACGAAATTACCGGTATGCTTCTTCCGGGACAAAATAATACCATTGCTGTCAGCGTCCGCAACGAAGGACGCAACAGTCGCTGGTACAGTGGGTCAGGTATCTACCGCCATGTCTGGATAAGTGCAATGGATCCGTTACATATAGGACATTGGGGTACCCGCATTACAACTCCGGTAGTGGAAATCAGCGCTGCCAGAGTAAATGTCAGAACCAGCGTTTTCAATGAATCCGGGGAATCTGCTGATGTAATCCTTGTAACGCGGATCATTAATGCTGACAGGATCGAGGTGGCAAAAACCGAATCCAGTCAAACCATCTCACCAGGGAACCAATACGAATTCGTTCAGGATATAGAGGTGGTCTCACCCTCGCTCTGGTCTGTCGAATCCCCGGTGCTTTATGCAGCCGTCAATGAGATTTATCGTATGAATGGAAAGGAACGCTCTGAAGTGATTGATAAAGTTGAGGACTATTTTGGAATCAGGACCATTTCTGTTAGCACTAAACGGGGATTCCTGCTTAACAACAAGCCTTTAAAGTTAAAAGGTGGTTGCATGCATCACGACAACGGACCTCTTGGGGCTGCTGCTTTTGACAGGGCCGAGGAGCGTCGGGTTGAACTGATGAAGACCAGCGGTTATAACGCCATACGCTGTGCGCATAACCCACCCTCTCCGGCTTTCCTGGCTGCCTGTGACAGGCTTGGTATACTTGTGATTGATGAAGCGTTTGACATGTGGAGGGAGCAGAAAAATCCGGACGATTACCATCTGTATTTTGATGAATGGTGGCAAAAAGATATTAGTAGTATGGTCTTACGCGACATAAATCATCCTTCAGTAATTTTCTGGAGTATTGGCAATGAGGTTCCTGAAAGAGGAAAACCTGAGGGTGCTGCGCTTGCCCACACTCTTGCCGACTATGTAAAAAGTTTGGATCCCACCCGTCCCGTTACTTCTGCGGTAAATAGTGTATCCCCTGACAAAGATCCATATTTTACCGCACTTGATGTTAGTGGCTATAATTACGCCATCAGTAACTATGTCAGTGATCATAAACGACTTCCCGAACGTATTATGTTTGGTTCGGAGTCCTACCCTTTGGAAGCATATGATTATTGGATGGCTGCAATTGATAATCCGTGGGTTATCGGTGATTTTGTCTGGACGGGTTATGATTACCTGGGTGAAGCAAGTATTGGATGGCTGGGGTATCCGCATGATGGAAGCTTTTATCCATGGACACATGCATATTGCGGTGATATAGATATCTGCGGATGGAAACGTCCCCAGTCATATTATCGTGATGCGCTTTGGAAAGACAATCAGCTTTCAGTGTTTGTAAAACCTCCCAATCCTTCTTTTGAATT
Organism: Bacteroidia bacterium; assembly: GCA_041480425.1. Classification (GTDB taxonomy): domain Bacteria; phylum Bacteroidota; class Bacteroidia; order Bacteroidales; family VadinHA17; genus LD21. The sequence goes on from JBGOZX010000025.1 coordinate 24,783, forward strand.
AAATCCAAAAAAGGAAGTATGGAGTAAATGGGAGTGGCAGGACGTGATTGCAAGCTGGAACTGGAAAGGATATGAGGGCCAGCTTTTAAAAGTTGAAGTTTACAGTTCCTGTGACCAGGTTGAATTGTTCCTTAATGAGAAATCACTGGGTAGAAAGGAAACAAAAAGGGAAACCCGATGGATAGCAAACTGGGATGTTGTATATCAGGCAGGTGTTCTGCGTGCTGTTGGATATAATGATTCCAGGGTAACTTCCTCATACGAACTGAAAACTGCGGATGACCCGCAAAAAATTCTCCTTACAGCTGACCGGGATTCAATCAGAGCCGATGGTCAGGATTTGAGTTATGTCACGGTAGAAATTCTCGATGCAAAAGGCATACGTAATCCTTTGGCTCAAAACCTCGTTCATTTTGAGATCGAAGGACCAGGATCTATTCTTGCTGTTGGAAATTCTAACCCAATGGGGATTGAAAGTTTCAGACAACCCATGCGAAAAGCATATCAGGGCAGGTGTCTGGTGATTATTAAAGCAGAAAATCAGCCTGGCGAAATTCATTTAAAAGTCACTTCCTCCGGTCTTAATACCAGCGAAATAACCATTTATTCACTCCTCCTTTCGGGGGCAGAGGGTGAAGCAAGCGAAATAAGTGACTGATAATCATACCCTCATGAATATCTTCTTCTTATAAAGTATATACAGGAATACCCAACCTATTGTTGTTATAGCTATACCGTTGAGTAAGGGTGCCCATGTTTCAGGAAAGAGTTCGATTAAACCACCAAAGAAAAATCTGGAGGCAGATCTGAAATTAATAATTCTTTCTGCCAGGTAGATAGTAATTGGGTTCATTCCTATAACTACAAAAAAGAATGCCCATTTTCGTAAATTCCATACATCAATCACCAGGTAGAAAATGGAAAACAAAAGGAGGCTCAGTCCACCAACAAAGCAGACAAATGAGCTTGTCCAGAGGTTTTTGTTTATTGGGAAAGCAATATTCCAGATCTTTCCGATTATCATCAATGCTATTGCCGCTAATACCAGATAAAGCACTTTTCGCAAAGGCTTGTCATTCAGATATTTTGATAATAGAAATTCTCCTGTGAACATTCCAAGCAATGCAGTTCCGATAGCTGGTATTGTACTGAATAATCCTTCTGGATCGTGGTTATCAAGATAAAGTTTCCCCGGCATCAATAACCGGTCGATATAACTTGCCAGGTTACCTTCCCTTGAAAATACATTCGTTGAACCAAGGTCATGTGCTGGGAACAGAAGAAGTAACAACCAGTAACCGATCAGAAGCGCCCAGAACCAGACAATCCTGTAAGTCAGTTTTGTATTCATGAAAATAATAGCTGCAAACATCCATGCAAGACCGATACGGCCAAGCACACTGCCGTAACGTAATTCCCCAAAATTGAATCTTACTGCATTATTGTACAGGATACCCAGAAGTACAAGGATCAATCCACGGAAGATTACATGTTTATAAATTGATAAACGGCTTTCATTCATTGCCGTGCGTTTTGCCAAAGAAAATGGAAACGATATTCCTGCAATGAAGAGAAACAGCGGAAATATCATATCGTAAAAATGAAACCCGTGCCATGGAACATGTTTAAGTTGCCCAGCCCACCATTGAAGAACAGGCCAGCCTGTGAGCGTTGCAAGCCCAATGAATATGCTTTCTCCTCCCATTATCCAGAACATGTCGAAACCGCGTAAGGCATCAAGAGAATAGAGCCGCTTAAGTTTTGGTTTGTTTTCGTTTTCCATTATTCGAAATTTAATTAATTATTTATGTAAGTAATTTAAAATAAGGCTAAAGACATTGAATAACAGGTAATATTTCCTCTTGACGTAAAGATCTGACCCCCTTTCAAAGATATAAAAAAGTAAATCCGAGACAATAAACCTGCATGGTAATTCCCAATACTTTTTTCAGAAATGATATATGTTTTGTCCATAATGATACAGGTTTTTTTATCAACCAGAAAAATAATTACTGTTTACCGGGATCTGGCTGAAGTAATTTACCAGCCGTCAATAGAGATTGAGATTTGTACAAATTGCAAAATCCGATCTTAGAGAGCACCTCTTTCCGGAGCACACTATAAATTGATCTAAATAAATAATACATTTACAATAGCATTTAAAAACAATGGGATGAAGCGATTTCTTATTCTTGTATTTTTACTATACAGCTTCAGCAAACCTTCTTATTCTCAAAGCTTTACAGACAGCAATCTTCCCATTGTAATAATAAATACTGATGGAAGTGTGGAAATACGCGATAACCCAAGGGTGCTTGCCACTATGAAAATAATTTACAGGGGAGAAGGTTTACGCAATTACGTTACCGATCAGAATACGCCTGCTTATTTAAACTACAATGGCAGGATAGATATAGAAATCAGGGGTTCCAGCTCACAAGTGCCGGCAAAAAAACAATATGGACTGTCGACAAAAAAAGCTGATGGTACTTCAAATAATAATGTAAGCTTACTGGGTCTACCAGACGAAAACGATTGGATACTCAACGGATTGGTATTCGATCCATCACTGATACGCGATTATCTGAGCTATAATTTATCGCGAATGATCGGGGAATATGCAAGCAGAACGGTCTTTTGCGAAGTAATGATAAATGGCGGATATAGAGGACTATATGTTCTTCAGGAAAAAATAAAATCAGGACCCGACAGAGTAAATATTATTAAAATCGGCTCAGGCGATATTACTTTTCCGAACATCACCGGAGGATATATCACAAAAGCAGATAAAACAACCGGAGGTGATCCGATTGCATGGACAATGTCGAGCTATTTAGGAACAAACGATGTTGGATTCATCCATGAACTGCCTAAACCTGAAAATGTAACATCCGGGCAGAACATTTATATCCGGTCTGAATTTGAAAAGCTGAGCAGTACCGTCTCAGCCGGTAATGTGTCTCTTGAAAGCGGGTATCCTTCTGTGATCGATATTCCCTCTTTTGTCGATTACATGATATTAAACGAGTTGGCTGCAAATGCCGATGCATATCAGTTCAGTACATTTTATCATAAGGACAGGAACGGGAAACTGAGAGCAGGACCAATATGGGACCTGGACTTAACCTACGGTAATGATTTGTTTATCTGGGGATATGACAGGAGCAAAACCAATACATGGCAATTTTCCAACGGCGATAATGAAGGTCCTAAATTCTGGAGAGATCTGTTCTATAACCTGAAATTCAGATGTTACCTGTCAAAAAGATGGAACCAGCTGATCCAACCCGGTCAGCCTTTAAATTTCTCAAGCATCGAACCATTTATCGATCAGACTGTTGCAACTATCAGCGAGGCTGTGGTGCGGGAAAATGCACTATGGGGAACTGTAAGCAATCATGCAAACGAGATACTTAAAATAAAGTTATTCTTACAGCAGCGGATCCCCTGGATGACAAATAGTATTGGTTCTTATTCCGATTGCAGTAATGTGGAAACTCCTTCGCTCGTAATTACAAAAATCATGTACAATCCGAATACTACCGTTGAATTTCCAGACAGCAAAGACCAGGAATTCATCGAAATAAAAAATACCGGAAATAATATAGTAAACTTAACAGGGATTTATTTCAGCGGGACAGGGTTTGTTTACCAGTTCCCGGCTAACACTCTCATTGAACCGGATGCAACAATGATACTTGCAAGCAATGCAGCTGTTTTCATGGCAAGATACGGTTTCTTTCCTTCAGGACAATTTACAAGGAACTTATCAAATACAGGTGAGAACCTGGTCCTGGCCGACGGGTTTGGAAATGTAATTGACAATGTCTGGTATTCTAATCTGCCGCCCTGGCCGAATGCTGATAGCAACGGGTATTTCTTAGAACTGACCGATCCGTTGTCAGACAATAATATAGCAACCAACTGGACTGCCTCTACTGCAACAATAGTGTCGGTTGAAGATGCTGAAAACGATCACTGGCTGAAATTATATCCATCACCCGTAAAAGACAATCTTCAGATAGAGGCGGAAGGCAGAATTAATTCTCTGCAGTTGTTTGATTATAAGGGGTATATATTACAAATAATCAAAGTCAATTCTGAAAGGTATAGCCTTGATATGACCTCTTTTTTCCCGGGTATATATCTGATTAAAGTAATTACACCAAACGGTAATTTTATACGGAAAATAATTAAAGAATAAAACATAACACCGGAATCTACCAGACGTATTTCCTGGCTGCTCCCCTGTCCAAAATCAATGGTATTCAGATGGATGGACTTTTATCTGAAATAAATACAATTAACTTCAGATTGAAAAGGGAGTAACTTTGGTTACAAGAGAAGAAAAGCCCAACAAAGCTTCTATCCAACTAATTTGACAGCGTAAGTGTACTTTTATTGCCTGAATAACGAGTTGGCACAAGGCGACACAATTTAAAGATGACCGTTGATAAATCTTTAAAAAAGAGGACATTCAAATAACCAATCCTATCATGCATTACTTGTGGCTGGTCGGGTTGCCGGTGATTTATCATTGTTGAAGTGCGTTCCATTGATTCACTTGCACTCAATTGGAAATAACTACTTCCCATGTACCCGGATCATAGATAGTAAATTCAAATAAAACTTCATATTGGGCAGTATGCAACTGATTCCATGTTCGATACGTGATTTTTACATCCAAGGGTAAAGATGTATTTTGAATGCCGTAGATATTAGTCATACGATATTCGTTTCCGCTGTCATAGGAAAGAGAAAAATCTTCAATAGTTGTATTGTCAGAGCCTCCCTGTAAAATCCTTATTCTTACTCCATTAGCAACATCGACTGATTTCGTTATAGTTGAACGTGAAACGCTCCTGCTGTTTGTTATCTTAAATGGAGGTATAAGCTTCTTACCCTGGTATTTATCGCCCTTCCAATACCCGGTAACTACAGAATCCCTGTATACCATTTTGCCAAATCCTTCTTTCATGCCATTTTTCCATTGCCCTTCAAAATAAGTTCCATTTGCCCATTTATAAATGCCTTTCCCATCAGGCATTCCTTTAATGAACTGCCCTTCATAGCGGTCAGTCCCCTGGGCTACACCTTTTCCATGTGCCAATCCGTTTTTGCAACCTCCTGAATAGGATCCGGAAATGTCAGCAATGGTTACTTTACAGTCGCTTTGCTGTGCATAAACATAATTACCGAAAATAAGAACAACTATAAGAAATAGTCTGTTTACCATATGCTTTCTGTTTTTATAATTAATGTAATATTAACCTGAGATCAATCTGCCTCGCAATTATTATACCATAATATATCGATTTAGATAATAAATTTGAAAATAAGTCATGCACCTAACAATCGGGTACTATCCTGATAACTGCCCTTCTTGCCAGGTTCGACCTTGAACAACTCATTTTATCTATTAAGATAGAAAGAGCTTTTCAATGTTTGCCCACGAATCAACTCTCCTGTGCCTGCTGTGATTAATCAGCAGGTTATGCGGCTGTGTAAACAGAATGGTCTCACCTTTAAAGTAATCGAGGTTCTTTAAATGATCATCGATCATAATGTCAGCCTGTATAATGTTCTTGTTCCCGCAGAACACCATTTGCTGCCAGGTTATAAAGGGGAAGTGTTCGTGTATCCATAATTGCTTGTCAGTCAGGCTATGAGGGAATTCAGTTGCCATTGAGACTACAATAATATTGTAATTATCATTAAGTCGTTTTAATCCTTCCTTGCTACCGGGCATCACTGGAACACCTCTGAAAAATCCAGTAGTTGTTACCCATTTAAGTTGATTTGGAAATGCTTCTGCTTCAAGTTTTCCCGCAACATCCTTAACAGATAATAATTGCCCGGATTCCTTTTCATGCAATTCAAAAAACCGGCTGTACACATCCGCCAGCACTCCATCCATATCGACTAAGATTCGCTTCATGAATATTAATTTTTATGACTCAAGACTTCAAACTTACTTCCAGACGTCGGGCGCCACCTCGTTCCATTTAAACGGTTGTGCAACAGTTATTAATGATAATACTATCAGAATAATCAACAAGAAAAGTCGTATAAAAGTTTTCTTCATCTTTGTCAACATCAAGAACTTATGTTTTAACATGATAAAACCCTGAACATTATTTTACACTAATCTCGAAAAGATCTCCGGAATATAGTCCTTCAAAACTTAAACCAAATCCCTTTGTCTGAAGCTCATTCCCGGTTAATGTGGCTACCACATTTCCATTTATCGATTTCACCAGATAGGTTTGTCCCGGATCAAGGTAATTTACGGTAACTATTCGTTTTGTCTCAATAGCACCATGTCGGAATACCCCGATAATACCTCCGTTCTTTGTTTCTGTATTGATACGCTGGAAACCATCCCACATTCCTTCCATTGGTTCTCCGAACCCCGGCAAATCCTGGCGAAAACTCATTATGTTATATTTATTTTCCATCTGTTGGAGCCAGTCGGCATAACCACGGTATTTCTTCAGGTCGCTATCCGACAGTTTCCTGGGGTCGCCTAACATAATTGGTAAAGCGCCGGCTATTGATTTGATGTGCATTTCCCATTCTTTATCCTGCATCTGTGGATTTCCTATTACCAATGCAGTGGCTGGCATTGAAGGGGAACGCCACCATGCCATATTGCGAACCCGAAGATCAGTTTTTTCACCGGCTGCACCCTCGAAATTGGATAGCCAGTCACCTTCTGCATGTTTCAGCAAAGCATAGTCAATTAACTGCATTCCTCCCATAGTTTCAAAAGTACAATCAATAAAAAGATCTGCTTTTGCAGTGTGAAGTTCATCAAAGAGTTGCCAAAGACGTTTGTAATTGGTGAACAGCGACTCATTATGATCTTTGTGGCCCGGGTGAGTTGTTGAATAACAACCTGATTCATTATGGTCAAAAGTATAAGCGCTTGTAACCACAGCAAAATCAAGCTTCAGGTATTCCAGACCATAGTTAACAGATAGCTTAAGCAGGATTTCTTTGATATAATCATACCATCCGGTGCCGAAACAGGCAGTGAATCTCTCTTTGTCATTCGCCATATGTAATGAGGTGTTTTTCCCATTTTTGTCAAGCACAAACCATTCGGGATGCGTCTGATACACTTTGCTCGATTGAGCAGCGCTTCCAATGCTAACCCATAATCCGGGTTTCATACCCAAGGTTTTAATATAATCAAAAACAGGTTTCAGACCATTAGGGAATTTCTTCCTGTCGATACCCCAGTCTCCATAATTGTCCTGCCAGCCATCGTCAATAACAAACTCCTTCATTCCTGCATCTGCAGCTGCTTTAGCCAATTCCATTACGAGTTTCTCATTGATATCTTTAAGGAATGGTTCCCATGTATTATATACAAATGTTGGCTTCTCTTTGAGCTCGGAAAGACGTATTCCCATATTTTTACGCACGAAGTCGGGTACAAATGTATTAAGGATTTCATCAGGTGTCTTTTGATTATTATAAACCATAGTAAATACCTGAGGTGTTTCAAACGATTCACCTTTTTCAATCCATTTACGGAAAGGATAAAGAGCGTTTTTATGGGTCAGTCCCACGCAAATTTCCGGCGCTTCCCAGAATACGGAGGTGCGTTTAATTACCCCCGTAGCTTCATTGCCAATTACAATACCCTGCTCCCAGTTCATATCATGTACGATCATCAAAGCATCCTGCTTTCCCCCCTCATAAGGACCAATGGAGCGTCTCCTTCCATAATCGTGGTAAATCCAGCTGAATGTAACAGGATAATAGCTAACGACTTCAAACTTCTCCACATCAACTGATTCCAGTTTGACAGCCTCATCTGTTAAATTTTTAACAACCAGGCTTTTGCGAATAGCAGGGGAATTAGGATACAATAAATATTTAAGGGTCAATTCTACTTTTTTATTCTGACTGATGAGAGTCACTGCAGCACCATCGCCTTCTTTTGAATCTGTAAGTGTCCGGATATCAGCCAGTCTCCAGTTTCCTTTACCCGAGTAGACTATGTCGTTAACTTCAAACTGAAAATCGGCATTGTTGTCCGGAAAATATTTAAAATCGCCAACAGCAGGCTTATATAAAGTTGTAATAAAACTACCTTCAGCGGAAGGAAGCTTAATGGTTCGCTGGACGATCCCATTATTAAGTACCAGCTCCGTTTTTGTCCATTTTGCGAAGGGGGTGACGGCATAGATAATGTTCATTGTCAATAAAATCAGCAAAAAGACACTTATAGCTTTTTTCATTAGTATATAATTTATTTCAATTGTCTAATGAACCCCGAAGGGCTCGCCGACTTCGTCGGACGTAGCCGACTATGTCGGCCGAAGTCCGAAGGCAAACCTCCATGTTTCGATAAATTATTCTCATCTGCGCTTATGTTAAGGATAACATGGAGGTTTCATAATTTGGTGTTTTTTATCTGTTGGCTGATAGTTTTTTATTTAGCTGAATTCAATTTATAAGTGCAGAAATATTTTTACTAAGATATTTATTTTATTCTTCTTTTTTTGTACACAATCCAAAGGTTTTACTTTGACGATTACTAAGTTAAAAAGGTATAAAGCCGGCCTTCATTTCGCTGATATTTAATCTCGAACTCTCTCAGGTATATTACGCTTGATTTCCTTCATTATAGTCGAACGAGCTGAGTTAAACTTATTAGTTGTTTCAAAGAACAATAATCAGCCACTAATTTGAATTTTTATCTGATGGATCAATAACAGAAAGTTGTATATATTTAAAGCGCAGAGAGTGAAAATTATTCTTAAGGAAGGCAGAACTTTTTTACACTTATTAGTTTAACCTGGATGTTAAAAAAGGTCAAAGATTTTAAAAAAGCATAGTAATTGTAACCGAATGAATTCGAAATAAATTATTTTTACTTATTCAGGAAATTAACATCATCAGACATTTTTAAAAATCACTTTATGGCAACACGCAGAGAATTTATTCAAAATGCAGGTCTTGGGACAGCAGGTCTGGCCCTTGGTGCCAAGAGTTATTCACGCATCCTGGGTGCTAACGACAGGATCCGTGTAGGAATAGTTGGTTTTTCTGACCGTTTCAGGTCTTCACTTGCTCCTGCATTCCTGAGTCAGGCAAAAGAATTAAACTTTGAAATTGTGGCCGTTTCTGATCTGTGGAACAGACGTCGCGATGAAGCAGAAACCTTCTTCAAAGGGAAGCGAGTAACTATTAGAAAGGCACGTAACAATGATGAGTTGTACAACGGCAAAGATACTGATGCTGTTATTTTAAGTACTGCAGATTTTCAGCATGCATTGCTTCTGGCAGAGTCTGTTAGGGCAGGGCAGGATGTATATTGCGAGAAACCATTTGCTGAAACGATGGCTGATGCAAGGGAAGCATTGAAAGCTGTTCAGGAAACCAGGAAAATTGTTCAGATAGGTTCACAAAGGAGAAGTACACCAAATTATATTGCTGCTAACGAGTATATCAGATCAGGCAAGTTTGGTAAGATTGTAATGGTTGAGATGTCGTGGAATGTTAATCAACCCGGCAGGTGGAGAAGACCCGAACTGACAGGCGTTATTAAGGAATCGGATACAGACTGGGAACGGTTTTTATTGAATCGTCCGGCTCAGCCGTGGGATCCCAGGAAATATCTTGAATTCAGACTTTTCTGGCCATTCTCATCAGGGATACCCGGTCAGTGGATGGCTCACCAGATTGATACTGTGCATTGGTTCACCGGGCTAAATCATCCAGGAAGTGTTGCTGCCAATGGTGGTATTTATTTATGGAAAGACGGCCGTACCAATTTCGATACGATGACAGCAGTAATGGATTATGGAGATGCCGATTCCGGTTTCCAGGTTGTTTATACATCACGTTTCACCAATTCAGCTGGTGGAACAAAAGAGATCTACTTCTCAAACGGCGGGTCACTTAATCTCGATACTAATAAAATCTCCTCTGAGGGTGGTCTGCGGGCAAATGATGCAAAAGCAATGAATATGCAGGCTAATTTATTAGAACCTATGGACTTGCCCGGATTCAAGGTGGAAACCTCAGCTAATACGGGTTCAGATCCTATGACAAATGCTCATATGAGAAACTGGATGGAATGTGTTCGTGACCGGAAGAAACCTAATGCAGATATTATGGCAGGGTATAACCATTCTATAGCAAACATAATGTGCACAGCAGCTTTGAGAACAGGTGAAAAGGCTTCCTTTGATGAAGCAAAACAGGAAGTTCTTGCAGGCGGTAAAGTGTTTCAATATTAATTGAAAGGATATGAAAATAATCATGAGATGTTTAAAAAACCGCAAACCGAAGCAGGAAAAGGTAGCTTTTAAGCTCGAAAAGGGAGAGTCGATGAAGCTTTATCACAGGTTATATGTTCAATCGGGTTCTGAACTGACGCCTGAAAAGGCAAATAAAATATTTAAAGAGTTTTCAAAATTATATTAGAACATGTACTCACCCCTTGTCTTCCCCCTCTCTACTACGTAAAGAGGGGGATGGGGAGTGAGTATATGAATTATAAATCAAACAAAATAACTATGAAAAAATTAAATTTGATCAAAATTTGATTTGCTGTAATGGCTGTTATTTTTTTATGTTCATTATCAACGAGCACATTTGCTGTTCCGGCTGAAAAGCAGCAGTATTATGAAATAAGAATTTACCGGTTAAAAGATCCGGGGAAAGGTGCTGTTATTGACAAATATC
>JBGOZX010000026.1:0-34612 GCA_041480425.1 Bacteroidia bacterium
ACGGACAAAGTTAGCCATCATTTCACCGCGTGATTTTTTTTCTGAATTTCTTACATTATGTCCGTCCCATGGAAAGATTCTTCTTTCGTAAACCCTCTCTTCGAAAGTATTACCCCGAAGAGCATAAGCCGCAAATTCCCACTCAGCTTCGGTTGGAAGCCTGTAAGCAGGGAGGAGTACTCCATCTTCAAAGTTGGTACGTCTTTCAGTCTGATTGGGGTTAAGGCTTTCACGTAGCTGATTTACAACACCTTCATATTGCCCTGCAAGATAGGCTTCAGTGTTAAAGTTTTTATCATTCAGCTGGTTTGGATCATTTTTCAGCTCTCCTAAATCAATAAGAAGCTTTTCGTTTACCCGGTCGGTTCTCCATAGGCAATAGTCATTTGCTTTTACCCAGCTAACACCAACAACCGGATAATTGTTATATGAAGGGTGCCGGAAATAATATTGGACATACGGGTCGTTGAAACCCATTGGACTTCTCCAGACAAGTGTATCGGGTAAAGCTCTCCTGAACACTTCCGGGTAATCCTTGTATACTCTTTTTAACCAGAACAGATATTCACGGTAGTCAACATTCCTTACTTCTGTTTCATCCATATAAAATGATGATACTGTGACAGTTCTTGGCTCATTATTCCAGTCATACATAACATCCTGTTGCAAACGACCCATGGTAAAGCGACCACCTTCGATAAGTACCAGCCCGGGGCCGGTCTCCTGGTCGGCTCCAAGTGTAACTTCAAATCCGCCATTGTCAGGGTCATTATATTTCCACCCGGTAGTGGATGAATCATTGGCGCTACCTCTCTTACCACCTTTACATGATAAAAGAATTAGTGCAGCAAAAAATACAACCGGCAAGGCTCTGAATCTATACATAACTCCTTTAGTTTTATGGCTTTTATGAACTTCCAAATATATTAAATTTTCCTAAACAATATCTTTTTGATCATCAAATATAACTACATTTCAGGTAATTTTATTGTTTTAACTCTAATTCTTTTTTCAACATTGTTTAAACTGAAAGCCAGGCCTGTCTGATGAAGAAGAGAAAATGGCATGAGTGTGTTACCCGATTTAATATTAAACCTATAGTTATAATAGACCGCAACTTTACCGGTTTTAAGGGAAAATCCTGTCTGAATATCCATGTTTTTGTTGTTGTTTACCAATAGTATAGCATTGCCTGAAATGTATTTGCTTTCAAGCACTGCACCTGCACCGGCGGAGAGAAAATTATCCTGCAATACTACCAAGGTCAAAGGCCAGACTTTCATGTGATATCTTTTATTCAGATCAAAATCACCGGTAAGGTGTAATAAGAACTTTCTTTTAAGTCTTTCGTTCGCCGATCCGGTGCCTGAGAGGTCGGGTTCAGCAAGGTGTGTTATGGAGAATCCCCCGAACATCCTACCCGAAATGAATAAAAAGCCTGTTCCGATATCAAAAACTGTTCTGCCTGTATTTGCCAGCATCTCTCCGGAAGTACCTGAAATGCCTCCTAAAGGATCTATCTGATCCGGTAAGATAGCTTTCCCAAAATCGAAACCCCTGTGGTAAATTGAAGCTGAGAGCCCTGCATTTATGAAAAAATTCTTATCCGCCTGCAAAAAATAAGAGTATGATAATCCACCCCTGATATCATTTATTATTCCTCCAAGATAATCGTCAGCCAGATAAAAACCTGCACCTCCATGAATAGAAGGGAAATAAGAATCATATGAAAAATAAACCGAATGAAAATTGTAATTATTCCCCGGATAAAAATTCAGGTATGATAATCTCATGATCCCTGCTCCATTGCTTCCTGTAAATGCCGGATTATTCATCATAATCGTCTGATATCCCGGCCCGTAATCAGTCTCTTGTCCAATTACCGAAGCAGAACTGACAATAAAGCAGATAAGTATGAGAATCCGACGGTATATCATATCACTTTAAATTGCATTATCAACGTAATGAAATCGTTATTATTTTAACCAGTTACTAATTACAAATTAAGTCAAAAACCAGAAGTACATTTCTATCTTTGCCAATAATAATGGTCAGATTATTTAAAATATTACAATTAATCCTTTTGATATTGCCAGTTAACCTTCGTGCCCAGGAGGTAAAAGACAGTTATTCTCCCTCTTCTGTTCTCTCTTCCGGGAAATGGTTCAAAATTGCAATTACAGAGGATGGCATTTACAGGATTGATTTTAACAAGCTTAGGCAACTAGGACTGGATAATCCTTCAAATCCAAAGATTTTTTGCAACAATTTTGGGCAGTTATCTTATTATAACAATAGTCCTAAGCCTGACGATCTGCATGAGCTGGCAATTTTAACTGTAACAGGAAATGATGGAGTTTTCAATGAGGGTGATTACCTTCTGTTTTATGGAAGAGGCACCAGCAGATGGGTTTATGATAAAACTACCGGAGATTTTGACTATGAAAGGCATAATTATTCCGATACAGCTTTTTATTTTATCACCTCGGCTATGACACAGGGGAAAAGAGTTATCGCTGCTGAACAACCTGTTGCACAACCGAACTATTATTCTTCTGTTTCTGATGCGCTTTACATTCATGAATATGAGACTGAGAATCTTATAAAATCAGGAAGAGAATGGTATCAGCCGGTCTCCTACATAAGGGGCACTGAAATCAATCCGGGATTTACCGATATTATTACCTCTGAACCAATAAGATATTCAATCAGGGTTCTTGCAAGAGCTTCAGTTTCAACAATGTTCAGATTATATGAGGGGGAATCAATGCTTAAAGGTATCCTAATTCCTGAAGTTGATCTCACTTCTAATACAGGAACTTATGCCCAGATTGCCAGTTCATCAGGATCAGAATTACCTGCATCATCAGCCCCGGTATACGAAATGAGATTTTACAACAATGGTGAAACATCAGCCAAAGCATGGATTGATTATATAAAGTTGCAGGGAAGAAAGCTCAATACATTCAAAGAACAAACAACACTTTATACTGATTCAAAGTCTGTTGCAGCCGGAAGTATTACTGAATTCACTATTAATAGCTTACCGGATGGAGTTGCTGTCTGGGACGTTACAGAGCCTTTTAAAGTAAAAATAATCCCGTTTAATAGAACCGGTGAGAACATCAGGTTTAAGACTTCAACCGATAGTCTAAGAACGTTTTTGGTTTTTACCCCCGACAAAGCTGTTAGCCCTGTCATTAAACCACAGATATTACCAAACCAGGATCTGCATGCATCGGAACCTGCTGATATGATAATTGTAACCCATCCATTATTTAAAAGTTATGCTTCCAGACTTGCAGATATTCATTATAAGAACAGTGGACTCATCTCGCTGGTTGTCACGCCCGAACAGATCTATAATGAGTTTTCAGGTGGCATACCGGATATTGCTGCTATCAGAAACTTTATGAGGATGAAATTTCTGGAACAAATGGGAAGTAATCATCCTCTTAAATATCTGCTTTTATTTGGCGACGGTTCTTATGAAAATAAAACACTACCGCCGGGAAATCCTAATTTCATACCAACTTACCAGTCGCAAAACTCAAATATTATTGTTTCATCTTTTACATCTGACGATTTTTACGGTTTACTCGAAGACGGAGAAGGGGAAGATATTGGAACTGAGGATATAGGTATCGGACGGCTACCTGTTGCAGATACTGGTCAGGCAGGAACAATAGTCTCAAAAATTGCCGTGTACCTTGATCCTTCAGGCAACGGAGATTGGAAAAATGTGATATGTATTATGGCCGATGACGAGGACGGCAATACTCATATGTCTGATGCCGAAGGACTTGCAGCATTATTAAGAGATAGCATTCCTGAAGTAAATGTTGACAAAATCTATTTCGATGCATTCAGACAGGTGACTTCTGCAAGCGGGCAGTTTTATCCCGATGTCACCAAAGCAATTAATAACCGGATCAATTCGGGATGCCTTATTTTCAACTATATCGGACATGGCAATGAGATCAGTCTTGGACATGAAAGAGTATTAACAACAGAAGATATCGATCAATGGAAAAATAAAATAAAGCTTCCTCTTTTTATAACTGCAACATGTGAATTCAGCCGGTTTGATGATATAGATATAAACATTGTCACAAAAGAGATAAAAGGGAAGAACTCAGCAGGCGAAAAGATACTACTTAGCAGGAGTGGAGGAGGAATTGCTCTGATGTCAACCACACGCCTGGTTTATTCTGCGCCAAATTATTCACTTAACCGGAATATTTTTGATGTTGCATATGACCGCGACTCAGAGGGTAATGCCCTTCGGTTAGGTGATATCATAAGGTTGGCAAAAAACAAATCGGGAAGTGGCCCTAACAAGAGAAATTTTATGCTATTGGGCGATCCTGCGGTAAGACTTGCATATCCCTGGCATGGAAAAGTCGTTACAGATTCAATTAACAATTCTTCTATATCCGAAGGTATTGATAGTATTAAAGCGCTTTCTCTTGTTACGGTCACCGGTCATATTGAAGATCCTCAGGGAAGACCTGTCAGTAATTTCAATGGGGTTGTCACACCAATTGTATTCGATAAGGCAACAAGGATAAAAACACTCGCCAACGATGGAGGATCTCCGATGGAATTTGACCTCAGAAACAGCATTCTTTTCAGTGGCAAGACTATGGCCTCTGACGGTAAGTTTAAATTTACTTTTGTTGTTCCAAGGGATATCGATTATACATTTGGCCAGGGAAAAATAAGCTATTATGCAAATGACGAAAACAGAGATATGAACGGCAGTTATAGCAGTCTCGTTGTAGGTGGATTCAGCAATACTGAAAATGTTGATACGACCGGACCCGAAATCAAACTTTTCCTTAACGATACTCTCTTCAGAAATGGCGGCATAACTGATCTAAATCCAAAATTGCTTGCTATTGTTGAAGATCAGGGTGGTATTAATATATCCGGAACCGGCATCGGACATGATCTGACAGGTTGGCTTGATAATGACCGGAATACCTCATTTGTTCTTAATAACTTTTTTGAAAATGATTTTGGCAGTTATAGAAAGGGACGGATCATTTATGACCTTTCCGGATTAAGCACAGGGAGTCATTCACTTACAGTTAAGGCGTGGGATAATTATAATAACTCCTCTGAGAAATCAGTTGTTTTCCATGTGGAAGCCGGGGAAGGATTTATTATAAGAAACCTGTTGAATTATCCCAATCCCTTCTCGGCCGGAACAAAGATAAGTGCAGAGCACAACAGACCTGATGAAGAATTTGAAATTACAATCAGTATTTTTAATGTAAATGGAGAGATCATCAGGATTATTAAAACATCTGTACCATCAACAGGATATCAGCTTACTCCGGTTGTATGGGATGGAAATGACACCGGAGGGAAGAGAGTGGGAAGAGGTGTGTATCCGTATAAAGTTTTTATTAGGACCGGAAATGGTGAAATTGCAAGTATTTCCGGAAGAATGATCATTTTATGACAGCTACACAATAACTAAGGTAAAAATTAGTTTTATATTTGCAAAATCTTAAAAAGATCAGAATCAGCATGAATAAGAAGTCAATCCCAATTATTTTATTTTCAGTAGTTTTTTTCTGTACAACAAAACTTTACTCGCAGGAGCTAAATGCCATACAAACCGTTGTACCATTCCTGACCATAGCACCCGACTCAAGGGCCGGCGCAATGGGGGATGCCGGTGTAGCAACAACTCCTGACGTTTACAGTATGCACTGGAATCCGGCGAAATTTGCATTTATTGACGGAAAAGCCGGAGTGGGAATCTCATATTCCCCATGGCTCAGAAACCTGGTTCCCGATATCAATCTTGCATATCTTACCGGATATTATAGGATCGACAAGAAACAGGTAGCAAGCGCTAGCCTATTGTATTCCTCCCTTGGAGATGTTCCATTCACTGATGACTTTGGGAACCTTGAGAGGACGTTCAAACCAAATGAAATGGCTGTTGATTTAGGTTATTCACGGATATTTGCAGAAAACTTTTCGGGCGGTATTGCATTCAGATTCATTTATTCAAACCTTACCGGAGGATCATATTCAGGAGGTGCAGCTACAAAACCGGGTATTTCATTTGCAGCAGATATCTCTGGATATTATAAAAAAGACATAACCCTGTTCAGTAAAGATGTACTGCTTGGATTCGGACTTAATCTTTCAAATATAGGATCAAAAATGAGTTATTCTGATGCACAGACTTCAGATTTTATCCCGATGAATATGCGCCTTGGTTCTGCAGGTACCATTAAGCTTGACAATTTCAACAAACTTACACTTACAATTGATCTTAATAAACTGCTTGTTCCCACACCACCGATCTATAGTATTACAAACCCTGATAGTATAATTTCCGGTAAAGATCCGAACGTATCTGTTCCGATAGCAATTTTCCAGTCATTTTATGATGCACCTGGTGGATTTAAGGAGGAGCTTCACGAAATAACCTATTCATTTGGAGTAGAATACTGGTATAACAATCAGTTTGCAATAAGGGGTGGGTATTTTAATGAAAATGAAACCAAGGGTAACCGGAAGTACTTTACAACGGGTGCAGGATTCAGATTGAAAGGTTTTACTATTGATTTCTCATATCTGATGCCATTAGCTCAGAATCATCCTCTTGCCCGGACATTACGTTTCTCACTGGCATTCGACCTTAATACTTTGAGTAACAACACTACCACCAAAACAAACTGATGAATATCCGGATTGGTCAGGGTATCGATTTTCACCGTCTTGAAAAAGGTATAGATTTATGGCTTGGAGGTATTCTGATTCCTTCAGAGCGGGGCTGCATTGCCCATTCCGACGGCGATGTTCTTCTCCACGCTATATGTGATGCTTTATTGGGAGCAGCTGGGTTAAGAGATATTGGTTATAACTTTCCCAATAATAATCTTGAGTTCAAAAATATTGACAGTAAGATCCTCCTGAAAAGGACCTTTAATCTGATTCATGATAAAGGATACAGTATAGTCAATATAGATAGTACAGTTTGCCTTGAGAAACCTAAAATATCTTCCTATATATCCGAAATGAAATATACTATTTCAGCTCTTGTTGAAACAGTCCCGGAGAATATTTCAATCAAAGCAACCACAACAGAAAAGCTCGGTTTTACCGGCAGAGAAGAAGGGATTGTTGCAATTACAGTAGTACTTCTTTCAAAATAGTTTTACCCACCCCAAACCCCTCCAGGGAGGGGATTTCTTTTGAATGGTTTTTATCTCATTTCTTATAGCCTTTGTTTCCCCCGAACCGCACACCGACAACCTCAGACCGTCTTAACGGCTTCGTCAATTATATTATCATCAGCAATATACGGGACCGTCACTTTTAGTCCCGGAGTTCTCTTCATCTCTCTTTCCAAAGCGAACATCGCTTCCCTGTTTCTGGCCCAGCTCCGACGGGCAATGCCATTGTTGACATCCCAGTGAAGCATCATAATGAGTTTGCTTTCTGTCTCTTTTGTCCCGTCGAGAACTAATCCAAATCCACCGTTAATGACTTCTCCCCATCCTACCCCTCCGCCGTTATGAAGCGATATCCATGTTGCTCCTCGGAATGCATCGCCAATTACGTTTTGTACAGCCATGTCGGCCGTGAACTTCGACCCGTCATAGATATTTGAAGTCTCCCTGTAGGGGGAATCCGTACCTGATACATCATGATGATCTCTTCCAATTACCACAGGAGCAGAAATTATTCCATCTGCAATTGCAGAATTGAATGCTTTGGCAATGGCTATTCTCCCTTCTGCATCAGCATATAGTATCCTTGCCTGAGATCCGACTACCAGTCTGTTTTTACCGGCTTCTTTTATCCAGTGAATATTGTCGGCCATTTGATGCTTAATCTGATCCGGAGAGTTTTTCATTATTTTTTCCAGTGTTTCCGATGCAATTCTGTCGGAGACTATCAGGTCGGCAGGGTCATTTGAACAGCAGACCCATCTGAAGGGGCCAAAACCATAATCAAAACACATCGGCCCCATAATGTCCTGAACATAAGATGGATATCTGAATTCACCATTTTGATTCAGAATGTCAGCTCCCGCCCTGGAAGCTTCCAGTAAGAATGCATTGCCATAATCAAAAAAATAGGTTCCTCTTTCAGTATGGAGATTAATTGCTTTTACCTGCCGCCTTAATGATTCCCGTACATGTTCCTTAAATCTTTCAGGATCAGCAGATATCATTTTGTTTGATTCCTCAAAAGTCAGACCTGCCGGGTAATACCCACCTGCCCAGGGATTATGAAGTGAAGTCTGATCGGAGCCAAGATCGACGCTGATCTTCTTTTCGGCAAATTGCTCCCATACTTCCACTATATTTCCGTGATATGCTATTGAAACAATTTCATTATCTGTTTTAGCTTTTATTACCCGTTCAATCAGGTCATCCATATCAGTAATTACTTCATCCACCCATCCCTGGGAAAGGCGCCTTCCGATAGCTTTCGGATTCACCTCAGCAATCACTGAAATGACACCTGCAATCGTTGCAGCCTTTGGTTGTGCACCTGACATTCCTCCAAGTCCTGAAGAAACAAATAACTTAACCCGTGGCGCCTCATTGTTTTTTACCAGCTTTCTGCCTGCATTAAGTAATGTAATCGTAGTACCATGAACTATTCCCTGGGGTCCGATATACATATATGAGCCCGCAGTCATCTGACCATATTGAGAAACACCCAGAGCATTAAATTTCTCCCAGTGGTCCTGTGATGAATAGTTTGGAATAACCATACCGTTAGTAACAACCACTCGGGGAGCATCCTTATGAGAAGGGAACAGACCGAGAGGATGACCAGAATAGACGACAAGTGTCTGCTCATCTGTTATTTCCGAAAGATACTTCATTGTGAGGCGATACTGGGCCCAGTTCTGAAACACGGCGCCGTTACCGCCGTAAGTAATCAACTCATGTGGGTGCTGGGCTACCAAAAGGTCGAGATTATTTGAAATCATCAGCATTATAGCGGCAGCACTACGCGTTCTATGGGGAAAATCGTCGAGATGCCGCGCCTTTATCTCATAATCAGGTCTGAATCGGTACATGTAGATCCTTCCGAAGTCAGCCAGTTCCTTTGCAAATTCTTTTGCGAGAATTTTATGAAAATGTTCAGGGAAATACCTTAATGCATTTTTTATTGCCAGCTTTTTGTCATCAGGTGTAAGAATGTCCTTTCGCTTAGGTGCATGGTTCAGGTTATGATCATAGGGTTTGAGTTCAGGCAATAGATCGGGAATGCCCTCGGTGATCATGTTTTTGAATTCATTAGTCGTCATATGATTGGGCATTAAGTTATGATTGTAAAGTTAGGGAAATCCTGGTTCTTACCTCACCCTAAATCCCTCTCCTGCAGGAGAGGGACTTATGTAATTTATTATCAATGCCTTAAATTCCTTCTCTTTTAGGAGAAGAGGTTTGGGGATGAGGTAAAAATAAAAAAACCACCCTGGTCAGGGTGGTCCTCAATATATCAAAAGCCAATTCTACAAATGACTCTCCTTAATGATCTCATCGTCGACAAGGATACGACCGCAATATTCACAAACTATAATCTTCTTCCTTGATTTGATGTCGAGCTGTCGTTGAGGCGGAATCTGGTTAAAACAACCACCACAGGCATCACGCTGTACCGGGACCACGGCCAGTCCGTTCCTTGCATTTGACCGGATCCTCTTATAAGCGGTCAGTAGCCTCTCTTCAATAACTGCCTGAATCTTTTCCGACTTCTTGTACAATCCCTCTTCTTCCTTCTGTGTATCAGAAATGATCTCATCAAGTTCTGCTTTTTTATGATCAAGATCCGACTTGCGTTCACCAAGAGTAGCTTCAGATTCAGAAATTACAACCTTCTTTTCACCTGTCTGGACATCGAACTCCTTAATTTTTTTATTGTACAGCTCAATTTCAAGGTTCTGATATTCAATCTCTTTTGAAAGAGAATCAAACTCCCGGTTATTTCTGACGTTCTTCTGCTGTTCCTCGTATTTTTTTATCAGAGCTTCAGCATCGGTTATTTCATTATTCTTTTTCGAAACAGATTTATCCAGAGTCACAACCTCTTCCCGCAGGTTTCCCAGTCTGGTTTCTAACCCAGCAATTTCATCCTCAAGGTCCTGTACCTCGAGTGGCAACTCACCTCTCAGGGTTTTTATTTTGTCAATCTCAGAATCAACCAACTGCAGACCATATAATGCTCTAAGCCTATCCTCTACCGGAATCTCAGCTTCATGTGTTTTGACTTTTTCCATTTTTACAGATAATTTATCGGATTGGTATTTGTTTTTGAAAATCGGACTGCAAATTTAGGGAATTTTTTGATAATTAGATCGTATAAAATCTCTGTTGAGAATTTTTCGCTTTCAAAATGCCCGGAATCAATAAGCAAAATTTTATTTTCAGCTTCAAAGTAACTGTGATATTTAATGTCCCCAGTAACAAATGCATCGGCTCCGGAGGTAATAGCTTCATTAAGTAGTGAAGCTCCCGAACCACCACATAAAGCAACTTTTTTGATCTTCCGGCCGGTGATTTTTGAGTACCGTACCCCTTTTGCATCAAAAACAGATGAAATCAAACTTAAAAAATCACTCTCATTTATTGGTTCTGCAAATTCCCCAGTACAACCTAAGCCCTCTTCAATATTCTCATTTTCAAGAGAATATATATCATAAGCAACCTTCTCATAAGGGTGCGCGTCAAGGAGAGCCTTTATAACTTTGTCTTTCAGATGAGAAAAAACTATAGTTTCAAATTTTATCTCTTTTTCAAAATGAACTTTACCCTTTTCACCGACAAATGGACTAGCTCCCTCACCGGCTCTGAAAGAGCCTCTCCCGGAACTGATGAATCCGCACTGATCATAATTGCCGATCGTTCCTGCTCCTGCTCCGTAAACAGCCTCCATGACATTATTGATATGATCCTCAGGCACATAAGTCACCAGTTTTAGTAATTTGTGATTCAGGCGTGACAGTACCTTTATATTCTGCAGGTTGAGCTTCTGAGCCATTTTCATGCTTACTCCATTACTCATCACATCAAGATTTGTATGAGATGAATAGATAGCGATATCACTTTTAATTGCCTTTATGAGTATTCTTTCGGTAAATGATCTCCCGGTTATTTTTTTGATCCCGCTGAAAATCAGAGGATGATGGGATATTATAATGTCGCATCCTGATGAGCATGCTTCGTCAATGACATCCTCAGTCACATCAAGTGATACCATACCTGAAGAAAGCTCCTTTTCAGGCAGACCCACCTGTAATCCTGAGTTGTCATAACTTTCCTGAAAAGACAATGGAATAACTGAATCGAGATAAGAACAAAGCTCCTTTAACTTCATTTTTTAAATATTATCTCTGAGATCCAAAAGGATACCTTTGATTTTCTGAAGCGATTGGTTGATCTCATACTTATTGTCTGTCTCATCCCACTTCCCGGTGAGTTTCTTTTTTACGCCTGAGAGGGTCATCCCCTCCTCTTTGACAAGATAATGGATAATCTTCAGGTTTTTGATATCTGATGGAGTAAACATCCTGTTCCCCTTTTTATTCTTCATGGGTTTAAGAATGTCAAACTCATTTTCCCAGAAACGAACAGTTGAGACTGGTACATCAAGCATATCAGATACTTCCCCTATAGAATAATAGAGCTTTTCGATCATTTTTTCCTTGTATGGCATAGGTACTGTTTATAAGAGGTTACCACAAAAAGGTAAAGTTTCTCTTCATTATAATTTTTAAAGGAATTCTAATCGAAAGACTGCCCGGTTTTGGAAGCAATTTCAATCATCCGTTCATACTCTGCGGCTGTCAGATCGTTGAAATAATAGTTTACCGGATCAACAGTTACCCCATTCAGTTTGATCTCATAATGCAGGTGTGGAGCAACTGACATTCCGGTATTCCCGACAAATCCAATCACATCTCCTCTATGAACCTTCTGCCCCATTCTCACATTAAAACTGTCCAGATGTGCATATATTGATGAATAACCGAAACCATGATCAATAATTATATTGTTACCCATACCCCTCTTTGATGATGAAACGCCAATTATAGTACCGTTACCGGATGCATAAACTTCGGTCCCTGAAGGAGCTGTAAAATCCATACCGGCATGGAACTTGGATATTTTATAGTAAGGATGTATCCTTAATCCGAATCCTGAAGCTATACGGGTAAGGTCTTTGGTGGAAATTGGAATTATTGCGGGAATTGACCTGAGCATCTCCTCTTTTTCATTTGCCAGCATAATAAGGTCATCGAAAGATCTTGACTGGACATAAACCTTTTTCCTGATTCTGTCAAGTCGCTTTGCAGTTTCTATGACAATACTTGAATTATCATAGCCTTCCAGATCATTGTATCGGTTAACACCCCCTACTCCTCCTTCACGAAGAGTGGCTGAGATAGGTTCAGCTTCAAAAATGGTTCTGTAAAGATTGTCATCGGTCTCCTGAAGATGTTCGATCACCTTTTCAAGATTTGACATCTCCCTGTGTATTAAATCGTATTGGAGTGTCATTTGAGCTATTTCACGTTTCAGTGCTTTTTCTTTTGGGGAATCGATAAATAAAGTGAAAATAAAACCATAAATGACAGCAATGATCATTGAACCGACAAAATAAGCTAACAACCTTAACAGCACGGATCTTACGCCAAGGCTTATTTTATCAAAGCTAAGGGACTCGGGGTTAAACTTATATTTTGGATTTGCCATAATTCAGCAAAGATAAAAAATTCAACAAATATTTGAAACTCACTGACAAAAGGAGAAATTAATTGCCGGGATGATCCTGGAATTGGAAAACGGTTTATCTGAATTTTGTTTGTGAAGTGAGTGTCTGTATCATATCAAAATACTCATCTTCAGTCAGATCATCATTAAAGTAATAGAGAGGATTTCTATGCTGCCCATACAGATCGATCTGGTAATGCAGGTGGGGGCCGGAGGAGGTCCCGGAGCTTCCTGTCAGACCGATCAGGTCTCCACGCTTTACGTTCAGACCTGTTGTTACTTTGATATTGCTTAAATGCCCATAAGTGGACTGATAACCATATCCATGATCAATTACAACGCAGTTTCCAAAGCCTCCATCCCATCCTGCTTCTATAACTTTCCCAGAACCTGTAGCATATACCTCCGTTCCGTATGGAGTGCTGAAATCCTGCCCATGATGCCACTGCGGCGTACCCAGGACAGGATGTACCTCCCTGAATTTCATTCCATCGCCTCGCCTGAATATAACATTGACCGGACTTATCATTGGAAGGTACTCCATCTCACGTATCCATTCGTTTTTTTTCTCCTCTATAGCCTTAAATGATTCGTACTGAACATTAGTCCTGTTTCTGATTTCTTCGATCTTTGTCAGGAACGAAATCATCATATTTGAATTATTATATCCTTCAAGATCTTGGAACCTATTGACACCTCCAAATCCGGGATTTCTAAAGGACCCTGGAATGCTATCCATGTCAAGAATTGGTCTGTAACGATTTGCGTCAGAAAGTTCCAGGTCATTCAGGATTTTCACTGAGTTAGTAATTTGCCTTCCCATGAGAGAGTACTGAAGTTTCAGGTTATCAACATCCTGACTCAGCACCTTTTCTTTTGGTGAGCCGAAAATATTTTCAAAAATAGCACTATAAAATAGAGTAACCAAAATAGATGCACCTAACCATAAAAAAAGACGTAAAAGTTTATGTTTCCACGCCAGTCTTATCTTTTTGTATTGCAGATCGGAATAATCAAGAAAATACTTATGGTTAGCCATCAGTGACTTTCAGTTTTTTGATTTTTTTTTCAGTAATCGACAAATCTAAAACAAATAAATTAATTTTACAAACCAAAATTAAGTTATTTATTTATATAATAATATGATAATTACGTTGAAAGCACACGAAGTAAGGCAGCTTTTTTTTGAATTTTTCCGGTCAAAAGGTCATAATATTGTGCCTTCTGCCCCAATGGTTATAAAGAATGATCCCTCCCTGATGTTTACCAATGCAGGGATGAATCAGTTTAAAGATATTTTCCTCGGAAATCAGCAGCCTGTACACAAAAGAGTTGCCAACTCTCAAAAATGCCTGAGGGTATCGGGTAAACATAATGACCTCGAAGAGGTAGGCCGTGACACCTATCATCATACGATGTTCGAGATGCTTGGGAACTGGTCGTTCGGAGACTATTTTAAAGAAGAGGCAATAGAATGGGGATGGGAATTTCTGGTGAAAAAGCTTGGAATACCGGAAGAGAGAATATATGCAACAGTCTTTGAAGGAAGCAGAGACGAAAATGTTCCCCGGGATGATGAAGCTTTTAAATGCTGGAAAAAATGTTTTACCAATCCTGAAGGCAAAATACTGGAAGGATCAAAAAAAGACAATTTCTGGGAGATGGGAGAAGCCGGTCCCTGCGGACCGTGCTGCGAGATCCACATCGACATTCGTGATGATGTTGAAAGGGAAAAGATACCGGGAAATGAACTGGTTAACAAAGGGCACCCTCATGTAATAGAGATATGGAATCTTGTATTTATTCAGTATAACAGGCGATCAGACGGAAAACTTGAACAACTTCCTGCAAAACATGTAGATACAGGAATGGGGTTTGAGAGGCTTTGCATGGTTGTTCAGGGTAAAAAATCAAATTACGATACAGATATTTTTCAGTCAATAATAAGCAAAATCTCTTCGATAACAGGTAAGGAATATGGTGTTAATGAAAACCGGGATATCGCATTAAGGGTTATTGCAGACCATTTAAGAGCTGTAGCTTTTTCAATAGCTGACGGGCAGCTCCCATCCAACAATAAAGCAGGTTATGTAATAAGGAGAATTCTGCGACGGGCAGTCAGATATGGATATAACAACCTTGGGATTGAAGAACCATTTATATATCAGCTTGTTCCGGTTCTTGCCGAGATAATGGGCGACACTTATCCAGAATTAAGGTCTGGAATGGAACATATCTCTAAAATAATCTATGAGGAAGAGACTGCTTTTCTGAAGACTCTTGGGAAAGGATTAAAGATGATTGAAAAAATGATCAAAGATCTCAGGAGGGAACATAAAAATATTTTGCCCGGCAAAATCGGTTTTGAACTCTATGATACTTTTGGCTTTCCTGTTGATCTTACTCAATTGATCCTCAAAGAAAATGATATGCATCTGGACTTTACCGGGTTTGAGAATGAGATGAAAAACCAGAAGGAACGATCACGCGAGGATGCCTCAGTGGAATCAGGTGACTGGACTATTGTCAGAGATATTGAAGGAACGGAATTTACCGGTTATGAAAAAACCTCTGATGAAATACTGATTACCAGGTACCGGAAAGTAAAGTTTAAGGGGGAAGAGAGCTTTCAACTGGTTTTTAATAAAACTCCGTTTTATGCCGAATCCGGAGGCCAGGTCGGGGATACAGGTCAACTGATTTACGGAAAAGAGAAGATCTTGATTTCAGATACTATAAAAGAAAACAATCTGATTATACATATTGCCCCGGAAATGGTTTCTGATCCATTAGCTGTGTATCATGCTGTCGTTGATCTTGAAAAACGTCGGATGACAGCAAATAATCATACGGCTACACACCTGATTCATTTTGCATTAAGATCGGTTCTTGGAAAGCATGTGGAACAAAAAGGTTCACTTGTCACTCCTGATCGTCTGCGGTTTGACTTCAGCCACTTCAGCAAAGTGACCCGTGAAGAGTTGATGAAGGTGGAAGAGATGGTTAACAGGATGGTAAGAGAGAATAACAACCTTAAGGTTACCGATGGTATATCCATGAAGCAAGCCCGGTCCATGGGAGCCATGGCACTTTTTGGAGAAAAATACGGAGAAACAGTAAGAGTTGTTGAATTTGGCAAATCTGTAGAACTGTGCGGTGGAACCCATGTCAGCAATACCGGCAACATCGGAATTGTTAAAATAGTATCAGAGGGAGCAATTGCTGCCGGTGTCCGAAGAATAGAAGCAGTAACTGCCTTAAAAGCAGAAGAATACATAAATAAAAAATTATCAGCAGTCGATGAGATTGCAACACTCCTTAGAAGTACCGGAGATGTTAAAGAAAGTGTTGAAAAGCTAATTGCAGAGAACTCAGTTCTGAAAAAGACAATCGAGAAATTTCAGTTACAGTCTGCATCGGCAAAAGTAAAGGAGCTTGAAGAAAAAGCAGTTTTAATTAATGATATAAGATTTCTTTCAGGCCAGTTCGAATCCGGTTCATCCGATTTACTTAAGACAATTGCTTACCAGATTCGAAGCTCTTCTGATAACTCAGTCCTGGTTTTAGGTGCGGTTATCGGAGAAAAAGCAAACATCCTTGTGATGGTGAGCGACCAGCTTGTAAAAGAGAAAAATATTAATGCCGTATCAATAATAAAAGAGATTGCAGGTGAAATCAGCGGTGGAGGCGGTGGACAACCTTTTCTTGCGACTGCCGGGGGAAAGAATCCTGCAGGAATTCCCGCTGCTTTGAAAAAAGCTGAAGAATATATCAGAAAAGTTTAAGAGGCAGGGAAAACTCTGAAACTCTGTAAAATTTTCAAAGGAGGTAAAAGAGGTTAATAAATCGCTTGGTGAATATGAACATATCAAGAGGTTCAGACTGGTTACCGAGGAATGGACTCCTCAGATTTTAATTTTTGACACTGTAATTTTTGTACTTTTGAAGCTTTCAGAATAATAATGAGTAAAATATCTTCAATTATACTTATCGCAATCTTAATGGGACTTTCATTATCTGTAATATCCTGCACCCCGGAAGCATGCTTCGAAGAGACAAATTCATTTTTGAAAGCATCATTTTATGATAATGATAACAAGAAACTTAAAGCACCCGATAGCATAACAGTCTACGGCCTGAATAAGGAAACAATTAAAATATATGATAAAGCCTTCAAAGTCCAGCCGGCTCTTTTTCCTCTGAATGCATCAACTGACAATTGTACATTCATAATCCGGATTAACGGGATTACTGATACTATAACCTTCCGATACAGCAGCTATCCACACCTTATTTCAAAGGAATGCGGATACACTTTTTATCATTATCTTGATACAGCAAAACCATTTTCTACAAAAAATGCCATTGATTTCATATATAGAAGTAATGGCAATATAACAACTTCAAATGAGGAGAACATACGCATATTTTATTAGTCTTTTGATCCTCTTTTGCTCAGATCTGCTTCAGGCACAGGACACTATTCTATTCCCTCTGAAGATAAGAGCAGGCCTGGAAGTCTCGGGTCCTGTTATTTATTTAACAGATAAAAATAATCTTAGTGCCGAAGGATTTGTTTCTATGGACAGAAATGAAAAAATGGCTTATGTTATTGAGGGCGGATACTTAAGTTATAAATATTCCCAGTACAATTATGACTACCTCAGCAAGGGTGTTTTTGCGCGGGTCGGGGTAGATTTCAATCTCCTAAAGCCCGAAATCTCGAAGGGAAAACACTGGGCAGGTATCGGATTGCGTTACGGCCTGAGCGTTTTCAATTCCGAGACTCCCTCCTTTCAACATGAAAACTACTGGGGTATAGTTACTTCTTCAGTTTCACCACGAACCAGTCTGGGACATTTCCTTGAAGTGGCACCCGGTGTTAAAACAGAACTATTCAGAAATTTCAGCATAGGCTGGACAATAAGATTAAGAATGTTAATCTCAGGAGGAGGTGGAAAAGACCTCCGGCCAATTTATTTTCCAGGATTCGGGCCCGGCGGAAAAACTGTAAATGCCGGTATTAATTATTATCTGGTTTGGAATATCCCATACAGAACCAAAAGGGTAATAATAAAGAAAGAGGTACCTGAGGAGACAGAGCAGGAGGGCGACAGGCAGGAGACGACAGGCGTCAGGCAGTAATCCTTTTAAAGTTCTATTTTGTTTTATTACTGAAAATTAAGAGTCCTATGAAAGTCAGGAATCCATTAACCAGCAGAAGTTCGAATCCGAACTTATAACCATTAAATAATTCCTCTGAATACATACTCAGAAAATAACAGATGACCGGTGATGTTATTGCTATGAAGGGGGTTATTCTGTCATTCACTCGTCTCTTTGTAAAAAGTCCGAAAGAGTAAAGCCCCAGTAGAGGGCCATATGTGTACCCGGCAATTGTAAAAAGCTTATCAATTACAGCCCTGTCATTTAATGCCCTGAATATTAATATACTTATAAAAAATATAAGAGCGATCAGAATATGTACTGAATACCTGATTTTTGTTTTGGCTGTCTCGGTGATCGCCTGTTTCTTATCGAGACCAAGAAAGTCGATACTTACTGATGTTGTCAGCGAGGTCAGAGCTCCATCGGCACTGGGAAAGGCAGCTGAGATAAGACCGATAAGGAAAACTATCCCTGCAACAGGACCCAGATATTTAAAAGCTACAGTGGGGAAGAGATCATCGGTTGATGTCACACTAACACCTTTACTCTGTGAATAGATCATAAGCAAAGCTCCGAGAAAAAGAAAAAGCAGATTGACAAAAACTAAGGTGCCACTGAAGGTGAACATATTCTTTTGCGCCTCTTTAATATTGCGGCAACTGAGGTTCTTCTGCATCATCTCCTGATCAAGCCCGGTCATCACAATAGTTATGAACATCCCGCTAAAAAACTGCTTGATAAAAAAGCGCTCATGATGCCAGTCTGTTATGAACATTTTCGAAACAGAACTATCACTTACACTGGAAACCAGCTTAAAAAGAGGAACTCCCAATCCCTTGCTTATATAGATTACCGAGAGGACAACTGCTAGGAGCATAAATGTCGTTTGAAGAGTATCTGTCCATATAATTGTTCTGATCCCTCCTTTTAAAGTATAAAGAATGATAAGAATAATAAAAATCAGAACATTGACCCAGAAGGGAATATTCCAGGCATCAAAGACAAAAATCTGTAAAACATTTATAACCAAAAACATACGAAGAGAAGCACCAAGGATCCGGGATAATATAAAAAACCCGGCGCCTGTTTTGTAGGACCAGAAGCCAAAACGTTGTTCAAGATAACCATATATTGAAGTAAGTTTTAACCTGTAATATAACGGAAGTAAAACAAGAGCAATCACGAAATATCCAAACAGGTAGCCGAAAACCACAACCATATAACTGAACTGGGTATCTTTCACCCAGCCCGGGACAGACATGAAGGTCACGCCTGAAAGTGAAGCTCCGATCATCCCGTAAGCCACAACAAACCATGGTGAGATTTTATTTCCAATATAAAATGATTGATTATCGGCTTTTCGTACTGTTATCCAGGTAACTGCAAACAATACAACCGTATACGTCAGGAATATTCCCAGGATCAGTGATGGTGTCATAAATTGGCAAAATAATCTGCAAGGATAACAAAAAGAATGCAGGGTAAAAAATTCCGCGAGGGTTTAGTTTTAAAGGCAATAATTGAACTAATTTTGTCTAAAACCTTCAGGTATGAGTTTTACAGAGTATCCCTCAAAACTGCTTGAAAATGCAGTTAATGAGTTTGCCTCACTTCCAGGCATTGGCAGAAAGACAGCTTTCAGGCTGGTAATGAACCTTTTAAAAAGAGATTCTGAAGAGGTAAGAAGATTTGGTGAAAGCATTATTAAACTTCATGGAGAGATTCACTACTGCAAGGTCTGCCATAATATTTCCGACAGTGAAATATGTACAATCTGCAACGATGAGAAAAGAGACCGATCAGTAATTTGTGTAGTTGAGACCATTCAGGATGTGATGGCAATAGAAAACACCCGGCAGTTCAAAGGTGTTTATCATGTCCTTGGAGGTATTATTTCTCCTATTGATGGAATAGGCCCTGCAGATCTGAAGATCGATAGTCTTGAAGAAAAGGTGAAAAACGGAGGTATAAATGAAATCATTTTTGCCCTCAGCACGACAATGGAAGGTGATACAACAAATTACTATCTTTATAAAAGACTCAATAAATTTAATATTGCCCTTACAACACTTGCAAGAGGTGTGGCAATTGGTGACGAACTGGAATACACCGATGAAATTACTCTTGGACGGGCAATAAACAACCGAAATCCTTATCAGCAATGCTAAATTCTGTAAACCATTTTCTGTCGGACTCGGGGAAGAGTATGAAGAGGTCTGCAATCAGGGAGATTCTCAAGCACCTTCAGAAACCCGGGATGATTTCATTTGCGGGAGGACTACCTGCTCCGGAGACATTTCCTGTCGATGACCTCAAAGAGATAGTACTTGAAGTTCTGGAAAAGAACGGGCCGGATGGTTTGCAATATGGAACAACAGAAGGTGATCCTCTTTTAAGAAAGATCCTGGTCGAGAGGCATAACAAACAGGGATTGAACATAGGACTTGATAACCTTATAATTACAACAGGTTCCCAACAGGCAATTGATCTGATAGGGAGAATTTTTATTGATCCTGGGGACTATGTGCTGTGTGGTCTTCCCTCCTACCTTGGCGGAATAAATGCCTTTTCAGCCTATGGGGCAAAACTCAAAGGAATTACCCTCGATGAAGATGGCATGAAACCTGATGAACTTGAAGAGACAATAATCACACTTAAAGAGCTTGGACGAAAAATAAAATTCATTTATGTAATTCCCGATTTTCAGAATCCTGCAGGAATAACTCTCCCTGAGTCAAGACGGATAAAGATCATTGAGATAGCTGACAAATATGACCTGCTTATAGTTGAAGACAGTCCCTACAGAGAAGTCCGGTTCGAAGGTGAATCACAGAAGCTGATGTACGAACTTGATAAAACCGGTAGGGTAATAACTCTCTGCACTTTTTCAAAGATATTTGCTCCCGGATTCAGGGTTGGCTGGGTGATCGGGAATCCTGCAATTCTGGACAAGATCGTCATGGCAAAACAAACTGCAGATCTGTGCACATCTCCTTTTGTACAGAAAATTATTGCACACTATATGGAAAAGGGGCTTCTTGAAAAAAATCTCCGGAAAACAATTGCCCTTTACCGTGAAAGACGAAGTCATATGATCAGTTGTTTCAAAAAATATATGCCTGAGAATGTTAAATGGACTGAACCTCAGGGTGGTCTCTTCCTTTTTGTAACGCTGCCTGCCGGCTTTGATGCAGATACAATATTTATAAAGGCGATAGAGAAAAATGTTGCTTTTGTATCGGGTTCTTCTTTTTTCTGCAACGGTTCAGGCCATAACACAATGCGTATAAACTTCTCATTCTCAAATAATAATGAAATAGAAGAAGGTGTAAGGAGACTATCCCGGGTAATCCGTGAAGAAATGAAGGCAAATAAAAGATAATCTTTCTGAGACCGGTTGTTTCAGGATTCAGATGATCTTTGAAACATATTTGGCTTCCGGTTGTTATTAGGGTATAATAAAAAGATGATTCCGCGGACATAAAAACTCTGGTTAAATGGCAAGAATGAATATCGTATTGCCCGCAATGGGAGAAGGAGTTATTGAAGCAACCATAAACAAATGGCTGGTAAAGGAGGGCTCTGCTATAAAAGAGGATGATCCGCTTGTTGAGGTTGCAACTGATAAAGTTGATTCGGAGGTTCCTTCTCCGGCAGCAGGGACCATTATTGAAATATTCGCCAAAGAGGGCTCAGTGATTAAAGTCGGGGAAGCCATTGCAGTTCTTGAAAACAATGTTGAGACCACACCTGAAGACGCAAAAAAAATTGAGAAAGAGGTAGAAAGGATACGAGAGACTATCGATTCAGTCAGGCAGGAGAAAAAAGAAGAGTATCAGCTATCCCATGAAATGAAAAGCCGTACACCATCCGGCAAATTTCTTTCCCCGCTGGTAAGAAGTATTGCGGCACAGGAAGGGATCAGCTATTCTGATCTTGACACTATCAGTGGTACCGGCATGGATGGCAGAATTACTAAAGACGATATAATTAAACTGTTTGAAGATAGAAAGAAGGAGAAAGAGGCATTAAAAGAAATAAATGCTACAGAGGCAGTAAAGGCTGTAAAGGCTGTAAAAGGAGAAGAAAAGGATAAACTTCGTAATGTTTCTTCACAAGGCGATGAGATAATTGAGATGGACAGGGTTCGCAGGCTAATTGCAGACCATATGGTGATGTCAAAAAGAACGTCACCTCATGTTACATCCTTTATTGATGCTGATGTTACCCGCCTGGTAAATTGGAGAAATAGCATAAAAGAAAAATTCCTTGCCAGCGAGGGTCAGAAACTTACATTGACCCCGATTTTTATTGACGCAGTTGCAAGAGCCTTGCATGATTATCCAATGGTAAACATCTCTGTTGATGGAAATAACATCATCAAAAAGAAAAATATCAATATCGGAATGGCTACAGCTCTTCCTGACGGGAACCTAATTGTACCTGTTATAAAAAATGCTAATGAGAAAAACCTTACCGGTCTTGCAAGAGCTGTCAATGATCTTGCCGAAAGAGCGAGGAGTAATAAGCTGAAACCTGATGAAATTACAGGCGGAACATTTACTGTCACCAATTTTGGAAGTTACAATAACCTGTCCGGGACACCTATAATAAACCAGCCGCAGGCTGCAATTCTCGGAACAGGAGCTGTAAGAAAAATGCCGGCAGTGATTGAAACTCCCGAAGGAGATGCAATAGCTATCCGTCAGATAATGATACTTTCGTTAAGTTATGACCACAGGGTCATTGATGGTGCCCTCGCCGGGAAATTCCTGAATAAAGTTAAAGAGTTTCTGGAGAACTATACCCCTGATTTGCTTTAACGGGCATTTAAAAATCTCTGTTATAAGAACTAAAATCCGTAAATGGTTGAATCTATAGAGGATGTCTAAAAGCCCTCTTTTTTGTTCTTACCTCTAAATCCCCCAGGGGGGGCGGGGGGACTTATTGATTTACTGATGGTTACAAAGCCCCCCTTGGGGGGTTGGGGGGTAAATCAAGTCTTAAGAGATAACCACTATTCAATTTCCTGCAAATACGGGCTTTAGCCCAAAAATATACTATTTTGACCAATTCAGATACTTTTTCTTAATAAACCCTTTTTCATTAAACAAAAAGGGCAAAACCAAATTGCCCTTTTTTAATATTTTCATATATTAGTAACTTTGAGTAAAGAGACCTGAACAAATGAAAACAATAGTTCTTTTAACATGGTTATTAGCTGTCCTGACAAATAATGATCTGGTATCTCAGTCAAAAGCTGAGTTAAAGAAGTTTTTCTATGAAGGGGAAAGCTGGATCCTGTTTGAAGATTACAAAGATGCGCTGCCATTCTATCAGCAACTGCTGAAGGCTTACCCGGATAATTCCAATTTTAAATACAGAATTGGACAGTGCTACCTGAATACACCGGGAGAAAAAGATAAGGCAATGACTTATCTTGAAGATGCAGTAAAAAACATTAATACCAGATACAAAGCGGGAAGATTCAGGGAAACCGGAGCCCCCTATGATGCCCTTTACTACCTTGCAAATGCTTACAGGATTAATAATAAGCTTGATCAGGCTGTTGAGACATATGAACTCTTCATGAAAAATATGGATCCCATGGTTTATGATTCATCTGTGGTAACCCTGCAGATTCAATCCTGTTTGAACGCAAAAGATCTTATGAAAACTCCACTTTATATCAAAGAGAACAACCTTGGTAAAGGTATCAATGAAAGCACTTCGGAGTTCAATCCTGTTTTTTCAGATGATGAGAACCTTCTGGTTTTCTCAAGAAGCGAAGCATTTTACAACGCTATCCTCTACTCCGTCAAAAGTACTAATCAATGGGGCAGTTCTGTGAATATGAATGAACTGCTTAAAGTTGACAAAGATTTCTTTCCGACATCCATATCAAAAGATAGTAAAAATCTATACCTCTACAGCTCTGTTGATTACGACGGAGATATATATACCACTCGATTTGAGAACGGAATATGGACTCCGGTTATAAAACTAAATGACAAAATCAATACAAAATACTGGGAATCACACGCAACGATATCCCACGACAATAAGAAACTCTATTTTACAAGTAACAGGAAGGGAGGCTTCGGAGGATTGGATATCTATGTATCTGAAATTGACAGTACCGGTAATTGGGGAGTTCCTGTTAACCTTGGGCCTGTAATAAACACTCCTTACAATGAGGAGACCCCATTCCTGAGTAAAGATGACAAAAAACTATTCTTCAGTTCACAAGGTCATTACACCATGGGGGGATATGATATCTTTATCTCATCTCTGCTTCCAAATGGTGAATGGTCTGTCCCACAGAATATTGGTTATCCTCTTAACACCACTGACGATGATATATTCTTCAATCCTTTAGATCAGGGTTACGAAGGATATCTTTCAAAATATAGTCCCGATGGATACGGAAAACAGGATATTTACAAGGTGGAGATCTTTTCTGAACAGCATCCGAGATACTTTTTCGTTACCGGAACAGCAAGGATTGAGGATCAGGATAGTAATATCGACAGAAATGTAAAAATCAGTGCACTTAATGCCAGTGAGCCCGGCCAGCCGGTTATTGCATTTTCTGATCCTGAATCAGGCGGATATCATCTTAAGCTGCCTCAAGGCAAATATGATTTGACTTATGAAGCAGACAGTAGTGAAAGGATCAGGATGAGCATTGAAATTCCCCTGTTTAATAACTCTGATTCATTTCTGATTCCCCTTATTATTCTGCCAAAAACAGAGTTTGTAAGTGATCTTACCTTTGAAGAAAATAAGCTTACCATTGAAGCAATTAATCCGCCAATTACCGAAATTCCCATCATTTCAAAGAAAGATGTGCCTGCCCAACCTGTCATTAAACCTGAGGACAACAAAGTAATTGCACAGGAACCTGAAAAACCTGCCCCAGATATTATCTCCCCTCCACCGGTTGTTCCTGTGAAAGAGAACAGGCTTTGGATCCTTTATGTTGTACTTGGAGGTGGTTTAATACTCTTCCTCTTTTTCTTCTTCAGAAAAAGACAGAATAGTAAAAAATAACAGATCAGGTTGATGATGGCTGACTCATACCCGTCATTTTTACGAAATAAGTATGTGAGCTTTAACCGGATTGGCAATTTTTTTAATAAATTTGATTATTAAAACTTTCTGTTATGAGTAAAAGGATTCTTCTCCTGGTTGTAGGAACAACTCTTTCTTTATTATTACACACCCAGGATATAAAAAGTCTGCAGGAGACATTTCTTGAAGCTGAATATTTTTTTATGACTGAAGATTACTCCGATGCCCTGCCTTTTTATCTTTCCCTGTATGAGAAGCTTCCGGACAATTCTAACCTTGCATACCGCATAGGTGAGTGTTATCTTAATATTCCGGGAAAGAAAAATCTTTCTGTCAGCTATCTTGAAAGAGCATCAAAAAATATGTCAGCCCAGATAAAGGAGGGAACAATTAATCAGAAAGCTGCTCCTTATGATGCATTATTCGACCTGGGTAAAGCATACCGGATTAATTATATGTTTGATAAAGCTAAGGAATGCTTTCAAAGGTACTATGAGACTCTTCTGCCTGATGACCACGAGAATATGGATTTTGTAAAAAACGAAATAAAAGTCTGCGAAATCGCTAAAGAGTTAATTGCAAAACCGATTGAATTTAAAGAAGAGAACATCGGAGAGCCGTTTAACAGTAAAGATTCAGATTTCAATCCTGTAATATCTGCTGATGGAAAAACATTTGCATGGATGATATCTAAGAAGTTCTATGATGCGGTAATGCTTTCCAGACTTGTTAACAATAAATGGACCACACCTGTAAATATTACTCCAGAACTTCTTTCTGACGGAGATTTTTATATATCATGCCTTTCCCGGGACGGGAAGATTCTTTTCCTTTCAAGGGATGATAATTTTAACAGTGACATTTACACCAGCACATTTGATGGTACAAGATGGACAAAATGTGTTATACTGAACAAGAATATCAATACAATATACTGGGAGTCACATGGTTTTATAACTGAAGACGGCAATCAATTGATCTTTGCTTCCGACCGGCCAGGAGGGTTTGGAGGACTCGACCTTTACATATCCCACAAGGAAAATGGTGATTGGGGAGAGCCTGTCAATCTAGGACCGGAAATCAACACACCATTCAACGAAGAAAGACCATTTCTTATAAATAATGGAAAGACACTGTTTCTCAGTTCACAGGGACATGAAAATGTAGGAGGTTATGATATTTTCCGATCCGATCTTCAGTCAAACGGTCTATGGGGTAAACCTTTAAATATCGGTTATCCATTAAATAATACCGACGATAATTTCTTCTTTATGCCGATAGGAGATGGAAACGCTGGCTATTATTCAATTTATAAAGAGTTTTCAGGATCAGGGAAAGAGGATATTTATAAGATTACGTTCGGAGAAAAATAGCTGTGTTATAGAACAATATTTTCTAAAATTATTATATTTGTTATAATGATTAAATTCAGAGCAAAAATACTTAGCCTCCTGTTGCAACTATTTACTCTGGTAATTTTCCCTGTTGCTGCCTCAGCTCAATCCAATATCGAGATGAAAAAGATTTTTGCACAGGCAGAATCTTATTACCTTTATGAAGAATATGATCTTGCAAATCAACTATATATCCTCCTGGAAACACCTGATAACTTCAATATTCAATTTAAAATCGGAACCTGTTACCTGAATATACCGGGGGAAAAAGAAAAAGCAATACCTTATCTTGAAGCTGCGGTTAAGAATTCCAGCTACTCTGCGAAAATTGCCTCCTTTAAAGAAAAAAGAGCACCTCTTGATGCCTATTTCTTCTTGGCAAAAGCTTATATGATTAACAATGAGCTTGATAAAGCCGTAAATACTCTCCAGACTTTTAAAAAACTTGCCATAGAGACAGAGGAAAAGGGGGGGATGAAAAATCTCGCATATATTGATCAGGAGATTCTGGCATGCAAAAATGCAATTAAGTATCAGGAAGCTCCTGTGAACCTAAGTAAGAGCACTCTTGGATCAGATTTTAGTCAGGGTTCAATTAATGATTATCCGGCTGTCAGTTTCGATGGGAATACGATTGTCTATACTGAACGCAGAGGTATTGTCAATGTTATCCTGTTCTCAAAAAAAGTTAGAGATGTGTGGCAACCTCCTGTTGAAATTACATCAAGTCTCATGGCAGGAGAAGATTGCTCTTCATGTTCTCTTAATAAAGATGGCACAGTACTATATCTCTATAAAAACGATAATTACGACGGTAATATTTATTCTTCGGAATATATAAATGGGGAGTGGACTCCCATAAAAAAGCTAAATAAAAATATCAATACAAAGTTTTATGAATCTCATGCTGCTATTTCAGCTGACGATAAAAAACTGTATTTTACAAGTAACCGGGAAGGAGGAAACGGAAGTCTTGATATATATGTTTCAGAAAAAGATGCTACAGGAGACTGGGGGCCTGCAATAAATCTTGGAACTGTAATAAACACTGAGTACAACGAAGATACTCCTTTCGTTACTATTAATGATTCTATACTTTATTTCTGTTCGGAAGGGCATAGTGCAATGGGAGGATATGATAATTTCTTTAGCCGGAAGATGGGAACTACTTGGAAGACACCCCAAAACCTGGGATTTCCAATTAACACGACTGATGACGATAAATTCTTTCAGCCATTCAATAATGACAAGAACGGATACTATTCAATGACAACCGACTACAAAAAGAAAGAAATTTTTTATCTTTCGATTGAGGGCTCGGAACTGAATCAGACCTATGAAAAAATTAATCTTTCAGATATCCCTGAGGTTTCTGCGGTTGATTCGAGTACACTTATCAGGAACATGGTAGTAAGCGATTTGACAGATAATAACATTAAAGATTCAGATGTACTCTATTATACCGTTCAGGTAATGGCTCTCTATAAACCTGTAGATATCAGTTATTTCAAATACATTTCCGACATAAAGGTAATGTTTAGTGATAAAGACAAGTTCTACAGATATACTGTTGGAAATTTCGCAACCAAAGAAGAAGCTGAATTTCTTAAACAGGAACTTTTAGTAAAAGGATATCCTGATGATCTATGGATTAAAAAAGTATCAAAATAATGAACCACCTCTACCCTTTCAAAAGAATTGTTATTCTTTCAATTCTGTTTTTCAGTTTTGTTTCTCTGAATTCACAGGAAACGGTTAAAAAAGAATATCTCAAAGCTGTCCAGGATGCAGACATGTATTATTATTATGATGAAAATTATGAAAAGGCTGCAACCCTATATGAGCCTCTTCTTAAGGCCTATCCTGATAATCACAATCTTGCTGCGAAGCTGGGAATCTGCTATCTCAATATCGACGGAAGGAAAGTTGATGCCCTTAAGCTTCTGAAAAAAGCATCTGAAGGCGTAGTAAGTAATGCCAAGGAATATAAACAAACAGGAGAAAAAGCACCTCTGGATACATACTTATATCTTGCTATAGCTTATCATCAGAACGACAGTCTTGACAAAGCGTTAAGACTCTATAATGACGTTAAAAAGAGACTGGCCGGAACCGAGTCTTTCCAGGAAGATTATATCGATTTGCAAATCAGAGATTGCAGATATGCTTTAGAGATGAAAAAGAAACCTTTAAGAATCATATCTGATCTTTTTGCCCCATGGCTTAGTGAATATCCGGGAGCAATCAATCCGGTTCTTTCAAAAAATGATTCGGTTTTCGTGTTCACCGTTAAAAATGAGGGGAAAACCCAGATATACCGTTCATTTAAAAATAAAACCTGGAACAGACCTGTGAATATTACTAAACAACTTGGAGGTTATGACAGGCTCTATACGAACTCAATAACAGGAGATGGACGACTGTTGATACTTTTTATGGATGATGGTGGAGACGGTAACCTTTATTATAGCCAAAGAAAGGACACAATCTGGTCGAAAATAAAGAGAGTAGGGAAATATGTAAATTCAATATACTGGGAGTCATTTGGATTTATTACACCCGACGGGAAGACCATGTATTTTGCAAGTAACAGGCCAGGGGGTGAAGGGGAACTTGACATATGGACATCACAAAGAGCTGCTGACGGCTCCTGGGAACGCCCGGTAAATTGCGGTAATGTTATAAATACACCGTATGATGAAAATACCCCCTTCTTCGATCCGGCAAACAATGTCTTACTTTTCAGTTCAGTCGGACAAATGAGTATGGGAGGATATGATGTATTCAGATCAACTAAAAGAAACGGCGTTTGGACCCAACCAGTAGGTATGCCGTTCGCTTTTAACAATGTGCTGGAAAATACTAATTTCATCCTTAATAATAATGCGCCGGGATTTGTTGCGAGCCGTCTTGATGAAAAGACCAATACAAAGAATATTTATGCAATAGTGGCAGTAGATCCGGCTGATGAAATTGCCCAGGCCGCCGGAACAATTAAACTGGAGGACGGTTTGGAGGTGAATCCGAAACTTGCACAAATAAAGGTGAGGAATATAAAAACCGGAACAATAAATCAGAATATACCCATAGCCGGCGACGGATCATTTAAATTTGACATCAAACCAGGTGATTATCAGATTTTAGTAAGCCATAATGGATATAATACAGATACTATTAACCTGAATCTCCCATTGTATTTCTCAGGTAACTATCTATCGGTCAATCCATCTCTTGTCCCGGAAAAAGTATCATCAGGAGATTTCCTCTCTATTAAAAATATACTTTTTGAGTTCGACAGTTATGCACTTAATGATGAGGCAAAACCAAGCCTTGAATTGCTTAAAAACATTCTGATCAATTATCCTGAATTGACAATTGAAGTTGCAGGATATACCGATGCTAAAGGAAGTACAGAATATAACAGGAGACTTGCAGATAAGCGTGCTCAGGCAGTTATTGATTACTTTAAATCAACAGGGATTGAACCATCACGATTTGTCAAGAAGGCATTTGGCAAATCCAATTTTGCAGCTGTGAATACAAATCTTGACGGGACCGACAATCCTGAAGGAAGAAAATATAACAGACGGGTCGCATTCGGAATTATTGATCCGCAAACAGGTGTTGTAATCAGGCAGGAAACATTTACACCTGAGCATCTCCGGCAACCATATACAATGAAATACAGTATAGTCCTTGTGAAGACAAAAGAGAACCTCTATTCCGGATACTTCAGCAGTTTAATCAAAGATGAAATGTTGTTCGTCCGGACAATTAAAATGGACACTCTCACAATGTATGCCCTTGGTGTATTCTATAACCGGCCTGATGCTGTGAAGTATCTTGGGTATGCGAGGGAAAAAGGTCTTAAAGATGCCTATATAGTAAACCAGTATGATCTGGATAGTGAATCAAAAGCTCTCAGTGTAGCTGTTTCAGGTGAAAAGCCAGCAATTACTCAGAGAGTATACACCATTCAAATTAAAGCCACCAAAAATCCTCTGGATATAAGTAAGGTATTCCCGGGACTTGAAGGGGTTAGAGAAATAAGAACAGACGATGGTTTTTATAAGTATGTATATGGAGAATATACATCAATTTCAAAAGCAAAAGCTGCTCTGATTCCAATATTGGAAGATTTCAGTGATGCGTTTGTCAGGGAAATTAATGTATTGATAAATAAATAGTTGTCAGGAGTATAGCTTATAATGAAATACAAGAAAATCAAACTCAGGGCTCTGGAACCGGAGGATCTGGAGTTGCTTTATGAGTGGGAAAACAATAATTCGTACTGGATTATAAGCAATACTGTAACACCTTTTTCAAAATATACTCTGAAACGCTATCTTAAGAATTCACATAAGAATATATATGAGACTGGTCAGCTCCGGCTTATGATAGATCATTTTACAGACAAAGTCACCATAGGGACTATCGATATTTTTGATTTTGATCCATTTCATAAAAGGGCAGGTCTGGGAATACTTATTGCTAATGAAGCATACAGGAGAAAGGGATATGCTTCAATGGCGCTTAAAAGCCTGATTGATTATTGCTTTAAGACATTACAACTCCATCAGCTTTATTGTAATATCCTGGTAAACAACTGTGAAAGCATGGAGCTTTTCAAGAAGCAGGGATTTGTACTAACAGGTATTAAAAAAGACTGGATCAAAGCACCTGATGGATACCTTGATGAATACCTGTTCCAGCTGATAAATAATTCCAAATAATATTCTTCCTGCAGATCTCGCTGATCTGCGCAGAAATTTTGATCTGCGAAATCTGCGGGAAATAGTTGCAAACAAAATAACCTGATAACCTAATAACTTAATAACTTTCCTTACTTTTTACTTTTACCTTTTTACTTTTTACTTGGTCTGGTATCTCTATACTCTCCCCTGAAGTAGTTGATCCCAATTACATCATACCTTTTTTTCAGTATTTCCAGTCGGGCCAGAAAATCTTCAAAGTCTTTTTGCATATTTGGCGACCAGCCCGTTTCAGCAATTGCGAACATCCTTGGATAAACCATGTATTCCAAATGCTCAGGAGTACTTATGTACTCAGTCCACACATTACCCTGAATACCAAGAATATACTTTTGTTCAGGTGGTGTCAGTTCAGCCGGCAGCGGATCGTAAGAGTAAACCGTTTCAAGCGGGAGATAGCCTCCGATTGCAAGTGGCTGACCGGCAGGTTCACACTGGTAATAATCAAGGTAAACAAATTTATTTGGGGTCATAATTACATCATGTCCTTGTTTAGCTGCCTCAATACCACCGGCTGTGCCTCTCCATGACATTACTGTGGCTTCAGGGGCCAATCCTCCTTCAAGAATCTCATCCCATCCGATCATCTTACGCCCTTTAGAAATAAGGAATTTTTCAATCCGTCTTATAAAATAGCTCTGAAGTTCTTTTTCATCTTTTAATCCCTCCGCTTTTATTCTTTTCTGACAATCAGGGCATTTTTCCCAGCGAACTTTGGGACATTCATCTCCACCGATATGGAAATACTGCCCCGGGAACAGATCAATTATCTCACTAAGAACATCTTCAAGAAAGTTGAAAGTCGCTTCTTTCCCTGCACAATAAACATCAGGAAAAACACCCCATTTGGTTGCGACCTCAAATGGTCCTCCGGTACATGACAATTCAGGGTATGCGGCCAATGCTCCCAAAGCATGTCCGGGCATCTCTATCTCGGGGATAATTGTTATAAACTTCGATTTTGCATAAGCCACTATTTCTTTCACCTCTTCCCGGGAATAAAATCCCCCGTAAGGCTTCCCGTCAAAAACAGTTGGTTTGGTCCTGCCATGTCCTACAAGAGTTTCCTTACGAAATGCACCAATCTCAGTAAGTCTGGGATATTTCTTTATCTCAATCCTCCAACCCTGATCTTCTGTGAGATGCCAATGGAATGTATTCATTTTATTAAGAGCAATCATATCAATATATCTTTTGATATACTCCACAGGGAACATATGACGCCCGACATCGAGAAGCATTCCTCTATAGGAGAACCTGGGCTCATCTTTTATTTCACATGCCGGAACCGTGAGTATAAGACCTTCAACTTTATTTGCACTCTCAACTTCCACCGGGAGAAGCTGCCGGATGGTCTGAACTCCATAGAACAGTCCGACAGGTGATTTGGCTCTGATAATGATTCTCTTCGGGGTTACTGAGAGAGTATAACCTTCCACATTGCTGATTGCAGTGTCAATTGTCATAAATACTGCCCCTGGGAAAGGTTTTTTACCCTCCTCTACGGGAAGAACTAATCCTGAAGGGTTTTTAATTAAGGTGGCGAGGTAATCTGCAGCTAACCTGGTTTCACAGTTAAGCGGAGACAAAACTATCCTGCTCTTTTCTGTAAAAACAAACTTGCCATTTTTCTCAGCAAGAGAAACAGGTGCTGGAATAATTGCATAATTATTCTTCTGACTGGTCGATGAAACGGTATTACAACCAATAATTAAAAGTAAAAATGCTAAGATTAGAAAAAAAGTCCTTTTCATAACTACCTGAATTTTTTGATAAATATAATAACCACTTATGTTTATTAAATCAAATTTTGAAAATAATCATCATAACATGTTATTATTTTAATTCTGATGCAAGAAGGCCACACGCTGCAGAGATATCAACTCCACGTGATTTGCGGATAGAAGCCGAAATACCTGATATAACCAGATTATGTTTAAAGTACTGCATCCTTTCCCCTGAAGATGAGGTATTTGAATCACCCGGGACAGGATGATAAGGCAGGAGATTGACCCTTATCTGAGTACCTTCAAGCAGAACCCTTAATCCTTCAAGATGTCTTTCGCTATCATTCAAATTGTTTATCATGACATAAGCCAGGCTTAATCTCCTTTTCTTTTTAAGAGGGTAATTCCTCATTATGTCAATAATCTCCTGAACAGGATATCTTCTTTCGACCGGAATAACAATGGCTCTCTCATCCGGAAAAGGTGAATGAAGACTCACCGTCAGGTTGCAACCAGATCTTTCCAGGAACTCCTTTATTCCGGGATTTATTCCAACAGTTGAAACTGTGACATTTTTAGGGCTGATTGCCAGTCCCCATTCAGCTGTGATTATTTTGCAGGCTCTCAAAACATTTTCCAGGTTATCCATCGGTTCCCCCATCCCCATAAAAACAACATGGGTTAAATTTTCTGTTCCCGGGATGCAAATAAGCTGGTTTACGATCTCTCCTGCTGAGAGATTTCCATGAAATCCGTATCTGCCGGTTACGCAAAAAGGGCAACCCATTTTGCACCCTGACTGAGTTGAAACACAAACTGTATTTCTTTTATTATCTTGTAAATACACTGTTTCAAATTCTTTTCCATTCTCACTTCTGAAAAGGTATTTGGTTGTACCATCAACAGAAACCTGTGAAGAAACAGGTCTAAAAATTCCTGAAGAATTGTTCTTTGACAGTTCCTCTTTAAGCTGTTTAGGGATTTTTACAATATTTGTAAAATCAGTTATTCTTTTCCTATAAATACTGTTTGCTATCAATACTGCATGAGAAAAACTAAAGCCGGCAGGTTTAATTACCTGGTAGATCTCATCAGCATCCAGACCGCAAAGACTCTTTTTTTTCATAATCAACACTAATATGCAAAAATAAACCGATTATCAATATCTTAGTAATGAAAATCACACCTGGAAGAAAATGACTTATCAAGGCAGACAAATAAATGAATAACTGGGAATCGTTATATATTTATTGTTTTTCAGGAACTGGAAATGCACGTGCATCTTCAGAATGGATTGCTGATGAAGCAGCAAAGAGAGGATTAAAAACAGTGGTACAGCAAATTGACAGACTTGAGAACA
The DNA here is from genome assembly GCA_041480425.1 of Bacteroidia bacterium. Taxonomy (GTDB): domain Bacteria; phylum Bacteroidota; class Bacteroidia; order Bacteroidales; family VadinHA17; genus LD21. The sequence goes on from JBGOZX010000026.1 coordinate 34,264, forward strand.
TCAGAATGCCGGGTGCAGATGAAAAATCTCTAATTGGTTTTGCCTTTCCTACACACGGTTTTAATGCGGCACCCATAATGATCAGGTTCATATCCGGTTTTCCCAGGGGTTTGGGTAAAGAGGTTTTCGTCCTGAATACACGGGCAGGCATGAAGCTTTCTAAGATTTTCATGCCGGGATTAAGCGGACTGGCCCTATTGCTTCCTGCCTTCATTCTGTGGCTCAAAGGTTACAAATGCATCGGGTTCAGACCGGTAGATCTCCCCTCAAACTGGATCCCCCTTCATCCTGGACTCAGAAAAAAAGTAATTGAATCAATTTTTGTAAGGTGTGAAAGAATTGTAAGAAA
>JBGOZX010000027.1:0-33748 GCA_041480425.1 Bacteroidia bacterium
CTGGACTTCTTTTCCCATTCCCTGAATGACATCCCGGGATCAGTAGTTTGTTTAAGTTCAATATTTTTCATAATATATTTTTATAATTGATTATTTATTTTTAATTGATATTGTCTCCATTCAATTACCCTCAAGCTACAAGTTTTCAGTTATATCTACTGCCGTATGGCGGTTTAGTTCAAATTGTTTATTTAAGTAATAAAAGTGCACTTAACCATTACAAATAGGTGAAGAAAACTACTTTTGGGTTTACTTCTCTTGTAATCAAAGTTACAGCTTGTCTAAGCTGAAGTCAATTTTATTTTAACACGTTCTTTTTCACCTTGACCGGATGTAGAAAAATCCATCCACCAGAACCTTTTCAGACTTGATGGATGGAATAGCACTGTTTATTTTCAGGGGTTCCTGAGATTTTAAAGATGAATTGAACCTTCTCACTAAGTGCCCAGTTTGACCGGATTTTCCACTTTCTTTTTGATGTTCTTTTAAAGCCGTTCTACTTTTTATTTTCCTTTTTTATTGCAACTGCAATTTTTGAATCGGCTGTTCCGTAATAAAGCAACCATTGATCCCTGAAATATACTAATCCTTCTATGAAGCAAACTTCGTTTACTTCTCCTGTTTTTTCATATGGCTTGTCAGGATGAATGAAATTGTCTTCCATCCGGCTAATAAGCTTAAATGGCTTTTCTTTATCAAATAATGCCTGCCCCGCAGCATAAGTGAATTTTGGTAAATCAGGGTCATTATAATTTGAGGCATTACTGCCATTATAAATCAGTAAAATTCCATTTTCCCGTAATAAAGCATATGGTCCTGGTTCTACCAAACGGCTATCAAAATAGCCCGCCCGTGGGTGTAAAACGGAAATCATTTTCTTACTTTCTTCATTTTCTGCTACATCCCAATGAATAAGGTCATCAGAAGTTGCCATAAACAAATCAGTATCACCAAAATACATCCAGTATTTGTCTTTGATTTTTGTGGCTACAATTTTACCCTGTTCTAATTCAGACACTATAGCTCCTGATTTTGACCAGATTCCCCTGTATTTTCTTTCACTTAATACTAAACCATGTTTTATCCAGTTTTTTAAATCCTTTGAACTTGCTAAGCATAGCCTCGCAACTTTGCCATCATAAGCAGTATAGGTCATAATGTATGTACCACCTTCTCCTTCTACGATCCGGGGATCTTCCACACCTCCTTTCCATTCATATTGCTGCATACTATCGCTGGCAGGATATAGAACAGGCGCAGGTTGTTTTTTAAAATGTAATCCGTCTTCGCTGATGGCTAATCCCAATCTTGAAGTCATCTCCTTGTCTTGCGCCCTGTATATCAAATATACTTTGCCATCCTTTACGATTGCCGAAGGATTGAGGACATTTCTCTCTTCCCATCTTACTTCCTTTTTACTAATAGGACAGGAAAAAATCTGATCAGATGAGGGTTCTAAAATCGGGTTTATGCTATCTGCTTTTAAAAAATCGAGCATAGCCCAATCTTCGACTATTTCAGTTTCTGATTTATCTTGCGGAGTGTTAATATTGCACCCCGATAAAATCAATAAGAATATTAGAATAATTTTAAGTTTCAATATGTCCATAATCTGGTTTCAATATTTAATATGGTTCCCGATAACTCGATTATCTAATCAAGACAAAATCCATTCACCCAATTTCTTATGATTTCGGACAGATAAATGATAAAGAGAGCAGCCTGAACACCTACTTAATTTCCTTCTCCACCGCCTTCACATTCCAACCGTCAACCTTCAACAGAGGCTTTTCACCATTCAGATTTCTTGCGTCGAATTCAACCTGTAACGTTCGCTTTTCCTTTGGCAGGAGCGAAATATAATTATCCTCCCAGAACACAGGCAGTACAGGGTCTTTGGAAGTCAGCTTCAGTATTTTTGGATTCACAGCAAAAGCAAGTCCTGTACCCGAATTTTCAATGGTTAAGGTGAGTTGGCATTTGTTTCCTTCCTGCTGCATTGCTGATGCAGTAACATTTACATTCGCCATAGGAAGCTTTTTGAGATCGGTAAAATCGGCCTTCTCATCCCCTTTAGAACTTAACCAGTAAAAATTGGATGATATCTGTTTTCCTGAAGCATCCTTTAATTCCAGTTTGAGGAAAAAAACTTTTGTTATATTTTTCGGTATCTCGAGGGCCTGTATTTTCTTGCTCTCATCAGCAGCCACACCAGCATCTACTACTTTTGACCAGACTTCAGCCATATTGAAATCAAAGATTTTCACGGATGCCTTTAATCCGGTAAAATCCTTGTAATAACAATTCACAATTTTAATTGAATTTTCATCATAGCAATACTGGATGTGCAGCGGCTCGCAGGCATTCTTTGCCCCGTAAAAAGCCCCGTTTGGCATAAAATAATAGTCGTACAACTGCCAGTACATCTTGGGCCAGGCGGAGTTATACATCCAGTAAATAATCCCGCTGGAACGGTACTTATTACCTGCAAAAGCCTCGAACATGGCCTTTACAGCCTCATTCTGAAACACCTGCGACTTCATGCAATACTCTTCCACGCCGGTTGGTTTACCATACCGTGATTCAAGAGCTGTTCTTGCAATCGGATAAAATGCTTTATGCAGGCGTAGATCCCATGATTCACTCATGGGCCACAAGTCCTTTTCAGGCATCATCCGCCTCATCGTCTCGATTGGCGGTAGTTGTTCGCCTGTAGGACCCGCTTCAGTATTGAACTCAAGTTTCGTATACCAGTAGGAAGGGGGGAAATAAGCATATACCTTTGGATAGGGGCCCATCCAAACACCGGTTAAGCCGGTAATGGTAGTGGGGGCCTGCGTGGCTGACGATTCATAAGGCCGGGTATTATCATATTCATCCAACACCTTGATGTATCTCTTTTCGACATCAGGAGGAGGGAAATTATCACTTCCATATAGCCAGGTTAAAACAGAAGGGTGATTGCGCAGATGGACAATCTGGTCTTTCCAGCTCAGTTCGGCCACATCACCTGTGTGCGGTGTCCAGTTTTTCCAGCGCTCCCATGAACTGCAACAGCACCAGCCGACCATGAGCAAAATACCCTCTTCATCGCACCTTTCAAACAGGTAGTCCGAACCCCGTGGAGCTTCCATCCTCAGGGCATTCAGGTTCATGTGCTTTGCATACAACAGGTCTGCGTCTGTCCTTTCGTTTGATGGACGCAGCATGAGGTCCTGCACATAGCCCCCGCCCCTGATCACGACGTTCTTACCATTTACCTGGAAAACCTTAGTGGTAGATTTGTCGAACTTGTTCATCCATGCAGTGATCTCGCGAATGCCAAAGCGTACTTTTTTCGTGTCCGTTACATTGCCTGATGTCTCAAAACTGAGATTCAGGTCATAAAGGTTTTGGGGGCCTACTGTATGCGGCCACCAGAGGCGCGGATTGGCCATCACGAGTTGGGGAAATGTTTCAGGCAGAAAACTCACCAGCTTTGTTTCTCCTGCTCCCAGCGTTACTTCCTGTGAAAAGGTAATATTCTCAATAGTCCCCTTCATTATTCCAGTTACCGGTTTCTCCTCTGCGTTCCGCAGTTCTGTCGTGACCGTGAGTTTGGCTTTGTCGGTTGACGGCAGGTTTAGTTTTGTTACAACATGTGGGTTTTCAATTGCCACTGCACCGGTCGCATGAACGGACACGTCGTACCATATACCCATGCCCCTGTCGGGCGGGGTGGGGTTCCAGTCAACCCAGGTGATGGTAAGATCCATTCCCTTTGGAGGAAATATTTCCAAAGCAAGGCAATTGTTATCGCCTGGTAAGGCTTCTTTTGAAATATCGATGTTAAAGAGGCGATATGCACCTTGAATGGTGGTTGTATCGGCAATAAGCTTGCCATTCAGCCAGATATTCGCTTTGTAGTTGATGCTGTGAAACTGCAGCCAGGTGTGCATTCCTTTATATTCGGCAGGGAGTTTGAACTCGGTACGGTACCACCATGCAACCTTAAAAGGACTCCCTTCAGGCATCTCCCGGTTCCTTTCGGGGATTGTACCGGGAAGATTTTTGATATTGGTCCCATAGTATGGATCGGGATATACCTTGTTAGTAACCAGGGCAGCAAGAACAGTTGTAGGAACAGAAGTAGGATACCACTGCCTGGTACTGAAGCCGGTATTTGAAATGGCCTTCCCGTCTGATTTGATTTCTTTGGAAGATTGTATTGCCCAGTTATCTTTTAGCAGAAGTTTTCCGCCCGCGGGCACCTGTGCGAGGCAGGTTAAGGAAAGGATTACTAATACGGCTGAAGTGAAGACAATACGTGTTTTCATATCACAGGTTTTAATTGTAGATGAATAAATTCATTTTGAAAGTATTAAAGTTAGTTAAATAAATTGACAGGTATTCCAATGAAATCATTCACACAAAAATTTTCTATACTTTAAATCCGATTAAAATATTTCAAATTAAATATTTAAGCATTATTTTTAACAACACTATGAATTCTTATACAATGGCCTTCAATTATCCAAATTATTAAGAAATATGAATGGCACTAAAACATCATCTGCTTCAGGTCCGGGCTTAAAACGTGTTCTTGGACTTTCATCATTGGTACTTTATGGGATTATCCTTATTCAGCCTACGGCGCCAATGCCATTGTTCGGTGCTGTTGCAGGGTTAGCTCATGGTCATGTGGTTACCACGATTCTGATAGGTATGGTGGCGATGCTGTTCACTGCTATCAGTTATGGGCGTATGGCTAATGCTTATCCCAGTGCCGGTTCGGCATATACATATGTCAGCAGGGAAATTCATCCTGCACTTGGTTACTTTGTAGGCTGGGGTATGATTTTCGACTATGTCATGAATCCTATTATTTGCGTAATCTGGATCAGCAAGGCTGCTATGAATTTAATCCCGGAAATACCCTTCGCAGTTTATGCCATTGCTTTTACTATTCTGTTTACTGCAATGAACTTACGTGGCATTGAAGCCAGTTCACGTACTAACTCTATCATTGCAACTGGTCTTGGTGTGGTTATTGTACTTTTCCTGGGTGCTGCAGTCCGTTATCTATTTTTGCATCCTCCCGGAGATGCAGCAGCATGGACAAGACCATTTTATGATCCGAAAACTTTTTCGTTTTCCGCCGTGTCTGCAGGTGCATCGCTTGCAGTCCTTACTTATATTGGTTTTGACGGTATTTCGACATTGTCTGAAGAAGTACACAATCCCCGGCGCAATATACTGCTGGCAACTGTTCTTGTTTGCCTTATTACAGGTGTACTGGCGTCTATCCAGGTTTATACTGCTCAGCTTGTATGGCCCGGAACAACTTTTCCCGACCAGGACACAGCATTCTGTTATGTGGCTGGTAAGGCAGGCGGTCAATGGCTATTCCATACAGTTAATTTTGCCCTGCTGGTCGCAACAATAGGCTCAGGTTCAGGTGCTCATCTCGGAGCCGGCCGTCTTCTATATGGCATGGGACGTGACAATGCCATCCCCGGCAAGTTCTTCGCTGCGATTAATCCACGTACACGCATACCCTCTAACAATATAATTCTTGTTGGTGTAATTGTACTCGTCGGCGCATTTCTTCTTACCTATCCGCTAGGCGCTCAATTGCTGAACTTTGGAGCCTTAATTGCTTTCATGGGTGTCAATGTTTCGTCATTTGTACGCAATTTTTTACGCAGTGAACGCAAGACCTTTGGCCATTTTATAGTGCCGGTTTTGGGATTTACCATCTGCCTCTACCTCTGGCTCAGCCTGGGATATAAAGCCAAGATTGCCGGATTGTGCTGGCTTACAGCCGGTGTCCTTTATGGCGCATACCGGACATCATGGTTTCGTAAACCTCTTCAGTTTGTCCGGATTGAAACCGACGACGAACCTGACACAAATGAAACTGATACAGATACTTTAAAGAAATAAGATATTATAATTATTAGTAAAAAAATTTACCTGACTCGGGGCTTTTTGTTTGTTTTTGCTGAAACATTTTTATTTTGTTATTCCTGGTTCAAAGAATATTTCAACTAACAGTTTACTGTAATCGTTTTTTCCCTGGTAATATTGCTGATGTGGAATGAAAATATAAGTTAAAAAATCAACTATTCAGAGCAAAATTTTCAGAATACTTTATTGTCTTTCATAGTCTGGATAATCAGAGGCAAATTAAATTTGTAATGGTGATCTCCTGGTATCATTCTCACCAAAGATACATAGTACCGGAACAGACTGCGTCTTAATTATCTCCTCTATTACATTGAAAGTATTATTTCGGTTACCAACTCCCAGCATATTGGAAATATGGATCTCAAAATCAGTATTTGTCTCCGGAGATAACAGTACAACCGAAACGATCTTTGACCTCATCTCCTCAGACAATCCGTTTACAATGAATGGGACTATTTCTGCACCAAGAGAATAACCAATAAGAAGGAACCGGTCTTTTCCCCATTCTTTACTGTAATAATCGAGTATTTTTGTTATATCGCCGGCTGTTTCTTGCGGCGACCGTCTGTTCCAGAAATATTTTTTTGAATCCAGACCAACTGTTGGAATTCCCAGTACAGCCAGATGGTCAGCAATTTGTTGTTCAAATGAGTACCAGCCTCCGTCACCGGATATCAGCAATGTGATTGGGGCATTTTTGTTTTGGGATTTCGCATTTGTGATTACGATCGGAAGATTCTTTACACGATTAATATTTTCATTAACCGATTGCTCTTTTTCATATTTTTCAATTAAACGATTAAATGCATCCTTCCATTGTGGCATAAAATTGCTCCATTTTGAAAAACCATGACCAACATTGGGCAGTGTAATTAGTTCTGCATCAGTGGTTTTGCTAACAAACTCAGCAACATCTGAATAATTACAAACCTTATCAAGTTTACCCTGAAGCACGATCCAGGGATTTCCGAGCTTTGCATCGGGTAGCAGATAAAATATTTTTCCTTTCAAATCCACCTTTTCACTAAGTCCGTTGATTTGACATAACATCTTGGGAAGCTCAATATCGGAGCAAAAACCAAGGGAGATTCCACCAATAAATGTCCCGGGTCGAGCCTGTGCCAGAATCCCGTAAACAAGAGTTGCACCGCTTGAATAACCCATAATTAAAGGAGGTTTATAATCAGCGAAATTGTATTTTTTCTCAATTACGGTTGCGAGCTGTACAAAATCTGCTGCAACATTATAACAATCGTCGGGACGTTGCCGGAGATCTTTATAATAGCGCAGGATATCAACCCCAATGACCAGGGTATTCATCTCAGAAAACGATTCAGCAAAACCAACAACCCCGAATCTCCACCCTCCGTCTCCGGAAATCATTATCACTACATCCCTGGGGGTGTCTGTCCGCTTATAAATATATACTTTACCAAACGAAGCGACATTTATAGAATCACTGGGAGAACCAGCCCGGGTTTTAGAAAAAAGAATTAATGCAGGAACAATCGTAAAAAGAATTATTTTATTCATTTTTGTTGATGTTTTTTTATTGATTGTCAATAATAGAGATCAATTTTTTGTCACTTGTTGTATTACAGGTATAGAACAAAGTCATAAAAAAATAAATGTCGTCTTTATTATAATATTCAATTCAATTTTTGCTTAGTTATCAAAATTAAACCTTGGTTATATCAAAAGCAAATAAATAACCATACGAAAATACCTAAGAACCAATATAGTAGAAGTCAGACTATATAGCCTTTGCATTACAAATGGCTTCCCAAATATCATTAATCAGATTCAGTCTGGCACGAACCGTTGCGAAGGGCTGAGTGTTAAAGGATCGACCATTAAGAAATTAGCCCTTTGGCTAATTTTAGGGAGGAAGAGGCCAAGATGAGCACTGGAAATGGTGGGCCTCTCCGGCAGAGCAAGGCCGGGAGTCGGGAAGGCAGGTACTCATCAATAATACTATGGACTTTGCAATGCAATGTAAAGAGAGCAATCCGTACACCTTTTACCTGATCCTTAACAAAACTTTAACAGCCTAAGTAATGAACTAAACGAGTTCTCTCATGTTTTATTCCCTAATACGAAATAATATGAAAACATTAATTAGTTCCAAAAGCAGGTTGTTAATAGGCATCGTTATTTTTTTCGCCATTTTCAGCATTTCGTATAGTTGCAAAAAAACATCAGATACGCCGGGTACAAATGAAGTCTTAATCCAGGGTATGGCTTTCGATCCGGGTACTATTACAGTAGCAGCAAACACTACTATCACGTGGACCAACAAAGATGGAGTCGCTCATACCGTAACCAGTAATACCGGCTTATTCGATAGCGGAACCATCAACGCCAATGGAACTTACAGCCATATGTTTGCTACAGTTGGCACTTTCCCATACCATTGCACTGTTCATCCTTCAATGACTGCCACTGTTATTGTTAATTAAATAATAACCTGTTCTTAAATTGAGTTTTAACAGGTTTAAATGTTAGAAAGTACAGGGTTAAAACAATCTGTTTTCAAGCGAAAGAAGTAGTAGTGCTCTATACTTCGATAAGAGTGTTGCTGTTTATGAAACAGTAGCACGAACATGGCTTTTACATTTCAACATAAAGAGATCAACCAGAATGCCTACAGGCGATGTTTTTATTGACATTGATCTATATATAACCTAAATTTATGTTCAATTCTAAGAAGTAAGCCTGGATGCCTGAAAAATCAAATAAATTCGATCAATTCTGGCAGGAGTTAAAAAGGCGCAAAACAGCCAGGGTAATTGTCATCTATGGGGCAACTGCCTTTGTAATCCTGCAGCTGACAGACATTATAACCCCGGCCCTCTTATTACCAGGCTGGACGAATACCCTGATTATTCTGCTATTAGCGATTGGATTTCCTTTTGCCGTCATATTTTCCTGGATCTTTGATATTACTCCCGAGGGCATAAGAAAAACCAAACCAGCCGGAATAAAGTCTAAGAAAGATCATGAAAATCTTCCTGAACCAGCAAAGAGAAAACTACAAACAGGCGATATAATAATTGCAGTTTTACTGGTAATCGTTGCTATCCTGGCTTATCCAAAAGTTTTCCAAACCGGTAAAACCAAAGTTGTCAGAGACTCAAATGGAAAAATATCTATAGTTGTTAATACATTTGAAAATCTCACAGGCGATACAAACTTGAATTCATGGTGCCTGGGAATTTCTGAACTGCTCATTAATAATCTTGGAACTTCAAAAGAGCTCTCTATACAGAACTCTCAAACCATGTCCGAAGTTTATAAAAGCCTGGGACAGGCTCAAAATGCCTCTGTGGTACCCTCATTGTCAAAAGAAGCAGCAATTAAACTTAAAGCAGGAACTTATATTACAGGTAACTTTATTGAAACCGGAAATAAAATACGCATACTGGCTAAACTTATTGATACTAAGAGTGATGAATTATTGTGGACAGGTAAGGTGGATGGCAACCTGAATTCGGATTTTATCGAACTGTCAGACTCTCTATCCAAACAAGTAAAAAACTTCCTGGAGATCAAAGCACTTGAACAAAATTCCAGCCTGGATTTCCGGGAAGCTTTTACAAATTCCGCTGATGCCTATCGAAAATATATTGAAGGGATGAACTCGTTTATGAATGCGGATTATTTACTGGCTATTCAATCATATAAAAAAGCGCTGGAAATTGATTCAACATTCACTTTTGCAGCTTTCTATATTGCTTATGCCTATAAAAATAACGCAGAAATTGATCTTTTAAATAGGAGAAAGAGTTATCGTCAGATAGCATATGGACACAAAAAGCATATGAGGGTAAGGAAAGACTTCCGGCGAACTACCAGCTATGGTTAGAACAATGGAAAGCAATTTTTATTACAAAAAATACGGATGAGTCCTTTACTTATAACAGTTTACTTGAGAATTCTGATATAAAGTCAAGATATTATTGGTACGACATTGCAGCTACTTATCATACTCTTCAAAAGTATGACAAAGCTGTCAATGTGTTTGAAAAGATAAAAGCCATAAATTCAGAATGGGGAGAGGATTGGAAATTTAGCAATTATTATTATTACTTTGGAGATGTATACCATCATACCGGAAATCATAAAAAGGAAGCAAAAAAATTTGAAAACGGTTTAAAAATCTTTCCTGATAATTGGTGGTTATTATTTTTTCAGACCAGATGTGCCATATCACAACAAGGGGATGGGTCAAAAGCAACAAAATCAGTAAGAAATCTTATTGAAGTGGCTAAAGAACAGGGACATTCACCAAAGCAAATTGAGGTTGAATTAGGGGAATTATATTTGCAGGCAAATTCATTAGATAAAGCAGAGGAGCATTTTAGGAATGCTTTACAGTTAAATCCTTTGAATTCTGAGGTCATGAGTAGTTTGGCAAGTTTTCTTATTAATTCTGACAGGAACGTTGATGAAGGAATGAAACTTATTAAAACTGCACTTGAGATTTCCCCTGCAAATGAAACTCTTTTATGGGCTCAAGGTCTGGGATATTATAAAGAGGGTAAGTATGAGGAAGCCCTTTCACTTCTTAAAGCGGCCAAAGATAGCACATTGTTTGTTCACCCAACTTTAGATCGACAAATCCAGAATGTCAAAAATGCTTTACCCAGACAAAAATAAATTCTACCTTCATAGTATTTAGCACCCGATTGTTGGAGGTAGCTATTTTATTTCTTAGTTGCCTTATAAGTTCCATCTGGCTGAATAAATAACGCATCAACAATATTTCCATCTTCAGCCTCTATAAATTCAATTTTATATCTCTCCAATGTTTTTATTGAAAATTTATTAATACTCGTCGGTAGCAATTCATATTCTGGTTGACCGGATACAAATAAAAACAATGTTTGATCAATTGTTTTTGAGTATCCTTAACGCTATATCAAGTAAATAAGGAGGAGTGATTAACATAAGATTCCCTCCTGCCCAACTCAAACTTTCTGAACCTTTCACAATTCCTGAGGTCGGATCAATCCATTCCACTAAATATGATTCAGCCGGAATAGCATTCAAGGTTAATGTGTCTCGGTAATTACCGGGTTTAGGCACAAAGCTGCATCCCCAATCATCTTCAATTGTGCCATGAAACAAATATAGTGCATACTGCTTCCCGATTTCTGCAATAGCATTGGAATAGGAATCTGCAGGAGTACCACTAAAACTGGTGAAACGCGACAATCTGGTTAAATCCAGGCTATTCATGAAATCCTTGAGTATTTTTTTCTGCGGAACAATTTGAGTTTTGGTTTTTGCACTTCCCGATTCTTGTCCATGATAATATTCTCCATTAAGATTTATAATTCCGGCGCCCCCTCCAAGCATAAACCACCATCCCTCAAGCCGGACAGCATCAACATTATATGCCTGCTTTGTAAGACTAATCCCAAAATAATTCGTTTCAACATTAATGACAGGTTTATTGCTCATATAATTTAATTTAAATGCTTTTTCAGCCGGTCCCACATATTCCGTAGGCAGCCACTTGCACCATGGTTCGGCAGAAAAATCAGGCGAGCAGCTTTGCACCGTCTGACCCAAAAGGTGCTTTTCAGGAAGCAATTCTTCTGTCTGTAAAAAAGCATCTTTCATGGCATTTATCCATGGAACTATAATGCTATCAGGGCGAAGAACGATATTGCCATCCGGTAATCCTTGTAAAGATGGTTCATCGCATATGTCGAAAATTAAGTTGTCATATTCATTTAATTCAGTTACAATTTTTTTAATGTATGCTTTCTGATAATTGATTACATCCAGATTTTGATTATTCAATGTAGTGAACAATCCACAATCTTTACTTTCATATTGTCCGACATTTTGAATATTATTGCCATGATACATTACCATTAGCGGCCAGCAATCGGCATACATACCATTGAAGAAGGGGATTTCAACGATGATGTTTTTCTTCCGGGCAAGCTCTACAAAAGCTTTCAACCTGGCAAAATAATCGGGATTCCATTTATCAAGATCGTACTTACAGGAGGATTTTCCGGGTTCTGCCAGTAATGGATTTGCTCCTGTCTGGTCAGACTTTGCCCAGGGAAGTAGTTGCCGGCCCTGGTGAGGGCCAAGCGGATTGCCTATAAGATATTTATCGGTCGGTTCAAACATTCCACCCGGATAAATCCTGGTCAGGTTCAGACCATTATTTGCTAGGTATTCCAGATACTTAACAAAGTCAAAATCCATATCAATTATTGCTCCATAATGGTGATCAGAAGTGATAAGAACAAGTGGTTTATCTTTGTAAAATAAATAATGCGAATTGGCTGGACAAACCTTAATGGGCGAATTCCCACAAGCAGATATCATCAATATGAATGCAGCTGCAATCCCAAAATATAAAAGTTGTTTTTTCATATTAATATGATTTCAATTCATTATTTTCTTGTTGTGGTTGTGCAATAATATCGACAAGCTGAAGGATAATAAATGCAGCAGCATCGTAAACAGTTGCTACTCGAATTGCTTTCCGTCGTCTAAGTTCATGCCAAAACCTTTTAAGGCTATTGGATTTATGAGCCATTAAGAATTCTTGTGTTATTGCACATGTAAAATTAAACTATCCCAACACCAAAGTCAAGTGACAGTCAGTTTATTGAATATTGTGTATGTGGTTCAAAGACTTGATTTTCAAATAACGTGACACGCAGCCTACTTCCTTCCCTCTTTTGGGTGACAAACCGTTAAAAATGAGTTGAAAATTAACATCATGGATTAGATGGTTGTGCTTTTGGTATTTGATAGATTGCAACCATAGCGAATTTCCATTTTCCATCTAATCTCTTCAGTACAACAATTCTATTTTGCTTTGAATTTATCGTATCACTTCCTAAGATGCCTTCCCAACTTGTTTCACAGAATACCCATGCACTTTCATCCACTACATCAATCTGATAATTTGAAAATGTAGCTTTTACCTGTTTCCTGTCCCAACTATTATCTTCTGTTTCTTTCTTCTGGCTATCATTAATATTTTCCCAACCATCAATCTTTGAGAGGCCTCCGGAGGATATCCAGATTTTCGTTGATGAAGGTTCCTTTGCCCAACATTCACCCATACCATTGTAATCCTGATTGAAATAAGCTGCTTTATCTTCTTCAAATAATGCCTTTATAGCTTCTTTTTCTTTTTCAATATCGATTTTTTTTTCGCAGGATGTCCCTGCCAATAAAATTAGAGCAAATAATGCCATTAAATACTTTTTCATGATTTTAAAGTTTTGGTTAAATAACTTGGAAGAGGTTTACTAAACAATTACTATTTCAAATTTTACCAATACATAATACGAACATTTTCAGAATGTATCTATACCAAAGTTAAACCTTGTTTAAGCTAAAGTCAACTTTATTTTTATCAGACAAAAATCATCCACCCAAGGGAACCTGGCTGGATGAAATTTTAAATGAGAGAGAGTAACCTTAATAATTATTACCCGATTAATGAAAGAATTAAATCATTTGTCGACAGTTTGCTTTAATTGAAAATACCCTGACAAGTAAAATTGTATAAATTCGATTTTAATCTGATGTTGTTTCCCTCTGAATTTGATAGTTGATCAATCATCTCTTTGAGATATTTTTCATTCGATTTATTGCCGCTGGCGAACCGGTGGTGCAGGCTCTTTCAATAAATTGACAGGATGCTCTTTTAACAATCGCATTGCCTCATTTACAGCACGCTCTAATTGTGTATCGTGACCTGCTGCAATATCTTTTGGTGTGATTTGCACATCAATATCAGGCTCAATCCCTTTATTCTCCACATCCCATTCTCCCTTCAGATTGAAGAAGCCGCCACGCGGAACTGTGATGGTACCGCCATCGATCAGTGAAGGAAAGTCCCAGATACCTACCAGTCCGCCCCATGTTTTTCTGCCTACTAAAGGACCCAGCTGTTGCTGACGGAACATATAAGGCATCATATCTCCACCTGATCCGGCGAACTCATTGATCAACATGACTTTTGGACCCCATATACCTGTAAGAGGTTCTGTCCAAGGTTCACGTTTCCCCACCGGATTATTAAAATAGCCCCGTAGTTTTCTGGCTACAATGTCAATTATATAATCTGCAATAAATCCTCCTCCATTGAAACGTTCGTCCAGAACTGCTCCTTTTTTGTCCTGCTGTCCAAAATAGTAGCGGTTAAAGTAATTATATCCTGCCTCTGCAGTATTGGGCAGCCAAACATAAGCAAGGGAGCCGCCTGATAGTTTATCCACCAGCCGGCGATTGTCCTCGACCCATGTACGTGATCGCAATGCCGTTTCGCTCCCGATTGGGCTAACTGTTATGTTGTGTGCCCCCTCTGCTGAAGGAATAGAGTTTACCAGAATAGTTGCCTGTTTCCCGACGAATCCTTCAAGAGCGGCCTCTGGTGTGGCAGGTGGAATCAAAACGGCTCCATTGATCCCAATTATATAATCACCCTCATGCACATCGATTCCCGGCGCAGAAAGAGGAGCCCTCAGATCAGGATTCCAATTCTCTCCTGTCAGGATCCGTTTGATGCGATAACGACCGTTTTCAACCGCAAGGTCAGCACCCAGCAGTCCTGAAGGTGTGTATTTGATATTTCCCATATCACCACCATAAACGAAATGGTGTCCGACCGCCAGTTCCCCGCCCATCAGATCCAGAACATAATTAAGATCTTGCCGTTGGCGCACATATGGGAGCAGGCCGTTGTATTTATTGAACACTGCATTCCAGTCAGTTCCGTGATAATTAGGCACGTAGAAGAAATCACGACAAAAACGCCATGCCTCGCGATAGATCTGCTTCCATTCTGCCGGTGGATCAAGATGCATATTCAGATCGACATTTAATTTTCCTTCGCCAGCTTTTGGTTCCCCCACTGAACCAGTTATAAACCAATCTTCATCTTTCTGGTATAGGATCTTAGTTCCGCTGAACGATGTAGTAAATGATTTTACGTTAGTTAAAAAGGTGGTATCCTTTCGTTTATTCATATCCCATCTGCGGATAGTCAAAGCATTGCCGGAAGATTGTTTTGTATAGAAGGGAAGAGCGGCCTCAGCCACGAACACAATTCCTTTCGTATTGCTGTTAAGACCGACGTAATATCTCAAGGGCAGCGGAAGCGAAAGGATTCTATGGGTAATCCCTTCGAAATCAATTTTTACCTCGAGTGAATCAACACTTTTTTTCTTTTCCATATCCTTTGCTTTCTTCACTTCCGCCTTCTTCATTTCTGCCTTTTTGTCTCCAGGTGCCGTTTTTTCATCATCGCTCTCCGGCAAGAGAGGTGACGGAATATCCTTCGCAAGCACAGCGAAATATACGCCTCGCCTGATAGGTCGTTCAAGTGAACTCAGGTCGAGCCAACCGGTGTTGAGGGCGACATCAGTGCTTGCCAGAAAGTAAAGGTACTTCCCGCTCTTATCCCATACAGGTAAGACTGCATCTGAAAACCCATCTGTAATTTGGTATGACTTGTTTTCATTCAGGGAGTAAATCATGATTCCACGAAACAAATTAGGTAGCTGCTTCGCATAGGCGATCCAGCGAGAATCACATGACCAGACGGGTATCATGCTTCGTTCCGGACTAGCCATCCGGTCGGTGTCTGCACAAAGTGCGATACCTTTCTCTACATTCACAATCCAGAGATTCCGGTCTGCATCGGTGAAAGCAAGATTTTTTGAATCAGGCGACCAGGAGAGGTCAAAATAAAATGTCGGATGTTTAAAAGAGATCTCTTTAGATGGGGTTAGTCCATTCTGATCAGCTATGATTAATTGATATTCGCTACTCTTGTCGGAAAACCAGGCTATCTTTTTCCCATCAGGTGACCAGGATGGACTGCGATCAGCGACACCCGGAGAATGTGTCAGGTTCCGGACGGTCCCTTTCTCGGCTGGTACGGTGAATATTTCACCCCGTGCTTCGAACAAAGCCCTAACCCCGTTGGGTGAAAGGGAAGCAGAGACAATTTCTTTTTTTACATCTTTCCATTGAGGCATTGCCCATGGGAAATCACCATGAACTGTAATATTCAGTTCCTTGCTTTCTCCACTCTTTGGATCCAGAGAGTGAAGAGTTCCTGCCTGTTCATAGGCGAGAATGTTTCCGCCTGCAGAAAGAGATTTTACATCTGCATCCTGATAATTGGTTAATTGCCTTACGCTTTTTGTTGTATGGTTGTATTCGAAAATATTAAATGTTCCGTTTCGGTCAGAAAGGAAATACAGTAGTTCACCAAGGAAAGCCGGAAAGGTGTTGACGCTGACAGGTCCGGGCACCACTGTTTGTTCTAGATCAGGTAAAGAAATGATAGTTAAAGGTTTTGCCTGCCCACCCCGATACCATTTCCATTCTTCCTGCCATCGTATGTCTTCATAAGCAAGCAGCTTTCCATTTGCCGAATATGAAGCCCGGATTGCTGAGGTGACAGGCAGCCGACTGGGTAAACCGCCATCAACAGAAAGTGTCCATAATTGCGGAATTGATTCTGGTGCACTGGCCCGGTCAGAAGCGATTAATATCTGCTTCCCGTCAGCAGTCCATCCGCATGCACGGTCGAAACCCGGATGCCATGTGAGTCGTCGGGGTTCTCCTCCGGTTGCACTTACAATATACACCTCATTGTTCCCGGAGTAATTGCCTGTAAAAGCAAGTAAGGTACCATCAGGAGAAAAATAGGGATTGGTTTCATTCCCCGGAGAACTGGTTAGCCGGTGAGGTTCACCCCCATTAATATTGACAATCCATAAGTCATTCGCATATACAAATGCAATTGCCTGATCGCTAACAGCAGGTTGCTGAAGCAATAGTGTTACCTGCGCAAAAACTGCTAATGGGCATAAGCTTACCAGAAAAAGAAAAAGGATTCGAGTTAACATGATTCTCTATTTGTTAAGTAAAAAAATATGATAAATAGAACAATTACAGCTAATTGGTTTTAATGATTAAAATAAATCTATTATTAAATCTAATAATCTTGATACCTGATTATTTAGATTCATTTAATAAATATATCCAAAGATGTTTTGAATATACCATTGAATATGCAAGTTACTCCTTGCTTTAATGTAATACAACTTTTTTATTTTGCTTAAAAATCTAAATATCCGTTTACTTTGGATTTTAGATAGACGGATGACTAGTGAGCAGCCTGAATGCATAATTTCTGCTACACATTGTCACCATGCGTGTTTACATTATCTCTGATTAAAATTTTATCTTAATATTTCCAAAAAATTCTCTCTTTGGACCGGGTTGGTAAGAATTACCATCAGGGTCAGGTTCCGTAAACGCCATATACTTTGCTCCTGTGAAATTACGGGCAAAAATGCTGCACTCCCCTTTCAATCCACAAATATTCCAGTTATAAGAAATACGGGAATGGTATAGATTGAACCCTTTCTGCCAGTTTTGATATATTGTTGGATCTAATTCACCGGAATAAGCTTTTGCATCAGTATAAATAGCCCATTTTGACTGGTATTCGGTTCCTAAACTTACCTTAAAATTTTTATTTATTGAGTAAACAACTTCAGAATAGAGTTGATGTTTAGGTGAATTAGGTAACCATTGTCCTGCTACCGGGGGTGCGGTCAGAACATAAACAGGATCGGTATATACAGGATCAATATATGATGATTTATATCTGTAATCAGCAAACGTATAAGCAACCTGCATACTCAGGTTTTTTAATATATCTAAAGAAACAAGCGTTTCAATACCATAGCGTTTACTATTTCCTGCATTTCCGTAGAACACTTCCTGATTTCCCCTGCCGGTTTGTTTGAAACGGAAGAAATCATTTTCTGTATTCATGATAAAACCAGTAAGTTCATAAAACAGTTTGTCTTTATAAAACCCACGCATTCCAACTTCACTACAATTAGAAATAGCCGGAACCAAATGAGTATTGAAGCCACTATAGCCAACAGGATTGCTGGCTAATTCTTCAGTAGACGGAGGCATAAAACCCTGACTCCAGTTGGCGAAAACATTTACAGCATTTGTAAAAGAGTAACTTGCTCCTAACCGGGCAGATACTTTTTTAAAATTTTTTGCAGTTTTAGCCGTATCCGGAGCCATCATTTTGTTAGTTAATTCATTGTTCATTGCGTCATAACGAAAGCTTCCTATCAGATTAAACTTTCCGGTTTCGAATCTGTACAAAGCAAATGCACCAAAACTGCTCTGAAAAATTATCTGGTTGGCAAGTAATAAACCAGTTTCGATATTGGTTTCATCGAGGCTTTCCACTCTCTCCGGATTGCCGGCACTTTGCAATTTGTACATGTTATTATTCTGCCATTTTAAATCTGTACCAATGCTGACGTTATTTTTTATCTTCCCGACCCTTAAATGCAGGTTATACTGAACACTTGCGCCAGGATATGTAATGGTTCTGTACTCTGCACATTTATTACTGGTCTCTTTGTAATTCCATAAGCAGAGAAATGAAGTAGCTTCAATATCCTGTTTTTCACTGATTTTATATTTCCCGATAAAACCTATTGTTGTGCGATTCGTTTTCTGGTATTCATTAAATGGACGCGCATCCGGGTTAGCTTGCCTGAGGTTATCAAATTGTTCAAGGTTTAATCCTTCAGGGTTTTGTTGAAAATAATCGGTGTGAGAGATTATTTGAGTTATTGACAGTTTTTTGGAAGGGTGAAAATTGATTTTTTCATACAGTTTATTGCTCCAAAAGGCCTGATGGTCACGATACCCATCACCATCTGTCCTGGAATAACTGATGCGGTAGTCAATAACTTCTTTAGACCCATCTAATTGTATTAATGATTTAGTGAAGCCATTTGAGCCAAAAGTCTGACTTAACTCTCCCCCAATTGAATTTGAGCCGCCATCATTAGTGGTTAAATTTAATACCCCTGCAGCGCCCCCTCCTCCATATAAACTGGCAGCAGAACCACGTAAAACTTCGATTTTTTTTAAGGTACCCCAATCCACATCGTATAAATCCGGGGCAAAACCGGAGGGATCATTAACAGGAATACCATCTATCAATACTCCTATTCCCCGTAAACCACGTTCTGTTAAAATGCCTTGTC
This sequence comes from Bacteroidia bacterium, assembly GCA_041480425.1. Lineage (GTDB taxonomy): Bacteria > Bacteroidota > Bacteroidia > Bacteroidales > VadinHA17 > LD21. The sequence continues at coordinate 19,047 of JBGOZX010000027.1, forward strand.
CGCGAATTGAAACATGAACTCGTTCCCCATCATGCTGGTTATCAATGCGCACTCCAGGGATCAATCGCAATGCTTCTTCTATTGCTGTTGCTTTTGGCATGATGGATAGTACTTCCGGAGTAACTATCGAAAATGACCCCGGATTATTTTTTAACAGTATTGGTAATCTGTTTGCAGTAACAACAACCTCTTCCAATTTGATTGTTTTTATTGAATCTGGTATTTCATTCTGCCCAAATAAAAAATTACAACCGCACATCAATAATGCAAGAAAATATATTGCTTTTTTCATTTCCTGAGTTTTTAAGCCAGAAGTCTTTATAAATATATCTGGTAACATATTTAGTGGTCATTTTTATTCTATTAGTATGAGATATTCTCCACTCCTGATATTTTCCTTGATGACACCCGGGTACTGAATAATCCAGTAAGTTCCTCATTAGTAAGTTTTTGTGCCGGATTAAACTTATCCGATGACATATACTTCAGAATACTGCTGTATAACTGACGGGCCTCAGGTTTATCTTGTATAGCCTTAAGATCCGACATACAAACCAGTAATTTCCCTTTCCCGATAGCAAATTCAAAAATCAGTCCGAGTTTATGATTTCTCTCAATGTTATCAACCACCTGAACTAGCGGGCGATAATCCTTTGGGGTTTTATTGAGAATAAACGGCCGGCTCTTTTTAACTATCGGCCACCATTGCCAGTTTGTGTGAAATTCTGTCGGAAAATCACTTAATAAAGGAAGATCAGGATTTGTAAGAATGGACATGGTCCCGGGCGATACAGGTTTCTTATTCGATTCAGAGATCCCTTTAAACATCCTGTAGTTCCAGTAGTCAGGAGTGAACAGGCCTCCAACTGATATATCCTTAATAGCATGGTGGTCAGGAAATAATAAAACTTTTGCACCTGCGGAAAGTTCATTTAAGATCTTTTTATCCAGTTTGTATGAAACAAGAATTTCAGTCGGAACCGATGTATCAACCAGGGCAGGATAGATCCATAACGGATAAGTATTTTCATAAGGAGTACCATTAAGTTCGATGGATAATGTTAATTTTTCTGCCTTGATAATTTCTGATAAATCAATTTTCAAGGAAGTAACATCAGTTAATCCTCCCATGGTAATGTCCATAATCTTTTCTCCCTCTGAAATGATTTCACCCTGTGAATTTTTGAGATACCATTTAATAAGTTGTTCATCCATGTTCCAGTTTGAATAATTAGCTACCTGGATTTTCCCGGTAAAAGTTTCGTTATTGGTCCAGCAGTATTTATCCATTATAAGCAACGGCACAACCCGATTACAGAATTGACTGAATTCTTCGGGAGTAATCATGCCTTTACTATCCATAAATGCATCCAGAATACCCACTAATGCAGTCCCCTGTCCGGGAAAATCCTGCAAATCAAGCAGATGAAATCCACCAAAGCCCGGAGTCCTTAAGGCCATTTCTATATCAGCCCTGTAGCAAATTACACTAAGGGCGCCTGATGCTTTGAAGAAATCAAGTGCCTGGTCACTAAGGTTATTTTCTTCCAGGCGTTTTCTGAATATTTCAAAATTCCATGGTTTTAATACTCCGGTATATTTCTTTATCTCATCATAATCCGGATATATCTGGTACTGTCCTACCTCTGTGCTGATTGCCGGAACCGAACATCTGGTAATAGCCTCTGCATAATTCAAACTTGTTGATGGATAGCGTCCATTAATATACCCCCCGTCATTTGCATCTGCAAATGAAAATGAACCTCGTATATGTGTTCGATAAGTGGTTTCAATGTCAGGACCAATCCTGCAGCCCGCGTAATAATCTTCACCCTCTGCCTGTCCCTGATAGCCCAGGTAATTATTCGATCCATAAGCCATCAGAGGCCGTTTATCAATGGATCTGAAATGTTTTAAAAAATCCTTCATAACATCCTGATCCCCTGAAAGTTCATTACCAAGAGCAAACATTACAAAAGAGGCATGATTGCCATAATTTTTAAAAATATTATTTCCCTGTTTCAGCAGGTACTCATTTAAATCAATGTTTCTATCTTTACTGAAACCACCCCAGAACGACAACTCCGGCTGCATATAAATCCCTTCAATATCGGCAGCTATAAATGCTGCTTCCGGTGGGGTCCACGAATGGAATCTGTAAAAATTGATATTATATGATTTAGCAATCCGGAATACATTTCTCCAGCTTTCAACATCCATGGGGGGATAGCCTGTCAGTGGAAAAACACAGGCATCATGCTTACCACGCAAGAATGTCCTGATACTATTTATAGTAAACTGTGTTCCTTGAGTGGAAAATTTCCGCATACCAAAATCAACAGTCACATTATCTGACTCTTTGGGGCTTTTTATCGTAACCGCCAGTTTATATAACGCAGGATTAAACTCACTCCATAACTGCATTTTGTCACCAAGATTGTAAGTAAGTTCAAAACTGTTTTCTCCCGGATTTAATTTTACCTGATATGATTTTGAGGTAACATTATGCTTAATGACACTATTCCAGGCTTCTGCTTTAAAAATAATCTCTACCTTTTTCTGTTTGACTTCAGGATTATTTACCTTAACCTTTACCAGAATATTTTTTTCAGTAGTATTCGGGTAAACCTGAACATCTTTAAAACTTACAGGATTAGATGCTTCGAGACAGAATTTTCCAATTATGCCGTTCCAATTGGTTTGAGTATGCTCAGTCCAGGCATGTGAACCTGTAATACCGAGGGGAATTGATCCTCTGCCATTATTTACCAATATTGTAATGGTATGGTTGCCTGGAGAAAGTATTGAAGATAAATCATAAACCTGAGCCGTCAGAATATCATCATTACTACTGGTTAAAACTGTATCTGCCCATACCCTGGAAGGTTTTGTGCGCTCCATTATTAATCTGATACTCTTCCCTTTCCAGGCTTCAGGGATATTGACTTCCTTCTGGTACCAGGCCATTCCGGAATACATGAATTCACGCGATAACCTCATGGTTTCCTGAGTGTTGGTGTTGACAATACCTTTTTTATTTTCATCAAGGGTGCCCAGTAGTTTAACAGAGTCGGCAAGGGAAGTGGCAAACCATTTTTCTGTCATACCTGTACCTGCAGTATCTAAAGCAAATTTCCAGGTGCCGTCAAGAAGCATAGTCTGCCGAAGTGATCTTTGTGGTACCTTATTACAGGAGGTCATTAATAATATTATGCCCGGAATAAGTAGAAAAAATTTTCGTAACATACGGGCTTGTGTTTATATTATTTAAAATAATCCTATTGCTTTCATCCATTTTATACATAAATCCGGCCAGGACGATTCTGTTCCACCATTGGGTGACAACCCGTAACCATGGCCCCCTTTCTGAAAAATATGGAGTTCTGTCGGGATTTTCATTTCTTGTAATCCGTTAAAATAACGGATACTATTCATAACCGGAACTGCATTATCATCAGCTGAGTGCACCAGAAAGGCCGGTGGGGTGTCAGCAGTAATTTGTAAATCATTTGAAAAATGTATGACTTGTATTTCTTCAGGTTTCATGCCAATCAGATTATTCCTTGATCCCATGTGGGTAATTGTAGTATCAAATGATATAACAGGGTAAATCAACAAAGAAAAATCAGGACGTGCGCTTGTGTTGTCACTGACATTGTATACTTTCTCTGCATAATGAGTTGAAAGAGTCGATGCCAGGTGGCCTCCTGCCGAAAAACCTATCACCCCGATCTTTTCAGGGTTTATGTTCCATTTGGAAGCGTTACGGCGAATAATACGCATTGCTTCCTGTGCATCCTGTAAAGGACCAATTGATTTATCTTTCATGATTACATCAGAAGGAAGACGATATTTTAAAATAATTCCTGCAATGCCCTGATCATTCAGCCATTTTGCAATGGCATTACCCTCATGGTCAAAAGCAAGCATACCATAACCCCCTCCCGGGCAGATTAAAACAGCTGTTCCATTTGCCTTTTCTGCAGGAGGAAGGAAAACTGTTATATCCGGGTCCGTTACTTTTTCGCAATGGGTAATCCGTCCATCAACAGATGTAATCTTCTCAACATAACCTATGTCTGTCTTTGATCCTGGGATACCACCAGGCCATAGTTTTAATATTAAAGGTTGAGCGAAACCATTGATGGTCAACACATTCAATAAAACAATGAGGATTATTGAAATTCTTGTTTTCATATTGATGGCTATTTATAATACCAGTACTTGACTTTTTGTCATCTTGTTCCTTAAAGGTACAGATAAAATTAAAAATTTATCCTGTTTTACTTTATCAGATATACCATTAGTACATCTCCATGTCTGATATAAAGCCTTCCATTACTTATAACTGGATGAGCCCAGAAAGGGCCCTCTCCTTTTGTGATCTGAAATTCACTTACAATGTCAAGTTTTGTAGGATCAGGTTTTACCAGGGCAACATGGCCTGACTTTTCTTCATACAGGTAAAGCATTCCATCTGCGGAAATTATAGACCCTTTGCTGAACCACTTCGATGTCCACAGGGTTTTACCTGTATTCCAGTCAACGCAAACCCAGGTATCCACTGGTTTAGACATATGGTTATTTCCATATATATTATCACCAAGAAGGACAACTCCACCCAACTGCGGATCAAAATTTCTGTTTTCCCAAACTACTTCCACCGAATTTCCATCTGCAGAAAGCTTAAGTTTTAGCGCTACCCAGTTGTATCCATTTGCAATAAGTATACATCCATCTTTGTAAAGAGGAGTTATAGCATGATTTTTCATCACCTTTCCTGTCGCCGCATTAATTGCGGCATAGTTTAATTTCCAAAGGATTTTACCATTTTTTGCATTGACAGCAAATATATCCGTTCCCATTACGGTTATAATCATCTTCTTCCCGGCATACTCAATAAGTTTAGGATTTACGTACTGTGGTTCTTCATTAAGGGGTTCTGCTTCCCATATAACTTTGCCATCATTGATATTGAAGGCGACCATCGATGCTTTTTTCCCGCCCGGTGATGCAATAACCATATTATCTACAACAAGAGGAGACTCTGATATACCAAACATAAGGGGTTTGCTTTCATATAGTTTGTAATGATTTTTCGACCATTTTATTTTTCCATCAGACCCAACACAGACAATATCGCCACTTCCGCTTATCAGGAACAGATTTCCGTTATAGTATGTCGGGATACATCTTGAACCTGTATGGTTCGTCATCCAGGCTTTACCATAGACTGTTTCCCATTTCTTTTTTCCATCCAGTGTAAGAGCAGTAAGAACATCCGAGCTGTCTTTTCTTCCTGTTACATAAACAGCATCATCTGTAACAGTTACTGAAGAATAACCGTCTCCCATTCCCATGGTTTCCCACAAAAGTTTAGGCCCGCCAGCAGGCCACTTTTTCAGCAATCCGGTTTCATTATAGATACCTGTACGACCAGGTCCCCTCCACTCATAAAGCTGACAGAAAACAAAAGTCACAGAAGTTGAACAGAAAAAAAGTGATAAAAATAATTTTGGAAAGATTGATTTCATAATTTTCATAAAGCTTGACAATTAATGATTTTAAAAAAATATTTCAATATTATATTTTGCCAAAGTAACTATTAATAATAGTTTACAAAATGTTATAGTAAAAATAATCGGGGCTATTTAAGTAATCCCGATAACCTGTAATCCTGAGTTTACTGTTCAATTTTTTGTATCTTTCCTCTTCATAACCTGAAATATCATGAAATATTCCAGACGGTCATTTGTTAAAACTGCCGGAATAGGAGGCGCGGCTCTTGCCTCTTATCCTTACCTCAACTTACTTTCTGAAATGTCACTGAATGTGGTGGTGTTGAATCCGTACAACCGCGTGCCAGTAAGCCTCATCATTGATGATTCTACCTGTCTCGTTAACATGGCACACTATGGGATTCCTCAATTTGCAGAAGTATTTCCCGATCAGTATAAACAAGACTGGCGTAAGCTGTCCCGGGAAATACCGGACAGTTTTGTCAGAGAATTTGGTGAATGGTGCCATGAAAACGGAGTAAAAGGAAAATACAGTATTGTCCCCTATCCGGCTTGCACTGGCTGGGTGAATCGCTTTATCCCGGGATGGACCAAACGGGAATTGGAAGATAGTCTGAATCTCATCCGTGAAGTAATAGTTCCTGAGTGGGATATTCATCCTGAAATGGTCAGCCACACCCGTGTAATCGATATTAAAACCGGAAAGCCTTACCCTTTTCCAACACCTGATTATATGGAAAACTGGGAATGGAGCCAGACAAAAAGTGCTGATGAACTGGCTGCATACCAGGCATATGCCCTCACAATTTTAAAAGAGGCCGGCCTGCCCTGTGAAGGTCTGACAACTCCCGGAGGATATGGCGGTCGCAATCAGAACAATTTAGCAATTAGTACACTGGAGGCTGTGCGGGATGTTTTTGGAGCCGAAATACCTCATTACTTCCGTGATCTTTTTACGGAAAAAGGCAAGAGTGTATCCCCTCAGGTGTTGCACCCCTCTGACCTCAATGGTACAGATCCCAAATGTGTTGTCTCCATTCTGGGTTGTACCGATGACTGGTTTGGCGGTTGGGATGGATTGAACCCCGGAAGTATTGATAAATTTATTAGTGAAGACCTTTTGTCAGGAAGATTAGTGGATGTTATTGACAGCGGGGAACCTGCCATTATGGTGTGCCACTGGCCAGGGATTTATTTCAATGGCGACCGTATTGGTTTTAATATACTGAAGCAGGTTAAGACAAGGCTTGATCAGAAGTACGATCATCTTATCTGGATGAAATTAAGTGAAATTTCCAGGTACTGGGCTGCAAAGGAATTAACAACTATCACCGTTAGCGGAAATAAAATTACCCTGAATGCACCTTTTACCTCTCCCGGCTTCACTCTGAAACTGAAATCCTCACTTCGGAATCCACAAATAAAAATCAGAGGTGACGAACTAAAACCTTTAGTAAGAGTCAAAGATAAAAAGGAGATAAAGTCCAATACCTGGTACACAGATAAGACAGGTTCAATCCTGTGCTTTAACCTGGAAAAAGGTTTAAGCGAGCTGATCTTATAAGTATTCTTTTCTCATAAAAATATTAAAATCTGATATTAGACAAGATCGCAAGCATCAGCAGGCATCCAGTGAGCATCTTTACCTTCCCACTTTATATTACAGCCAATCGGATTTGTCATTGAAACAGAAATGGGCTTTCCGCTGGTAAGCTCCTCAAGTGCAATATCAAGATTATTAATTGTCATTTTTGAGGTATCCCGCGGACTGTCAACACCGCGACCTGTATAAACAAGTATTCTCTCTTCATTAAAAACATAAAAATGTGGTGTTCGTAATGCTCCATAAGCTTTTGCCACTTCCTGTGTTTTATCATAAAGATAAATCCAGGGAAACTTAAATTGCCTCGTCCTTTCAATCATGTTGGGATAGCTGTCTTCCGGATAAGTGTTTTTACTATTTGAATTTATTCCGGCAAATCCTACTCCCCTATCACTGTATTTATTTGCTGTTGCTCTGGTAATTTCGTCTGAACCAATCACATAAGGACAATGATTGCATGTGAAAAAGACAACCAGATATTTAAATTTTACAAAATCTGAAAGACTATATTCTTTTTCTTCTGTTGAGAGAAGCTTAAAATCTATTGCCTTTTGCCAGGGTTGTAATGTAAAAGCCATTTTTCATTAGTTTATTCATCATTATTAACACCTTTTCTACTGAATTGTTCTTTTATCCTGGTGATATTACCAATTTGACGGAATAAAGGATTAAAATAACCATCAGGTAAACAAATTAATGCAACTGTTTAAAAAAGGCAAATTAAATCATAGAGGAAAGGTGCAGGACTCAAAACGCAAGGTCTAAAAAAAGCACTCTGTGTCTTGTGTCTTAAGCCTTATGTCCAGGGTTCTGTGAATTATTTCTGTATCGGATTCTGAGCCCTTTTATAAAATTCCTGCTGCAACTGCTCTATTGTATTATCTTTCTTTAAAAACCTGATTAATTCAGCAAGCTGATTTGCACCACTCGTTATTAATAGTTCTCCCAGCCGTTTATTAGGTTCTGCAACATCACTGGCATAATGATTGGGATATCTGGCGTACCACCATATCCCAGTGTAACCAAAAGGCAATTTATCCAATCTTCCCTGGTTAGCGCCTGATTCGTTTTTTATTGCCTGCTGATCAACAAGGTCCGGTCTGATGAAATACATCATTGATGTCTCTTCTTCTCCTGCATGACCATCGAGGGTTGCCTTTTTCAATGATTTAATTTCCTTACCATTTACCGGATCAGCTCCTTCCTGGAATAATACGACAATGTAATCTTTCTGGCTTGCAAGCTGAGATTGACAGAAGTATTGGAGAAAATTGTCATTGCCACCATGGCCGTTATAAAGTATGATCTTTTTCAGTCCGTTTCTCGACAGTTCATTACAGGTCTCTTCAAGCATTTTCCACATCAAGTCATTACTGTATGCGATTGCCCCGGGTTGGTGTCTTGCTTCAAAAATCTGACCTGCAAAATAGGGCGGAAAAACTACAGCATATTCCTTTTTTGCAGCAGTAAATGAAAACTCCCTGGCTTCAAATAAATCTGTACCAAGCGGAAGGTGGGGACCATGCTTTTCAATTATACCTAGAGGAATGACACATACTCCGCCAGAAAGTTCTACTGCTTTTGCAAACTGAGGAGAGGTTAATTCTTCCATTTTAAAAGGTAAGTTAGGCTGCCTGGTCTGCTGTGCAAAGAGAATAGCCGTTACAAACAACACAGGAATAAGAATCTTTAGTTTTTTCATAAATGATTGCTTTAAATGATTATTTAACTTCCAAAATATAATAATTAAGGTGTTTTCACTGTAAAAGTTTAAAGGAGAACCTGAAGTATCTGAGGCCTGAGAGGAATAAAGCCAACCCAATACCATTGTAAAGTATTGAAAGATACTGTTTTGGTATCGCAGAATGTCGTAAGGCAATTCCCATTGAAACCATTATCAGAACAATAAGATAGCTTCTCCATGTCATAAATGAAAATACACATTTTTTTTCCGTCAGGGGTAATAACCTGTTAAGATTCTTATCCGCAATTTTAAGAAAGCCAAAATGGTGAATTGGCATTGCTGTAAGAAATCCTGCTGAATAAAACAAAACTCGTCTTCCTCCTTCAACTTGCGACAACCAGGAAACGGCAAAGCTTACCAGCATCACCCCTACTCCACACCACATCATGCCTGCCAATAAAACCAGGATCTTCTTATCCACAGCAGGATTTAAGTCGCCAATTTTCATGAAAAATTTATTCAATTTTTGCCAGACGGAAAGGTTTTATTTCAATTTTGTTCCAGATTCCTTTGGTAACATACGGCTCAACTTTAAGCCGTTCCTCAAGTGCAGCTCGGTGGGGAAAATCATAAACAATCATCGACCCGATCATTTGCGCATTGTCATCCAGAATTGCACCTCCAAAAAGAAATTCTCCGTCTCTTTTTAGTTTACCGATCTTTTCTAAATGTTCCGGCCTGGCTTTTAATCTCCTTTCCTGAGCCCCCGGATCGGTTCCGTCATAAGCTATTAGCAGGTACTGCATAAATGATTTGTCTTATTCTTAAAAAAATTACTTTAAACATCAAATTTACGCAATTAATAAAGAGTTGTGTCAGGTAAATGACACTTATGATTTTCGTTAATCATTGTTTATATTTGTTATAATGATAACAGGAAGAAAAGAACTCTTTGTAATCAGGTTTTTGAATCATGTAAAATGCTGAAACTTAAATCCCTGTTTAATCCAATCCGTTTTTTCAAAGATCTCAAAAGTAAAGATCACAAGCCCGTATTCGGGGCCCTCGAAATATTTAAATATATAGGACCAGGATTGCTGGTAACTGTTGGGTTTATTGATCCGGGTAACTGGGCATCAAATATTGCATCTGGTTCAGAATTTGGATATACTCTTTTATGGATTGTGACTTTATCGACTATTATGCTTATTATTTTGCAGCACAACGTTGCACATTTAGGTATTGCAACCGGTCTTTGCCTTTCCGAGGCTGCAACAATTTATATTAACCCGAAGTATTCAAAGCCTATTCTCTCCTTTGCCGTGCTGGCTTCAGTCTCAACCTCGCTTGCAGAAATCCTTGGAGGAGCTATTGCTCTAAACATGTTATTCAATGTTCCTGTAAAAATCGGCGCCATGCTGGTTACTATTTTTATTGTTATTATGTTATTGACAAATTCTTACAGGAAAACTGAAAAATGGATCATAGGATTTGTTTCAATTATAGGTTTATCTTTTTTATATGAGTTGTTTTTAATTGATGTCGACTGGATTTCTGCCGGAAAGGCCTGGATAAAACCTTCAATTCCTGAAGGCTCTATGCTATTAATTATGAGCATTTTAGGTGCAGTAGTGATGCCGCACAACCTGTTTCTTCATTCGGAAATTATTCAAAGCCGCCAGTGGAATCTTCAGGATGAAAAGGTTATCAGAAAACAGCTGAAATTTGAATTTGCAGATACCCTGTTGTCAATGGTTGTTGGTTGGGCAATAAACAGTGCAATTATTATACTTGCAGCAGCAACTTTTTTTAATAATAAAATAAAAGTTGTAGAGCTTGGACAGGCTCAAAGCCTTCTTGCTCCTTTCCTTGGATCAAATGCATCAGTTGTTTTTGCCATTGCACTGCTTTTTTCCGGCGTGGCTTCAGCAATCACCTCAGCAATAGCCGGAGGCTCAATTGTTTCAGGGATGTATAAGGAGCCTTATGATATTAAGGATAATCATACCCGTACAGGTGTTATAATTTCTCTTCTGGGAGCATTGATTATTATATTTTTTATCACTGATCCATATAAAGGCCTTGTTTTATCACAGGTATTTTTAAGTATTCAACTTCCTTTTACTGTAATAATCCAATTGTATCTCACCTCGTCAAAAAAGGTTATGGGAAAATATGTCAACGGAACTTTTTTAAAAGTTGTACTATCAGTAATCACTGGTATTATTATATTCTTCAATATTAAACTACTTTTAAACTTCATTTGATAGTCATCTGTATAATTAGTTATCCATGTCAAAAAAGAAATTTAAGGTGGGGGTTGTTCTTAGTGGTGGCGGAGCAAGAGGTTTTGCACATCTGGGTGTTTTACAGGCACTTAACGAGGCTGATATTTTCCCTGATGTGATCTCTGGGACCAGCGCAGGAGCTCTTGTTGGTGTTCTATATGCCGATGGATATACACCAAAAGAGATCATGAAACTAATGAATTCAAACAGCAGGTTACATTATATCAGGCCAACAGTACCCAGGGAAGGACTGCTTCAAATCTCGGGGATTGTCCGCATTTTGAGAGATAATCTTCATGCAAAAAAATTTGAAGATCTTAAAATTCCGCTTTTTGTAACTGCTACTGATCTTAATAATGGAAGGGTTGAGTATTTTTCCGAAGGAGAACTTCTTAATCCGGTAATCGCATCAGCAAGCATCCCGGTTCTTTTTAAACCTGTAATAATCAATAAAATACATTATGTTGACGGAGGAGTGCTGGATAACCTGCCCATACGACCTATTGAAGACAAATGCAACTTTCTGATCGGCTCTTTTGTTAATCCCACAGGCTACGAAGAGACCGTTACAAGCCTAGCTCAAATTGCAGAACGAACCTTTATGTTAAGTATGTCAAAAGAGGTTATGGAAAAAGCTAAAAGGTTTGATTTGTTTATTGCTCCCCTTGAATTAAAAAATTATAAGATACTTGATCCCGAAAAAGCAGAAGAAGTTTTCCGGATTGGTTATAAAGCTACGAATGAAAAACTCAAAAGTCCTGAAATTCAAAAGCTTATTGTTACCAAAATAATCAGCTAAGATTGGTTTTTGTACGATCTTTTTTTGTTACATAGAGTTACACAGAGGAGTTTCTGCATAAATTTGCGTAATCTGAGGGGAACTTATATTTTTTCTCCCGCAGATCTCGCAGATCTTTGCAGACAAAATATTAATGAATAATCCTCTGTGCATCCGGAGAGAATCTCCGCGTAATGACTATTTTTTTACACCTTTATAAGTGAATAAAGCTTTTTAATCTCTTCTTCCCATAATGATTCTTCAGGAGTTTCTAGAATAAGGGGCATATTATCAAAGCGACTATCGTTAACAATTATTTCGAAAGTCTCCTCCCCGAGAAATCCGGTTCCGATATTTTCGTGTCTGTCAACCCGTGTTCCAAAGTCTTTTTTGGAATCGTTCAGATGCATTCCTTTGAGATATTCAAAACCAATTATTTTATCAAACTTCTCAAATGTTTCTTTAAATCCTTTGGCAGTCTTAATGTCGTACCCGGAAGTATATGCATGACATGTATCAATGCAAACCCCTACCCTTGATTTATCTTCAATCTTATCGATTATAAACTTTAGCTGTTCAAAGGTATGCCCAAGATTTGTTCCCTGCCCTGCGGTATTTTCAATTACTGCAATAATTCCCTTTGTTTTCCCGAGAGTAATGTTAATAGAGTCTGCAATTCTTGAAAGACATTCTTCAACACCTATTGTGTTAAGATGGCTTCCGGGATGAAAATTGAGTTTGTCAAGACCAAGCAGTTCACACCGTTGCATCTCATCTAGAAATGAGGTCCTTGATTTTTCCAATGGTTCAATTTCGGGATGCCCGAGGTTAATCAGATAGCTGTCGTGCGGAAGTATCTGAAATGGTTTGAAATCGAGTTTTTCGCAATTTGACCGGAATTCTTTTATACTTTTTTTGGATAACGGACTTGAAAACCATTGTCTCTGATTTTTTGTAAACAGGGCAAAAGCCATTGCACTGATCTTATTTGCATTCAAAGGAGCATTTTCAACACCTCCTGAAAATCTTACATGGGCACCAATGTATTTCATTTTTCTTCTTGGTTTATTGATATATTTTATAACATTGATTTTCTTCAAATACCCCATCCCTGAAACGTGAGATGAAAATCAATTTTTTCCCTTCTTCGCTTTCGCATAGCTTCAGCGAAGCAAATTAGGGCCGGGGCAAAAAAATTGATTTTCTGTTCTAATAATATCCTGTGCCATCCCAGCAATGTGTACATAATTTTTCTTTTGACAGCCCAATTGCTTCAACAAGATCATCAAGACGCTGGTACATAAGGGTATCCAGATCGAGGGTTTCTGCAATTGTTGCCACCATCTTTTTATGTTTTTCTGAATCAGGATCAGAGTATTCCCTTACATCGTCTGCTTTTCCCTCAAGTTTAAGAATTGCTTTACGACCAGCAAGTTCCATTGGAGATCGTGATTGTGAAAAATTAAGAAACTCGCAGGGAAATAAAAGAGGTGGACATGCAATTCTCATGTGAACTTCAGTCGCTCCTGATTTGCGCAGATCAATTGTATTATCCTTTAACTGCGTGCCCCTTACAATACTGTCATCAAGAAATATCATCCTTTTACCTTTAATAACAGCTTTATTATGGATAAGTTTCATTTTAGCCACAAGATCTCTTTGTTCCTGGTTCTGTGGCATAAAGCTTCGTGGCCATGTAGGGGTATATTTCGAATAAGCACGTTTGTATGGGATTCCTTTTTCATTGCCATATCCGACTGCATGTCCGACACCTGAATCAGGAATTCCACAAACAAAATCGGCGTTGACCGAATCTCTTCGGGCCAGAGCAGCACCGCACCTGTAACGGCACTCATCTACATTTATTCCTTCATAATATGAAGGCGGATAGCCATAATAAACCCAGAGAAAAGCACAAATCTGCATCTTTTCCCCTGGCTTACGCAGCTGAGTGAAACCATCAGATGTAACATGAACAATCTCCCCCGGCCCTAAATAATAATCGATTTCAAATCCGGTATTTGGAAAAGAGCATGTCTCAACAGCTATAGCAAAAGCTCCTTCTTTCTTGCCGATTACCACTGGGGTTCGGCCAAGGTTATCGCGAGCTGCAATTATACCGTTTTCAGTAAGTATAAGTATCGAACATGATCCTTTTATGCTATCAAACACATTTTCAATCCCGGAAACAAAATTGTCTTTTTCACATATAAGGTTAGCTACAACTTCAGTTGGATTAATACTTCCCTCAAAGTTTTCAGTGAAGTGGTTTCTATTATTCAGAAATCTGCTTTCAAGCTCTTCCAGGTTTACCAGTCTGCTTACAGTTACAATGGCAAACCGGCCAAGATGTGAATTAAATAAAATAGGTTGGGGATCAGTGTCACTGATTATTCCAAGTCCCGAATTTCCTTTAAAACTGCTTAGTTCATCTTCGAACTTATTTCTGAAATAAGCATTTTCAAGATTATGTATTGACCGGCGGAATCCTTTTTGTGGCACAATAAAAACCATACCTGCCCGTTTTGTTCCCATATGAGAATGATAATCTGTTCCATAGAATACATCCTCAACACAGTCGGTTTTTGAAATGACACCAAAGAAGCCACTCATATTACTGAATATTAATTAATTAACAAATCCTTGTTCTTATGTAAATTTAATCATTGAATTGGATATATTAATATTATCAGGATTTTATTAATTTTTAATCCTGTAAAATATAAGTAAGATAGAAATATTTGAACTAAACTGGATATAAATGCTGATAATTGAGAATTAATGCTGATAACAGTCAATATGGATTCTAAAAAATATTTAAATTTGTACC
>JBGOZX010000028.1:0-33099 GCA_041480425.1 Bacteroidia bacterium
ATTTTTATTTTCTTTCTTCAGCACCAATTCATCGTTAATTTTATTTGGTGAGAAACAATTAACCTTATTATTCTGGAGAAAGAGCAATTGGTTTGAAAAACTGTGATACTGAACTAAATTTGATTCATTACTAACTTTTAAATTTGAGATATTTTGGCCATTTAAATTCCATAATTTAATTACTCTAGTATTACTTGTACAAAGTAGTTTCAGATCATTTAAAAATATTAGTTGATCGAAACCAGAATTCTCAATATCACCCACAAACCAGGAATTATAAACAACTCCATCCATATCACCTATTCGTAAAGTATCACGACTTGACAGATAAGCAATTTTATCTTTAGAAATAAATTTGCCCCCGTAGATACTTTCAGAACCAGCAATCTTTAATCTGGTTTTAGTTAATTTATCTTTATTTGGAATCCATAGATGCATATCTCCAGTGTATGTTAAATAATAAATGCTGTCTTGTGAATTGCTTTCAATTATATAACCATACGGTAACGATTCTTTTATTTCAGTAACATCACCTTTAAGTGAACATAGTAATAATTTTCTAAGGTCACTTTGGTACGTAACCATTAAGAACTTTTTAGAATCAGGTAAGAAATTAGCTTTTAACAAATTCTTGACTAATATTTCATTAATTACTTTCCCTGATGAGTCATAAACTCTTAAAGGATGATTAACTAAACTATTAAAATATATCAGATAATACTTTTCATCCGGTGAGATATCAAATAAGAAACCTTGTGGTAATTCAAAATCTGTTTCCCGTATGATTTCCCCTTGCGGATTCAGTATTAAAATTTTATTGTTTACTTTGATTGCAATATTTCCTGTTTGATTTAGTACTTTAAAGTTGCTGACGTTCATAGACCTGGTCGGTAAATATTTGAAATAGAATTCATTACCTGAATAAATATTAACCAGATTCTGATAGTTACTCTCTGAAGGTTCAAGTTTGCATGCATATTCAGCAATTCTTAAGGCTTTAGTAGCGTCATTATTTACAAGCTCTTTGGAAAGAGCATTATAATAATTTGCTTTTGCGATAATTTCCTGAACCTTAGAGGCTTTTCTTTCAATTAATGCCCATATAGTAAAACCTGCAAAAACAAAAAGTAAAATAATAGTTGATGCGATAAAAATCTTTCTTTTCTTCCTTTTAACTTTTTCTAATTGGTTTTTGCTCTGTGAAATCAGATTTAGAAGATCAGATGATAAAAACAGCCTGCTCTCATAAGGTGCAATATATTCCAGATCATTTGCAGAAAGCAAAATTCCACGCTTTTCCCAGTTATGCCATCCATCTTCTATGAATTGCCGAATCTCAAGTATATCTTTTTCTACAACTGAAATCTTTTCATATATTTTGGTAGCAAGAGCGTCATGCCTGAGTTCATATCTTTCATGCTGATCCTTGTCTCGGAGAATGCGCAGATTAATAAAGTTCTGTAACAGCTCAAGAAGAACTGAATCTTCAATAGGTTTGCCTAAAGTTTGTGCATACTCTTTAACGTCATCCAGACTCATTTGCCTTTTTGTCCCTTTTACTGAAACAAATGATTTGAGGACTGCAAGGGCCGTATCAGGATCATTCAGCAGGGAAATCTGTTCATTCAGGAAGCTGCCAAGGAGATCTGAAACATTTCCAATTTTCTGAAGTTGCTCAAGAGTGAATGATAAAACCTGCTTATCACTTTTCTTGTTTGCTTGTTCTGCTAAGGCTAAACGGAAAATTTTGTCGAGGAAAACCTGAAGATAGGTTAATTCAATATCCAGGCTTTCAGGGCTGAGATTTTTTATAAGAGTTTCTGAAAAACCTTGTTCGACGTTGATATTAAAAATCTTACATGGACCCTTTATTGCATCTATTGCATTATTGTGATCCATATTTTCAATCCGTACTCTGTTTGAAAAGAAAACCGGAATATATTTTTCAAATTCAGTAACATTTGCCATGTATTCCTCTCGCATTACAAATATGAAACGGCATTGGATATCTGAATCAATCAGAGATTTTATTACATGAACAAATGTTAGTTTCTCCTCTTTGGATCCAAAGATGAAAAGCTCTTCAAACTGATCAAAAATGAAATATATGGGTTTGTAGTGATCGAGATACAATGATCTGACATTCTTCTTAAACTGAATTTCAGATAATGAATAATCTGATTTTGGTGTAAGTGAGGCAGAAATAATTGCCGCATACAGACTTTCAAGGATGTTCTTGCCCCGACGAATGTTAAGCGGAAGCCAGTCTGTCTCCTGAAACTTGTTTGCAAGCCCACAATGAATTAAAGAAGATTTGCCGGTTCCGGAAACACCGTAAACCAACATTATTTTACTTTGGAATATACGATGATATAACTCTTCAATCTCCTTTTCACGGCCAAAGAATATTGCCCGGTCTTCTTTGGTGAAGCTGTCAAGAAATTTGAAAGGTGATTTCATACTTATATAATTATAAGATAAAAAGACTATTTTAACTTCTGAAATGTGTCCATCATATCCCTGAACTGTAAAACTAATATAGGATAGTTATGTAAGCTCCGCAGATCGCATTTCTCCGTTACTTCGGTTCCGATATACATCAACTGGTCGTTTTGAAACTTTGTGTACATAAAAATGTCTTTTTTGATATCAAATTTTTCTTTGTCGTCGATTATCTCTGAGCTGGTATCAATAATGAGAGGGGAGAGGTTCAGATATTCATCAAGGGTCTTGAGTGATTTCATAAGTAAGACTGAATGACTTTCAGCATAGGATTGTTCTTCAAGCTCCTGAGCTTTGAAATCGGAGTCAGAACTATTCAGTAGATCAATTATATGGTTAAATCTTGCCGGTTGGTTTTTCGGGTGTATGACCTTTATCTCCCGGATAGAAACGAGTTTGTACTTGCAAAGAAAAGCAATACGCTGAAGTATATAAGTGAGTTTTTCCTCATATTCCACACAACGTCTCTCAATCTCCTGATGCGTCAGGTTAATCTGGTAATGACCAATTTCATTTCTTTCGGGTACCCAGAAATCCAATGCTGCATAAAACTTTCTGTCGAAATTAACTCCCATCTCCGGCATGAACCAGGGAATAGATTTATCCTGCAGTAAGTTACCAATAGCCCTTATGAGCCACGTATAATTACCCATCGTTAAAACAGATAACCTGGAATGAAATTCCTTTCCCATATTTTCTGGTATATCAAACTTACTTTCCTTTTTGATTTTCCAAATCTGACAAATCATTACGAAACTTATGAATTGCATACTACGTTCAATAGTTTTAAATATCTGGTCGAGTCGTAATCGATCAAGCTGTCGCATGGATGCAGAAAACAACCTTCTTAGCTCAACACCTATCGGCCAGGGAAAGCTCTTAATAATGATGTCACCAAGGAAGCGCGAATCAAGGGTTTCTTCTTCCTCTTCATCAGTAACCAGCATTTTCTGTAACGAAGGTTTGTACTTCAACATTTCCTGAAATACCTGCTGGATAAGGGTTTCATTTGTTGCAGCCATAATATGAAAGATTAAATGTTAATATTTTATAGAACCTCGATCTCTCTTTTGTTTTATTTCGAAAGGCATAATTTACAATATCAATACCCTGCCGCCTGACCATCCTTCCTAGATTCGGATGCCCCAAACCATACCTTGTTTTTATCGTCCCGCATAATTGCCTGGTATCCGCCATAACCACCCAGATCCCATTGAACTCTGTGTCCAAGGTTCAGAAGCTTTTGAATAACTTCCCACCGGAATCCGTTTTCGAGAAGAAGGATCCCTCCATCGGTCATCTGCTCTCCTGTTGGTTCTGACGATCCGATATGATGTATCCTCGGGGCATCTCCAGCCTCCTGCAGGTTCATTTTAAAATCGATGAGGTTTACAACAATCTGTGCTTGACCCTGGGGTTGCATATCTCCCCCCATCACTCCGAAGCTTATCCATGGTTTGCCATTACGGGTAATAAAACCAGGAATAATTGTATGAAATGGTCTTTTCCCGGGGGCATAAACATTATTATGTCCTTCGGCAAGACTGAACATTTCGCCCCTGTCCTGCAATACAAAACCAAGGCCGGTAGGGCACATTCCCGAACCCATTCCCCGGTAGTTACTCTGTATCAGGGAAACCATATTCCCGTATTTATCTGCAACTGTCAGATATATTGTATTTCCGGCTTCCGCTTTACCAGGATCGAAAATCTTCGCAGCTTTCTCACGGTCAATAAGTTTCCGACGTTCGGCAGCATATTTTTTTGAAATCAGCTGGCTGACCGGAACACTGCTGAAGCGAGGATCAGCATAAAATTTTGCCCTGTCTTCAAATGCCAGTTTCTTAGCCTCAGTGAAAACATGGATGTAATCTGCTGAACCAAAGCCCATTGCAGCAATATCAAAACCTTCAAGGATATTAAGTATCTGAAGAGTAGCAATTCCCTGCCCGTTTGGAGGAAGTTCCCAGACATCATAGCCACGATAGGAGGAGCTTACCGGCTCAACCCACTCGGAGTTGTGACGTGCCATATCGTCATATGTGATAAAGCCGCCATGCGACCTCATGAAAGCATCTATAGTTTTTGCTATGCTGCCCCTGTAGAATTCATTTCTACCACCCTTCGCAATTTTATCAAGAGTATTTGCGAGATCAGGATTTTTAAAGATCTCACCTTTGGCAGGAGACTTTCCTCCCGGCATATATGTTTCTTTAATATTAGGGTAGTCTTTAAGGAGCTGAGTTCCTTTGTCAAGATAGTAGGCTATTACCTCCGTGACAGGAAATCCATCCCTGGCATAGTTAATGGCTGGTTGCAGAATTTCCATCATAGGAAGACGTCCGAACATATCATGCATTTCGAACCACCCATCAACGCATCCGGGAACTGAAACAGGAAGCGGACCATACGAAGGAATAAACTCATAACCGTTGTTTTTCAGATAATCCAGCTTAAGCGAACGGGGAGATCTTCCGCTTGCATTCAGACCGTATAATTTCCCTTTGTCGGCACTCCAGATTAAGACAAACAAATCACCTCCGATACCGCATCCTGTGGGTTCAACAACTCCAAGCACAGCATTAGCTGCAATAGCGGCATCAATAGCATTACCTCCTTTTTTAAGAATATCCAGCGCTACCTGTGTAGCTAGTGGTTGGCTTGTTGCTGCCATACCATTCTGAGCGATAACCTCCGACCTTGTGGCAAAATCCCTTCCCGTTATCCTGTCCTGGGAAAATATCAGGGCAGGAAAAGCTAAGGTGATTACAGTATATAAAAAACCCTTCATCATAATCTTAAATTACTCATTAATATGCACAAATGTAAGAAAGAGAAAACACTAATTTGCCATTGCCCGGGCTTTTAACTCTTTTGGCATCTTTTCGATCGCATACCTTAAAGATGTCCTCGGCATGGTTGCTTTTTTCAAAAATACATAATCAAAAACCTCTTTCTGGTAAGCCTGACTTGCTGATTTAAGCATCCATCCATAACCTTTCCGGACCATATCATCTTTGTCAGCATGCAGTATATCAGCAATTTCAAATATGTCTTTCAGGAATTTGCCATTTCTTGCAGGTACTATAAGCGAAACTGCCGAAGCTCTGCGCGTCCAGCGGTTCAGTGATTTCGCCCATTTTTTGAGCTCAGCTATTCTGTCAGGGTACATTTCAATAAAGGAACCTACCGTATGGTTACACAGAGTATCGCATGATGCCCAGTTACTTACATATTTATCCACCCATCTTTCAAAGATCATGAAATCGCCGGGTTCATAGTCCTTATGTACATAATATGACCAGTTGCAGGCAATAAATGATTCTTCCATATAACCTGATTGCCAGAGTTCTTCGCATAAGTCAAAAATCTCTGATTTTTTTATCCCTTTGATCTTTTTAAAATATTCTTTGGCAATCTGGCTTACAGTCGCTGATTTCAAACCATGGATTTTAACACTCTCTTTGAAAAACTTCAACCCGCTAATTCCGATTTTTTCATCGGCGTTTTTAATCAAATCCTTCCGTATATCTTCAATTATCTTACTCATCTTCTTATATATAACAAATAACAAATATTCAACCTTTACTCCTCCAACAGATTGACCTCTTTTATTTCATCTGTCCGGAGGTTCATCCGTAGTGTCTTTATTTCGCATGGGCGGAAATTACCTTTCCAACTACGGTTTGCAAACCGGAGATCAATGGCTGCAGAAGTTTGAAGACCTGTTGTTTCAAGGCACCGTAAAATCAAATCATCGTCATTTTCCGACAATTTTATGGCTGAAATAATTATATTCTGTGGGTCGACAGTGAGAAATGAATCCACCTTAGCCATTGATCCTCCATGTATCCCCTGATAAATGGCTATTGCCGGGGCAATGAATTCCTCAGCGATCCTGCCAATGCTGCTTTTTTGCCAGGTATCCTTATGCGGAACAAGTAACATCCGAAAGGTTTGTATCCCCTGGTCCTGCCATATATGTTCAGCTTTCATATCAAGGACCCTTGGATTGTGATGAGCATATACAGCTGAGCGGGCGATAGAGATACGCATATCATTACCGGCAACACTATAACCGTATTTAGCATCATTGATAACTGTAAGACCATATGTGCTTCCATTCTTTTTACCTGTAAGATCTATCCATCGCTGACCAGGGTCTTCATCTCCATTGGTGTCACGAGCTATAAATCCATAAGGAATTTCATATGTTGCAGATGGTGATTCTATATCAACAGGAAATGAAAACTTAAGCATCTTAAGTTGTTCATGCCAATCAAGAGAAACCTTAGCCTCAAGATTACGCACTCCTGCATAAAGTATCCAGTGAATTGTCAGTGTTGAAGCACCATATTTAGTGATTACCCTTACTGAGGCACGCATAGGACCATTTTCAAGAATGTTTATGGTGGCATTACCAAAATAACCTGTCTCATTGGAGAATGATTTTATGTCATGGCTCCATGTATCGCTCGGATCATCAATAATTACTGCTCTGCAGCCGGCTTCCCCGCCGGAGAAAATTTCTTTTCCGGTTTCCTTATCAAAAATTCCTATTGTACCGGAAGTAGAAAAACTTACCCTCAGGAACTCATTCTCCATGTTATTTTCTGTTGCCCTGACACCAGAAATTAATTGGGTTGTATTATCTTCCCTCAGCCTTATCTGGCGATAACCAAAAGCTGGTACCGAAGTTCTGACAATGAGTCTTTTACGGCTTCCTGTCTCAGTAGAGCCAGCTGCCCATTGATGCGAAAATGGATTCCCGTTTTCATCTTCCACCCGGGATGGATTACGTAGATCCCAATTGAAATCATATTCTAAACTCCCTGTAACTTCCCATGCATGAGGGTTGAAGATCAGAAGATACTGTGAAGCCGGATCCTCTGCACCAACCTGCCATTCGAGCTTCTGAGCAGCCATATACATAGCCTGGTGGGCTATATCCATTGCATAACCGAATCCTTCGCGTGCAGTTTGTGAATGTTCCGGGACTGAGGTCCCGGCCAGACTGTCGTGAAACTGCAGAAATAACACGCGCTGCCATGCTGATGTAAATTCGGACCTGGGGTAATTGAATCCCCAGACTATTGAACCAATTGCAGCTATTTTTTCTGCAGTGATCAGAGCTGCTTCTGAAAGCCTGTTGCTTTTTTTGATCTCCGACTCAGCCGTATAACAACCCACAGCGTGATGCTGAAGGTCGTCCTTTACAACAGGAAGCTTGAGATTTGTTTCATTGCGAACCTCCTTAAAATAGCGCTCCGGGGTACTAAAAAGAACAGTTGGTGCACCCTTTTCAGCCTGTAATTCACCAATGGAACTGATATTTTCTTTTGTTGCGCCTCCACCGTGATCGCCTGCTCCGTAGTATGTCATGAAACTCTTCATCGGTTGATCCTTTAACTGGGTCAATACCTGCTCCACACGGGCTTTGACCGATGCTCTGTCATTGTAACTGATCGGGATACGGTAAGCAAGTACTTGCGTGCCATCTGTTCCTTCCCACCAGAACAGGTCAGCAGGAAGGGTCTTTTCTTTCGGCATGGGTCGCATAAATACATAATTCTCCATGCCTTGTGATTTAAATATCTGAGGTAAAGTACCTGCATGACCAAAAGAATCCGGATTAAAAGCAACCGTTGCGCGCCGGCCAAGCAGGCGTTGAAGTGTTAACTGTCCGTATAACCCCTGCCTTACCAAAGCCTCGCCACCTGGAATATTCACATCAGGTTCCACCCACCAGCCTCCGACAATATTCCACCGTCCTTCATCAACACGTTTACGTATCTCTTTTAACATTGCAGGATCGTTGTCGGCGATCCACTGGTAGAATTGCGCCGAACTTGCGGTAAATGTAAAGTCAGCTGTCTCATTCATACGGTCAAGAGCCGAACGGAATGTGCTATGAACAATTGAAATGCCTTCAGACCATGGCCATAACCATACAGGATCAATATGGGCTTGCCCGATCATGTGAAACCTGAATTTCCGGGCATTGGCAGGCCATGTACCATTCTGTTTTTCATCAGGAGCTATCAGGTTTGTTAAAGGCCCCATAGCAATTGCTGCTGTACCTGCTACTGAACGATTTACGAAAGTCCTGCGCGAAATGACTTTCCTTCCTTTTGATCTGCTAATATTCTTCATGTTGAATTGTTGTTTATCATATTGGTTTAAAGCCGAGTAACCTTTATTAAGGATTTTATAAGCACTTCTATTCAGTTGGAATCATTGCAACACTAAGACTGGCATAGTCGCCTACCTGCTCGCCTAAAGCTGCAGGAACTATTTTGCAAACGACTCTCGCCGGTTCAAGAGCTTCTTGTTCAATTATTTTCAGACAGGCTGGTTCAATGTATTGTCTGCAGCGGGTATAAATACTTCCAATGACTATCTTTTCCGGATTAAGTATATCGATAAGGATTGACAATGCCCTACCGAGATAGTTACCTGAGATTTCGAAAATCTCCTGTGCAACTTTGTCTCCTGTTGCAGCCGCTTCTGCGATGTCTTTGGTGGTTATTTTGTCGATACTATCAATATTTTTGCAAAATGAGACATGTTCCTTTGCTGTAAGCTTTTCCAGAGCAATCTTTTTTGCAATGCGGGCAATTCCGGTGCCACTGCAAAAACCTTCGAAAGATCCCTTTTTACCATAAGCCTCGGGCCCATCATCAGCTAACCGTATGTGTCCCACTTCACCGGCCAGATCATTTGTCCCGGAATATAATCTTCCGTTTGTGATGATTCCGGCACCCATTCCTGTCCCAAAGGTCAGAAAAATCATATTAACAGTACCTTTTCCGGCACCAAATTTCCATTCGGCAAGTGCACAGGCGTTTGCATCGTTCTGCAAATAGACTGGCACATTAAATTTGTCTTTAAATAATTGAACAATATGTATATTATCCCATCCTGGGAGGTTTGGCGGAGACAGAACAATCCCTTTTTTGCTGTCCAAAGGTCCGCCACAACTGATTCCGATTGCCTTCAGTCCTGGTAATCCAAGCTTTTCAGTTATCAGGTGCGCTCCATTTAATAACATGGTTATAGCATGATCCGGACCTTTTCGTGTTTCTGTCGGGAAATTTATCTTATCGAGGATTTTCATATTCTCCATCCCGGCAATTACTGCACATTTTGTTCCTCCAATGTCGATTCCCAGGTAATATTTATGATTCATATTATAATAGTCTTTAAAAAATAATACGATTGAAAAGATGGATTTCCAATTATCTTAACTACAGGATTATAAAAGATTATTTTATATTCTTCCAGAACCTCTCCTCCGATTTTTGAAGCTCAATTTTTTTCTTTCTCTCAAGAAAATAATACAATACAATCGCAATTGTCCCTGCAACAAACAGACCCAGAAGCAGATATTGTAATATATTCGACAAATTTGCATCACCGCCAGTGTCAGTACCAATCTGAATGGAAGTATTAATGCCGGTCTCGGTTTTTCTTCCGACATCAATACCAAAAATGTTTTTAATGAAGAATAGTGAGAAAAAGGCCAAGACTCCTGAAAAAAGAGGTGTAGCCAGCCATCCGACTGCTATCTCGCGTAGAATTCTGAAGTTGATATTCCTTGCACCTTTATAAAGCCCAATACCAATGACACTTCCAATGATCACCTGTGAGCTGGAGACGGGAACCATTGGAATGGGAGGGAGTCCTATTTTTACAAATATTGATGAAAGACCTGAAGATGAAAAGATGAATAAGACTAACGACTCAGCCAGAACTACAACAAGTGCAGCTTCAGAAGAGAGTTCGACAATGTTGCTGCCAACCACTTCCATTACCTTCTTTGAATAAGTAATTATTCCGGCTGCAATTGCCAGACCACCAAGAAGAAAGAGCTGCTGAGCTGAAGAGAGGGTGAATAACCCGAGATTTAGTTCCTGCAAGTTAAATGCAGGGATAAAAACCCCCATAACGTTGGCAATGTTATTTGCTCCAAGACTATAGGCTCCGAACGCACCAACAATGATGAGACCCGTTCTGATATATGACTCAAATCGTATAAGGTGGATCCGCGCATTTTTTTTAAATTGTTTAAGAAGGATGTATAAAAAAATTGCAAATACAGCTCCGATGACCGGACCTGCTACCCAAGTAATAACAATCTGTGATAAGGTTTTGCTGTCTGTCTGGTTTCCTGTGAATAAATTCCATCCGATTATAGCTCCAACAATAGCCTGGGTTGTTGATACGGGAATAGCAAATTTGGTCATTAAATAAACCGTTATAGCAGCTGAGAGGGCTACTGTAAAAGAACCACCGATAGCATTAACTGCGCCTAGTTTACCAAGAGTTTGGGAGGCACCTGCTCCCTGGATAACTGCACCAAGTATGACAAAGACAGAAGCAATCACCGCGGCTTTCCTGAAACTCACCATCCTCGATCCAACCGCAGAACCAAAGACATTTGAGGCATCATTTGCTCCAAGTGACCATCCCAGGAAGAGTCCGCTAGTAAGAAAGAAGAGGATCATTTATTCCAATATTAATTTGTTATATTTAAGAATTCCCAAATCAGAGTATCTGGTGCTTGGTCCTTGTTCCTGGTTTCAAAAATTTTTAAAACACCCAGCACCCAGCACCCAGCACCCAGCACCAAGTAACCAGAACCCAGGTTACATTACAATTTTAATTGCCATTCCCGAAAGCAGGTCAGCTGCTTTTTGAGCCGTATCTGAAATGTTCTCAATATGATGAATGATATATCTCAGATGAGCTTTGTGTGAAAGATCTAACTCTTTCATATCCTGGAATATGATCCTTGTAGTATTCCTGGAAATCTTGTCAGTTTCGCTTTCAAAGTAATAGACCTTCAGCAACTTTTCCCTTACTGTGTAGGGGGCCTTAAAATAGGCTCTGGCTGCCGGAATAAGCTCTTCACCAGCGCACACTGATGCTTCCGTGATACTTATAAAATTGTTATTTAACGAGACAGGGATGTCAGGCATTTCAATGCTGAATTCATATAAGGAGCTTTTAAGGGTATCAATAATCTCATCAAGCTTATCGATGAGCGAACTGACTTCTGCCCTGTGCTGAGGTAATATTGAGTGAGTAATCATCTCGTTTTCAATCGATCTTTGAAGCTTGTCTGCATTGCTTTCCAGTGATTCTACTTTCTGGAGATGCCTGTTAAATGCTTCCATATCTTTATCTAGATATGCTTTTACACCTTCCCTGAATACCAGTAGTCCCAGATCAATGTTATCAAAAAACTCATCAATTTTAAGGATCAGATTTTTTGTTGTTCTAGTAAAAACAGCCATGTCTTTTTGATTATTAGGTTCTTATAACAAAAATATGATTATTTGAATAAAGAACAAGGATTAACGATTTATGATTTAGGTTTTTGGTAATATGTATAGCATGGTATTATGTAATATATACAAGTCATATATGTTTTGATCGTCAGAATTCAATTATCTTTTCAATTTTATAGCTTTTAAGGTACTGTTTCAGTATGACCTGAATATCGCGGTTATCATTTGATATATTTATACAATCATGAACAGCTGTTAATCCGAATCCCATCTCATTTATATTAAAGTATCCATAACCGGCATACTTACCGTTAACTACTTTAACAGCACTTCGTTCTTCCTCTTCCCTGCCTTTATCGATAATGAAAAAATTGCGTCGGGTAAATATAAATTCTTCAGCTGCTTTTCTTGCACGTTCATTATAATTATCAGGAGGTTCCTGTCCGCAGCAGGCCCCCTTGCATATACCAACATGATAATGAAAACATGAGCCTTCGGTATCGTAAAGTCCTGTTAGTTTCTGACACAAGTGGTAATTTTCCACAAGTGACAGAAGCTTCGATTTTGCCCTTTCTTTTGACGTAAAAACAGAAAGAGGAGTATCATCAGAATTAAGTTGCCCGTAATAATAATTCAGATAACCGTTTTTATCAGTAAAGCTGAAGATACCCCATTGAAAACCTGTTCTGCGCTGAGCCCTGTTGTAAACAGGCTTGTTGTTTTTAATCTCTGATGATTCTTTTAGAAGAGCAATGAGTTCACTGCCAGTTAGCTCCCAGTCAATGTTGGCTATTATATCCCTCATTTCCATAGCCCGGTTTGATGTATTGTTTGAAAGATGGGTCCTGATTCTTTGTTGGAGATTACGGCTCTTACCGATGTAGATCAGATCCCCATTTTCGTTGTAGAAGTAATAAATACCTGGCCCTTCAGGAATTTCATCTATTAAAGAAACGTTAAGTTTCGGATTCAGTTTGGATATCCTTGTGTTTCTGACAAGATTTGATGACTGACCATTAATTTCAATATCTTTTGCGAAGAGGATTTCAAGGAGCCTGACAGTAGCAAGGGCATCTCCGGCAGCTCTGTGTCTACAATTAATCGTAATATCCAGGTCTTTACAGATATTTCCAAGGCTATAGGAACGGTGACCTGGAAAAAGCTTTCTGCCAAGTGTTACAGTATCAATTACATTCCTTTTAAAGTTAAAACCCAGTGACTTGAACTCCTCCCTGATGAACGAATAATCGAACCTTGCGTTATGTGCAACAAAAGTTCTACCTTCAGTAAATTCAACAATATTTTTAGCTATTTCATAAAACCGGGGTGCATTCTCGACCATTTCATTAGTGATTCCGGTCAGGTTAGTGATGAAATAAGGGATATTTCGTTCAGGGTTAACGAGGGTGATAAATTCACCTGTGATCATTTCCCCATCGTGCTGATAAATAGCAATTTCAGTGATCTTCTCGATCCTGGCGCTTCCTCCTGTAGTTTCAATATCGACAATTGCATACATGAATTGAAATCCGATTGAAATAGTTATGACGAATATAATCAGAATTGCGGGCAGAATGTCCGATTGTTTGTATTTTTGTTTTATCAAAAATGATGATCATGAATGAATGCTACGGGAAGAAATTTGTTCTTAACGGGATACTCCAGCCTGCAGAACTTTTTGATAATTCGCTGGTTTATGATGGTGATTCAGTTTATGAAGTGATCCGTATGGTGAAGGGGAATCCTGTATTTTTTCATGACCACATGGAACGTCTTGAGTCAAGTGTAAAGCTTCAGCAAAAAGAGCATCTCGCTGATTCAACAGTAATAAGAAGGGATATTATTAACCTCACAAAAACTGAAAAGAGAAAAGAGATTAACCTCAAGATAGTTTTTAATTATAATCAGGAATCGACTAATTACCTTATTTATTTTATTGAACCTATTTATCCCTCCGAAGGCCAATATAAAAAAGGAGTAAAAGGAATACTTTTTTATGCTGAAAGAAAAGATCCTGAGTCGAAGGTGATAAACCATAAACTCCGTTCATCGATCTATCATAAACTAATTCTGGAAGGCGGTTATGAGGCATTGCTTGTGAACGAAGAGAACTGCGTTACTGAAGGGAGCAGATCAAATATTTTTTTTCTTAATGGAGATACCCTGACCACTGCTCCCGACAAGACCGTTCTCAACGGAATCACAAGAAAACATATTCTCGAAATCTGCCGTGAAAATCAGATTAAAATTGAATTCAAATGTGTTCCTGTTGATTCAATCTCTGAGTATGATGCTATTTTCATGACCGGGACTTCTCCGATGGTTCTTCAGTTTTATTGCATCGATGACATTAATTTTGATGTACGGATTCCGCTTATTGGACGTTTGCGCCATCTTTATCTGAAAAAAGCAGAAGAGAGTATCGGCAGGTTTACAATGAATAATGGACTCCATTAATATTGCTGATATATATTTTTCTATCTTTGTCGGCACATCAATTCACATCCCTGGTTTATGGCAAGTGTTAGAAAACTAAAAAAAAATATTGATTACCTGATATTTGAGGTGATCTCCGATTGTTTTACATTTGGCGGGCTTCACCCTGAAACTGAAGCTGATGAAGTTTCTGGTATCATTTCAGACGCAGTCAATCTGAGGAATGACCTTATAAAACGGGTGAATAATCCGGAAAGAGGTGATAATCAAAAGGTTGTAAAGACTTATTTTCATCTCGTTAAAAGGGATCTTTTTACAGGTATCGATAATCTCTTTGGCAGACTCAGCGATGTATCGAAGAAGAAGTAAAGTACCTGTAAACAGGTTTTCCGCAATTGCTACAATTCCCCTCGGAATCGAGGTTCAATAACCTGGTGCTGTATCCTGATCTTTTTGTGACAACAGAGCCACAATTGCTGCAGATGGTGTTCTGTCCGGCTTCTGAAATAGTATTTCCCATATAAACGTTTTTCAGATACTTTGAAGCAGTATCAAACTGCCTGTTAAGTGTCGATTGTGGTGTAGCCGGATCATCTCTTTTGTACATAGGAAAATATCTGCTCAGATGAAGAGGAACCTCCTTGCCCAGCTCATCTGCAATCCATTTCGACTGCATCTCCATTTCCACCTTTTCATCATTTTTCCCCGGAATAATTAATGTTGTAATCTCCAGATGCTTGCCTGCTTTTGCTATCTGTTTCAGAGTATTCTTTACCGGTTCAATATCAGCGCCTGTAAGTTTCTTATAGAAATCGTTATTAAATGCTTTAAGATCAATGTTAAAGGCATCGATAAATCCGATAATCTCTGTGAGAGGATCCATGTTTACATAACCATTGCTTACCATAGCTGTGTACAGGCCCTTTTCTTTTACCTTCCGGGCCACATCTCTCATAAACTCAAACCAGATTACCGGTTCATTATAAGTAAATGCTATTCCAATGTTTTTATCAGAAGATTGTGCATCCCTGGCAAGTTTTTCAGGACTGAATTCAGATGAAAAACTATCAGAAGCCCTTTGAGAAATATGCCAGTTCTGGCAGAAATCGCACCGCATATTGCAACCAAAAGAACCTACTGAAAGTATATTATTGCCCGGGAAGAAATGGTATAACGGTTTTTTTTCAACAGGGTCGAGTGAATAACCTGAAAGAACACCATATGTAAGTAATTCAATTTTTTTCCCTGTGTTTTTTCTTACACCGCAAATCCCTGTCTTCCCTTCAGGTATTTTACATAAATGTGGACAAAGCCTGCACTCAAAATAATTATCATATTTAAGATAGAGTGGCTTCATATGGTTGTTTTATACCGGGTAAAATTACATCAATTCCATTGAAATAAGGTATATTTAACAAACAATCATAATCCGGGTAATTCAACATTTTTAAAATGAAAAACAGTTCAATTATTTTATTTTTAATGCTAATATGTACATTAAGTTGTTCAAAGCAAAATCAACCATTAGAACTCTGGTATAAACAACCGGCAGCTAATTGGAACGAAGCTTTACCAGTAGGAAATGGACGGCTGGGGGCGATGGTCTTTGGAGACCCCAATAACGAATGTATACAGATAAATGAAGAAAGCATATGGGCCGGATCAAAGATTAATAACAACAATCCTGAATCCCTGGCAAATCTGCCAGGTTTGCAACAAGCCATCTTCGACGGGGATTATAAAAAAGCTGAACAACTAGCCACTGATTATTTTATCGGAACTCCTCCCCGGATTCGTTCCTATCAACCCCTGGGCGATTTGCGCATCAATTACCGTTGGAATGGAGATATTTCCAATTATCGCAGATCCCTCGATATTCAATCGGGAATTGCAACTACTGCTTATGAAGTGAACGGACAGGCTTACACACAAAAAATCTTTGCTTCTGCAGTGGATAACTCAATTGTGATTGAGGTCAAAGCCCTGTATAAAGGTCGTATCAATGCAATTTTTGAATTAAAACGGGAGAAAGATGCTGTAACAAAAATATCAGACGATGGACGCATCTTACTCACCGGACAAGTAAAAGATGAAGATGACCCTTTGCGCGGCCCAGGTGGCGAGCATCTCCGTTTTGCCTCAGAAGCACGGTTTAATGTTGATAAAGGTAAAATTTCAGTTGAAAATAATACACTTAGTATTACTGATGCTTCAAAGATCACAATTGTCCTGACTGCAGCCACAGACTACAATATTGAATTACTTGATATGGATAAAACCATTGATCCCCTTGCACTATGTGATGGTATACTTAATAAAATCAGGAAATTAGATTTCAATGCTCTGGTAAAACCTCATATTGCTGAGCATCGCATGTTGTTTGACCGTGTTTCGCTCAATTTTGGAATTGATTCTCTAACCTATCTTTCAACTGATGAACGCCTGGATCGTGTTAAAACAGGAAAAGCTGACAATGGCTTAATAGCACTTTATTTTGCTTACGGACGATATTTATTAATGGGATCTTCACGTTATCCGGCTGTGCTGCCTGCCAATTTACAGGGCATCTGGAATAAGGAGCTGAATGCTCCCTGGAACTCCGATTTTCACACCAACATCAACTTACAGATGAATTACTGGCCGGCCGAAGTCTGTAATCTCTCAGAAACAGTAGACATTCTGGCGAATTTTGTCAGAAAACTTACAGTCCCGGGTGGAGAAACTGCAAAAGAAATGTACGGCACTGACGGATGGACTATGCATCATTTAACTGATCCATTCGGGAGAACCGGGGTTGCAGATGGCATTTGGGGATTAACTCCTACCAACGGCCCATGGATGACCTTCCCGATTTATGAACATTATTTATTTACAGGGGATAAAAACTATCTTAAGCAGACTGCATATCCTATATTAAAAGGTTCTGCGGAATTTCTTCTTGGTTTTTTAATCCCTTCACCTGAAGGTTATCTGGTTACTAACCCATCAACTTCTCCCGAAAACAAATATCGGATCCCTGACAGCAATGAGACAGCTCAGCTAACTTATGCTGCCACTATTGATATTCAGACCGTGAATGCTGTTTTTAATTATTACACTGAAGCAGCATCATTATTGGGAGTTGATGCGGATCTTGTTCAGAAAATAAAAGAAGCACAAGCTAAACTTCCACCTGTAAAGATCTCTTCATCAGGGACAATCCAGGAGTGGATTAAAGATTATGAAGAAGTTGAGATTGGTCATCGTCACATGTCCCATTTGTTGGGATTATATCCTCTTGCACAAATAACACCTCAAACGCCTGATCTTTATGAAGCCGCAGGCAAGACCATTGAGCGTCGTCTCTCGCAGGGGGGAGGTCATACCGGTTGGAGTCGGGCCTGGATCATCAATTTTTATGCCCGTTTGCACAACGGTGAAAATGCTTATAACCATATCTTGAGTTTACTTCAAAAATCTACCCTTAATAATCTTTTCGATAGCCATCCTCCGTTTCAGATTGATGGAAATTTTGGTGGAACAGCAGGCATAGCCGAGATGTTGCTTCAAAGTCATCAGGGTTTTATCGAATTACTACCAGCTCTCCCTTCAGCCTGGAAGAATGGTGAGGTAAAAGGCTTGGTTGCACGTGGTGGCTTTGTTATTGACATTAATTGGAAAGATGGGAAGGCATCAACCACTAAAGTTCATTCAAAAATCGGAGGTACTTGCAAAGTAAAATATGGTAGAAAAACTATTGAAATACAAACAATTGCAGGAGAAGATTATCAATTGAATGACATTATAATGCCCTGATAAGCATATACTGATAAATTTATAAATAGATTTTAAAATATCATAAAACTTCAAAAATCAGAAAAATGAGAAAACTCAATACAAATCTGAAGGTTTTATTGAAGGTTTTTTTTGCATTTACTATGTTTCTGGCTTTAACCCCAGCATCAGTTAAAGCTCAGATCAAAGAAAGGAATATTCTAGTAAATGAAGCAAAAGAGATTGACCTGGCAAGAGCTCTGATCACAGATAACTCGTGGAATAAATTGCCTGATTATAAAAACAGACAATTCTGGGAAAGTGTTCCTCAAAATCTCAGACAGGAATATATTTCACGTGCAGAAGTATACCTTGATTATGACTGGCCTGTAGTTAAAGCAACTGATTATCTTGAATTTATAAGATCAGGCGACCGCAGACAGGAAGCCTATTCTGCACCCAGCAGAGCCCTTAATTCACTAGTTACCGGAGAACTTATTGAGGGGAAAGGCCGGTTTATAGATCAGATAATCAATGCTGTATGGTACTATAGTGAACAAACATGGTGGGGATGGTCGGCACATCTTTATTTTCAAAAAGCTCCGGGTGGTTTACCAGATGTTAATGAACCAACAGTCGATCTTGGAGTCGGTGAAATTGCAAACGACCTGTCCTGGACATGGTATCTGTTTAAAGATGAGTTTGATAAAGTTCATCCTTTGATTTCAAGCCGTCTAAAGCAGGAGATCATGAACAAAGCGGTTAAACCATATTTTGAACGTACTGATTTCGGCTATATGGGTTTTAATGGAGGACGCCCCAATAATTGGAATCCCTGGGTTAATTATAATATGCTGAACTGTTTTCTTCTGCTGGAGGATGATCCTGTAAGGAAACAGGCAGAGGTCCAAAAAATAATCAATTCACTTGACAAGTTCCTCAACGGCTATTTTGATGACGGTGGTTGTGATGAAGGCCCATCGTACTGGGGTGCAGCAGGTGCTTTACTCTACGAAAGCCTGGATGTCCTGAAAACAGTAACTAGCGGGAAATTTGATGTTTATGATAATCCTCTTATTCAGAACATCGGAAAATATTTCTACAAGGTTAACATCCATGCTCCTTATTTTATCAATTTTGCTGATGCGGATGCAAAAACGGGCGGTAATCCTGCATCTGTTTACCTGTATGGGAAAGCCATCAAAGATCCCATGATGCAGTCATTTGGTGCATACATGGCAAAACTTAATAAATGGGGTGAGCATGCTTTTTCCGGGAAAATATGTGAGCAGATTAAAGACCTGGTACTGTTGAATGAAATTACTATTGCTGTTGCAGAAGAAGCACTTGTCGCTGAGTTCTGGCTACCTGAAACAGAGGTTGGGGGAGCACGCGATAAAGAAGGGAGCTTTACCGGTTTCTTCTTCGGAGCTAAGGGAGGATTTAATGCTGAAAGCCACAATCATAATGATGTCGGCTCCTGTGTAATGTATTTTGATGGGAAGCCCTGTCTGATTGATCTTGGACGGGAGGGTTATACTGCCCGAACATTCAGTTCCAGTCGTTACGAAATATGGACCATGCAGTCGGGTTATCATAATCTGCCCGTGATTAATGGGATTGATCAGATGCAGGGCGCCAATTTTAAAGCCAGGAATTCAACTTTCAATGCAAATAGTAAGACAGTTATTTTTTCGACTGATATAGCTGGTGCCTATCCAAAAGAAGCTCAGGTGAAAAGCTGGATCCGCAGTTATTCGCTGATTCGCGGGAAAAGCTTCACCATTTCAGATAAATATGAGCTGACAGGAATCAGCGGTTCTGGTACTAGTTCAAATATGATAACCTACTGTAAAGTTACACAGGTTAAACCCGGATTATTAAGGTTTGATGGTGATGGTTTCAGTCTGAATATGATTTACAATCCAAAGTTAGTAACCCCTAAAATAGAGTTTATTGAAGTTACTGATGCTACTTTAAAA
This sequence comes from Bacteroidia bacterium, assembly GCA_041480425.1. GTDB lineage: Bacteria > Bacteroidota > Bacteroidia > Bacteroidales > VadinHA17 > LD21. Next base: position 19,967 of record JBGOZX010000028.1, read on the forward strand.
CGTTATTGGCCTGATGGTGTCACTCGTATTGTACTTCAGTTTGTTAATCGAGGACTAAAAGGAAGTCAGTATATTACTTTTACCAAAGCTTAGTATAAATTATTAATGTTGATCGCTATGAATATGAAAATAAGATCATTAGTTTTTATTGCGGCTGTTTTAACCTTTTCTTTTACGATGGTCGATGCAAAAGCTCAGACTGAAGAAGGCTGGCGCGCATCAATGCAAATAGTTGAAAAGCTTTCTAAAAACCAGACAGAATTCAATTACTACGAGGAAAAAGTTCCGGCTTACACTTTGCCCGATGCCCTGACCACAGCTAATGGACGAAAAGTTATTACTCCGCGACTTTGGACAAAGGTTCGCCGACAGGAAATTCTGGAGCTTTTCCGCGAAAATGTTTATGGCAAAGTACCTCATACACCTTATCAGAAGAGTTTTAAAGTAGTAAATATGGATAATAAAGCAATGAATGGAGCTGCCACCCTGAAGCAGGTTGATATTAAAATCAGTGCCGGCGGTAATTCGCTGGTTATCCATCTTACGCTTTTTGTACCAAATAATGTACCCAAACCGGTCCCGGTTTTCCTGCTGATCGATAACAGGGGACCAGGGAATACCGATCCTACCAGGAAAATAAAAAGTGAATTCTGGCCCGCGGAAGAGTTAATCGCAAGAGGTTATGGAATAGCAGTCTTCAGTAATTCCGATGTGGATCCCGATAATTTCGACGACTTTAAGAATGGAATTCATGGTCTCCTTGACCGCGGTGCTCGTCCGGCTGATGCATGGGGTACCATTGCCGCATGGGCCTGGGGTGCAAGCCGTTGCATGGATTATTTCGAAACAGATAGAGCTATTAATAAGAAAAAGGTTGCAGTTGTAGGTCATTCCCGAGGCGGAAAAACTGCTTTGTGGGCCGGGGCCGAGGATCAGCGTTTTGCACTTGTGATAAGCAACGAATCGGGCTGTGGCGGCGCAGCATTGGCGCGGCGTCGTTTTGGTGAAACTGTTGCCAGGATAAACACTGCCTTCCCTCACTGGTTTTGTTCAAACTATAAGCAGTGGGCAAATAATGAGGATGCTATGCCGGTTGATATGCATATGCTTTTAGCACTTATTGCACCACGTGCACTTTATATTGACTGTGCAAGTGATGATCTCTGGGGGGATCCGAGAGGTTCATATCTTGCTCTTTATCATGCAGTACCGGTATTTCAGCTCTTAAAAACAGGTTCAAAAATCCCAGAAACAATGCCGCTCCTCAATAAACAGGTTCAGAGTGGTAAAGTGGGCTTCCATATCAGAAACGGGGTTCATAACATGCTGCTGAAGGACTGGAACTGGTTCATGGATTTCGGTGATGTAGTTTTAAAATAACAATTTTAACCGCAAAGCACACAAAGCCCACCTCCGCTAAAGCTACGGTGGAAAAGAACGTAAAGCACGCAAAGTTAAAACCATGCCTTTTAGTCCTTTGCGATCTTTGCTGAAAGCCACCCTTTCTGCCTGGCTCCTCCCTAAAATTGCCCACAGGGCAATTTCTTTACGGTCGGCCCCCTTTGCGGTTAATGGATTTGATTTTTTGATAAACGCAATAATAATTGGTATTCTTACTTATGGCAAAAGCTGAACAAAATATCAGAATACCTTCAGATAAAATGAAATCTGAATTTTTCAGGATTCTTCTAAATCATGGTTTCTCAGAACAGAAGGCAGAAAAATGTGCAGAAATTTTTACTCTTAATAGCCTCGAGGGAGTATATTCTCACGGAGTTAATCGTTTTCCAAGGTTTGTGAATAATATAAAGGAAGGTTATATAAATCCAAATGCCGAACCATCACTGATTCACAGTGCCGGTTCGCTGCAACAATGGAATGGAAACCTGGGCCCGGGTCCACTGAATGCGGTTTTTGCCACTGACAGAGCCATTAGTATTGCACAGGAAAACGGAATAGGTATGGTTGCCATAGCAAATACAAATCATTGGATGCGAGGAGGAACCTATGGATGGCAAGCTGCAAGAAGAGGTTATATCTTTATCGGCTGGACTAATACATGTGCAAATATGCCAGCATGGGGGGCAAAAGATCCAAGGCTTGGAAATAATCCATTCGTAATTGCAGTACCTTATCAGGATGAGGCTATAGTTCTTGACTTTGCAATGACTCAGTATTCCTATGGAAAAATGGAATCATACATGAATGAAGGAAAGCAGCTTCCCTATCCGGGGGGGTTCAACAATCGGGGTGAACTGACGACAGAACCCGGGGATATTCTTGAAACGTGGCGGACTCTTCCCATTGGTTACTGGAAAGGATCAGGCTTGGCCTTACTGCTTGATATCCTGGCATCAATTCTTTCAGGAGGTTTACCGACCCATGAAATAAACAGTTGCAAGGAGGAAAAAAGTTTGTCACAGGTTTTTATTGCAATTGATATAAGAAAACTTCAAAATTTTCCTTCGATAGGTAATTCAATACATCAAATCATCGAAGATCTACAAAAATCACAACCTGAAAATGAATCTACAAAAATCCGCTATCCGGGGGAGAATGTTGTTCAAACAAGAAAAGCAAACCAGAAAAATGGCATTCCAGTTAACAGGGAAATCTGGAAAAAAATCTTAAGCCTGTAAATTGAGCTAAGTATAGCTTAAAAATTTTCGGTTTTTATTTCAAGAGGAATGCTGTTTACTGAAGCAAAACTCATTATTCCATCTTTGATAGGATCAATCTTATCTGTATAAGTAGTTCCAAACCGGAGTATAATAGTTTTGTCGTTTCTCCTAAAAAAGATCAGGTTCAGAGGATACATTTCTATCTTTTCAATCTCTTCTGTACTTATTTCTGTTACAGAGAGGAGCGAATTTCTTTTAAGCCTGATTTTATCAGTTCCGATTTCGATAAATCTGGTTGCACGTCCGAAACCAGCATTAATCTGGAAATACCCAAATCCCAGCAGGAAAATGATTGTAATCCATAATGCCCCGTTGGACTTAAGTACATTGATATTTAAGATCACCCATACTATTGCAACTATAAAACAAAGTATGCCTAGTGTTAGCTGGAATATTTTGGTCATTCTGTTACTTTCAACAGGTTCAAGAGAATAGTATTGTTTTTCCATTTGTTTTCATTTGTGGCAATTTATTCTTTTTTCTGTTAAAGGCCAAACTGTCTTTAATGGTTCAGGGTTCAAGGTACAATGGTTCATTTGATATTATTACAAATAATACTAATTTTATAACTTAATAAGAAAAATGGAAAGACCCGGGAAATCAGTCCACTTCGAAATATCCTGAAAAAGCTAAACATCTTTGGTATTCTGTGACCATTGATCCGCGTAATCTTTCTTAAAAGTATTAATCATTTATGCAATTTATGAAGCGAAATTACTCTCTGGTAATCCTTATTTTTATGATTTTCTTTGCCATTTCTTTCTTAACTAATATTCTGGGCTCTATTAATCCGAATGTCAGTGATAGTTTTGCTTTGAATGGAACATTAACAGGGTTACTTCCTTTTTCGTTTTTTATTGCATATGCCTTAATGTCAATTCCTTCCGGAATGATTGTCCAGAAATACGATGAAAAGAAAAGTTTAGTTTTTGCATGGATTCTTGCATTTTCCGGGGCCTTGTTATTTTCTCTTTTTTCTGTATTTCCGGTTTTCCTGTGTTCTCTGTTTCTTATTGGGTGCGGAATGGCACTTTTGCAGGTTGCATTATTCCCTCTGCTCAGAGTAACAGGAGGGGAGGAGCATTTTGCATTTAATTCAGTTATAGTTCAGTTGGTTTTCGGAATTGCCTCTTTCCTGAGCCCGTTTGTATATTCGTTTCTCGTGACTCATCTTAGTGATCAAAAGACCAATTACGGATTTTTTATAAATTTTATTTCATATCTGACACCACATCAACTGCCCTGGGTGTCGATATATTGGATTTTTGCTTTTGTAAGTTTTCTTATGATGGTAATAATTCTTTCTGTTCGTTTTCCAAAGGTTATACGCAAGGAGGATGAAATTGTCGGCGCCTGGGAAACGCATATTGAATTATTCAGGCAGAAACCAGTAATACTTTTTTTCCTGGGTATATTTGCCTATGTGGGCACAGAACAGGGAATTGCAAATTGGATTTCCGAATTTCTGCGATCCTATCATGGTTTTAAGCCAGAAGTTGAAGGAGCCTCAACTGTTGGTTTATTCTGGGGTATGATGACTGTGGGTTGCGTTCTTGGACTGGTTTTATTAAAGGTTATCGACAGTAAAATCGTATTACGCATTTTTGCTTGCACCGCTTTAGTAGTATTGACATTCACACTTTTCGGCAAAGCTGAAATTGCTTTGATTGGCTTTCCTGCTCTCGGTTTTTGTCTGTCGGTGATGTATGCTATTATTTTTTCACTTGCGCTTAACAGCGTTTCAAAATATCATGGTTCGTTTGCAGGAATCTTGTGCACTGCAATCGCCGGAGGAGCAATATTCTCATTGCTTATCGGCAAGTTGAAAGACCTGATCGGATTGCAGGCAGGAATGATGATATTATATTTACCTTTAGCTTATATTCTGAGTCTGAGCTTCTGGGCAAAACCAATTGTAAATAATGCAACAATAAGAAGAAAAACTACTACTTAATAATAAAATTCAAAAAATATGGAAAAAAAATTAACCAACAGGCAAAGGATTCTTTCAGAAATCTTATCTGCAAAAACCTTTTTACTTCTTAATCTGACTGCTTGTTTGTTATTTGTATTGACAACAAGCATATCGGCCAGTGTCGCAGACACAAGTCAATGGAGGCAGTTATTCAATGGAAAAGACCTGACCGGGTGGAAGCATGTCGGCCCAGGATCTATGTCAGTTGAAGATGGGTTGATCAGGGGACATGGAGGTATGGGCTTGCTGTATTGGACAGGAGAGAAGTTTGGAAATTGCACCATCCGGGTAGTTTTTAAAATGCGCGACACCAACAGCAACTCAGGAGTTTTTATCAGGATACCGATTGAGCCACGTGAAGAGTGGATGCCTGTGCATTATGGTTACGAGGTTCAGATTGATAATAAACCTGAACTCTCTGATGAAGATGAATATCATTACACAGCCACTTTATATTCCCTGACAAAACCTTTAGCCAAAACAGGCAAACCGGGTCCGGAATGGAATACCATGGAAATCACTTTAGACGGACCGAGAACCATCGTTGTTTTGAATGGTGTAAAAGTAACAGATTATAAAGAGGGTGATCCTGTGCCGGTTCGTAAATTTAACTTCGAACCCTTCCGGGGACCTCGTCCTGATTTCGGGTACATTGGTGTGCAAAATCATGGAGATAAGGATGTTGTATTCTTCAAAGAAATCGCGGTCAAACCTCTTAAGAAATAAGTTAGGTGATAATTAACTGATTATTAAATAACATTTTAGTAAAATTAGTATGAGAAAAGTCATTCAAAAATCAAAAAATCCCATCGATATATCCCGACGGAATTTTGTGAAAACTGCTGCTTCCGGAGCAGCTGCCTTAACCATACTTCCAAGCTTCACTGTAAGCGGTCTGGGTCATGTTTCTCCAAGTGATAAACTGCTCATTGCAGCCATAGGATGCGGTGGTGAAGGGAGGGATGATATACATCATTATGCAACTGCACCAAAGAAAAATGCAGTAGTTGCCTTTCTCTGCGATGTTGATGACAGACAGGCAGCATCCAGAAGAAAAGAATTTCCAAAAGCTACGTTCTATTACGACTGGAGGGAAATGTTTGATAAAGAGAGCAAAAACTTTGATGCTGTATCAGTAGCTATTCCTGACCACAATCACGCTATTGTGGGTCTCAGTGCAATGCAACTTAAAAAACATCTGTATCTTCAAAAACCTCTGACTCATGATATCTATGAGGCTCGCATTCTGACAGAAGCTTCTGAAAAGTATAAGGTTGTTACTCAGATGGGCGACCAGGGTGCATCGTGTGACGGAATGCGCACTTTGCGGGAATGGATTGAGGCAGATGTTCTGGGCGAAATTGAAAAGGTCTATTGCTGGACAGACCGGCCTGTTTGGCCGCAAGGAATCCCCTGGCCCGATACTCGTCCTTCAGTACCGAAGGAACTCAAATGGGATCTTTGGTTAGGTAGTGCAGAAGAAACCAACTACATTGAAAATATGGTTCCGTTTAACTGGCGAGGTTGGTGGAGGTTTGGGACAGGAGCGTTGGGCGATATGGGTTGTCACATTATGGGACCTCCATTTAAATTACTAAATCTTGGATATCCAACAGAAGTCTCTGGCAGTGCAAGTACTGTTTATAACGGCATCTTTACTGAAGGTCTTTTCCCTGAAAGCGGACCCGTATCAAGTTCTATTCGTTTTAAATACCAACTAAAGAATGGAAAGGATTTGAATCTTTACTGGATGGATGGAGGAATAACTCCTGAACGCCCATATGAGCTTGATCCTGACAAGAATATGAATGATATTATGGGTGATTGGCCCGGATTAAATGATTATGAAGGAAGCACCTTGTTTATTGGTACCAAGGGAAAAGCTGCATGTGGCTGTGGAGGACGTAATCCGATACTTTTACCACTATCCAGGAATAAAGAGATTAATATTCCAAAAAAATATCCGCGTGTTGCAGGAGATATGGACGGTCATTGGTGGCAATGGATTGATGCCTGTATTGCAGGTTACGGAAATGCCGAAGTTGATTCACCTTTTGTAGGATATGCAGGACCCCTCACTGAAACCGTCTTGATGGGTAACTTATTATTAAGAAGTTTTAATATTCGCGAAAAAATAAAGAGAAAGGATCCTGTTTATGGTGAAATGGAAGGATACACTTTCCAGGGCCGTTATATTACCTATAAGTGGGACGGTGAAAATATGAAAATAACAAATTTCGAACCCGCTAACCAGTTTGTAAAGAGAGAGTACAGAAAAGGCTGGGGAGAGATGAAAATTTAACCACTAAGTCGCACTAAGGATTTCACAAAGACACACTAAGTTTTTAAATTAGCCAGTTTTAAAATTTCTATTTTAAATGAAACAAATAATTTTTGATAACTATTCCGAATTATCGGTGAAAACTGCAGAGCAGATTGCCGCGATAATTTCAGAAAAACCTGATGCCTTACTCTGTTTTCCAGCCGGCGAAACTTCGGTGGGTACTTTTAAACATCTGATTGAACTCAATAAAACAGGAAAGATCAGTTTTAAACACTGTAAGATTGTGGGACTGGACGAATGGGCAAAAATAAGAGAGATGAGAAGCGAAAATTGTTTCTCTTTTCTTAAAAAACACCTGTTTAATCACATCGATTATTCTGAAGAAAATTTATGTTTTTTCGACGGTGAATCTTCCAATCTCAGAAGGGAATGCATTAAGACTGATGCTTTTATTAAGAAAAATGGTCCTATTGATATGATTCTGCTCGGTGCTGGAATGAATGGCCATCTTGGATTAAACGAACCTGGAACATCTTTCGATCTCTATTCGCATATTGTTGATCTTGATGAAACCACTAAAATTGTAGGCCAGAAATACTTCTCGGGTAAAGTAAAACTTACTTCGGGTGTTACCTTGGGCTTGAAATATATCATGGAAGCTAAAACAGTGATTTTGCAAATGAACGGCATTAAAAAAGCTGATGTTGCCAGACGATTGATTGATAGTGAAATATCTCCAGTGTTCCCTGCTTCAATCATTAAATCGCATAGGAATTCTTTTTTGCTTCTTGATAAGGATGCCTCTAAAAATCTGCAATTGAGTTAATATGATTAGAAGAATTGCCGATTCCATTCCTTTAATAATATTGCAGCTTCAGGAGAAGCAAACAGATGGTATTAGTGCATTTCTTGGATTTGACGCATGTATCGATAATATTGTGAGGGTTGTTCAGGATAAAAAGGAAAACAGTGAAACCGAATTTTACACTAATAGCCAGCAGTTTGGAGAGTTTCTGATCAACAGAGAGAATAAGAGTTGTGGAGTAGAATTACAGACTCAATTATCTAAATTAGGTGGTAATATGGTCATCACAGGGAATGCCCTGGGTAATCTTGGTTTTAAGGTTGACTGTGTCGGTACTTTTGGCCTTCCGGATATTCTGCCTGTTTTCCGGTCAATGTCTTCAAACTGTACTCTTCATTCTGTCGGAGATACAATAACAGCAACGGCGCTCGAATTTAATGATTCAAAAGTAATTCTGTTTGACCCCGGACCATACAATAAACTTAATTGGGAAGGGATCAAAGATCTTTTGGGAATTGACCGGATAAAACAGCTTCTTTCAGGGAAACAATTGATTTCATTTCTCAACTGGAGCGAGATTGAGAATTCTTCGAATATATGGAAGGGAGTTATCGATGAGATATTACCTGCAATTATAAAAACCGGGCCAAAACCGTTCTTTTTCACTGATTTTTCCGATTGTTCACGCAGATCGAAGCGTGAGATACAATTTGCAATAGATTTGTTAGGCAGATTCAGGCATTATTTCAAAGTCGTTTTTAGTCTTAACCAGAATGAAGCGGCTCTGATTGCCAAAGCATTAGATTTAAAAGAGCATAATTCGGATGAAGAATTTGTTAAAGAGCTGTTCAAATTAAGCAATATTGATATTATCGTTATTCACAGAACAAAAGATGCCCTTGCATTTGACGGTGCAGAGTATGAGAAATGTGATACTTTTTTTTGCAATGAACCAAAGATACTGACCGGGGGAGGAGATAATTTCAATGCAGGTTTCTGTTACAGCCTGTTTTGTGATTTAAATCTCTTTCAATCATTATTACTGGCGAATGCTGTTTCAGGATCGTATGTCAAAACAGGTATCAGCCCTGATGTAAATACTTTGATAGAATTTCTACAGCAACAACCGGAAATCTGTTAACCACAAAGCACACAAAGTAGGCACAAAGAACACAAAGTCACAGGTAGTTTTTTCTTTGTGAACTTTGTGTAAAAGCTTTGCGATCTTTGTGGTTAATGGTTTTATTTTAGAATACAACATTAGCCCCAAAAGTTACCGACCTGGTTCTTGGCCACGTATTCCTTCTATCAACACCTGGTATCAGAGGAGAATCATAGGTTCCATAATTATTGTCAGAGTATCTCGGATTCGGATCTGAACCTTTATATCCGGTGATATAGAATAAATTGTTACCGCCAAGATACATCCTGATCTTGCTGAATTGAGAACTTTGAGGTAAACTGAAGTTGTAGCCTAAACTGATGTTATCAAGAGAGATAAATGAAGCATTTTCAATATCAATACTTGTTAAAACACCCGAAGAGTTGTACAGGAGTTTTCCGGTTGCAGTATTCCTCATATTTGCCGCTGTTTTTGGCAGATTATAAGCTATAATATAATTTGGCACTTCATAAAATGCACGGTAAGAATTAACAAGGTTGTGCCCGAATACACCACGGAAGAATACATTCAAATCCCAATTTTTATAAGTAAGTTCATTGTCTAATCCCATCAGATATTCAGGCAAACCGTTTCCAACTATTGCCAGGTCACGACTATCAATTACTCCATCCCCGTTTTGATCTGCCAAGACCATACGCCCACTTTCATCTATTTCCTTGAAAACATATGCCTGCAACTGACCTATCGGTTTGCCTTCCTCCGATCTTACCAAGGATACACAACACATCCCGGGAGAACCAAGATCGCCCAGGTAGACTGTTCCGTATTTCAGAGCAGTTCCATTATACTCGCCGGAAAGGGAAACAAGTACGTTCTTTAGATTGTGGGAACGGGTAAGGGTTATGCTATAAGAGAAGTCTGATTTTTTAATAACACTGTAGTTTAGTGTCAGCTCAAGACCTCTGCTTTTCAATTTTCCAACGTTCAGCCACACCTGATAATAAAGGTTAGGCGGGACAGGTACATTGTATTGCCACACCAGGTCAGTTGTTGTACTTGTGTAATAGTCTAATGAACCGGACAATCTGTTTTTGAATATTGAAAAATCAAATCCGGCATCAAATTCACTTTTCTTTTCCCGTTTAAGACCGGGATTCGCATTATTTACAACTCCATACACCGGACTGTACACACCGTTGTAATAGGTCATACCGTAAGTATAGCCCATCCGTTGTAAAGAAAGATAACTATTCCCTGGCTGATTTCCGGATATACCGTAATCCATTCGAAGTCTAAATTGATCTGAAGATCTGACATTTATAACTTTAGATAAATCGAGACCTGTTCCTAAAGCAGGAAACAAACCCCATTTATTAGCTGTACCAAATCGTGATGACCCTTCATACCTTCCACTTACAAATAAATACAATAAGTTGTTGAAATTTAGATTAATCCGTCCAAAAAAAGCTATGAGCTTGTTTGAGTTTTTATAACTGGTTATTGCGCCTTTCCCATTCTTAAAATCGAGGGCTGCACTGAGATTATTGAAAGTAAAATCGTCGGTAAGAAAATTTCCTCCCTGGGTATAGAAACCTTCATTAGTAAAATCCTGGTAGGAATATCCACCTAAGGCAGTGATATTCAGCTTGGAAGTTATGTCACCAGTATAGTGAATAGTCGATTCAAAAAATCTGCTTGCGGAATTATCGAGCTGTCTCGATGCTAAGCCATTCCTTCAAAGACCACCCCAGTAATCGTTCTTATCAAAATACTGGCCTCCTAATGTACCAATGTTCTGCACAGAATATAATGCATCAACATTTAATCCTTTGATTATTTCATAGTTACCTTTTAGTGACAGGTTTAATATTCTGTGTTTACCTTCATTGGTATTTAACTTCACCAGGGAAACCGGATTATAATAATCGAATATAACCTGCTGAAAATATCCATCATACTTATCATAGGCAGGATCATTGCTTCTTACAGGAGCTGTCGGATTGAAAATTGGAGCATAATGAAATGCTTCAGCAAAACCGTATTGTGACTCCCTTTCTGTAGCTCCCAGATTCATATCAAGAGTAAACCTGTCATTCAATGCTTTTTGCGTGAGATTAATCCTTCCATTAAGCTGAGTGTATCCGGTTTTAATCTCAACACCTTCACCCTTACGGTAGTTGACTGAAGCCCTGTAACTCGTCTTATCAGTCCCTCCTGACATCGATAGATTGTGTACATGCGATAAGGCTGTCTGTTCTATTTCTCTGAACCAGTCAGTATTATCGCCAAAGTCAGTTCCTAGTCCACCTAATTCTGTATTCAATGCCCTCCATTCGGCGGAATTCATAGCAGGTGCATTCCTGGCAACCATCTCAGCAGTTAAATAAACATTGTAGCCGATAACGGCTGTGCCTCGTTTACCCTTCTTCGTTGTCACAAGAATAACGCCGTTCGAACCCCTTGTTCCATAAATAGCTGCGGAAGAACCATCCTTTAAAACAGTTATTGATTCAATATCATTTGGATCGACATTATCAACAGATGCGTCAATAATGCCATCTATCACAACTAGTGGCTGCGTATAGGCATGAATTGTATTTAAACCTCTCAACCGTAAATAGTATGAACCGTTGGGGTCACCTCCGGGTTTACTGATATCCAGACCAGCTACTTTGCCCTGGATCAATTGCACCGGATTGTTAATATTACCCCTGTTGAATTCATAAGATCTGACAGTTCCAATCGAACTGGTGACCTCTCTTTGCTTCTGTGTCCCATATCCGATATTCACAATATTAACTCCTTTAAGTGAATCCACTACCTCAGAAGTTATATTGGATGCTATATGCTTTTGCTGCGTGAAGGCTACGCTGAACATAAATAGAATCAAGAGAAAAGATAATATGCTTCTCCTCCAAAAAGTAAGTGAATTTCGCAAGTATTCCATTACAGTGATAATCTTATAACGAAATAAAGTTACTTTAAAAATTTGAAAATCTGCAGATCTCCGTTATTTACAGCAGCCACAAGATAGTGTTTTCCTGATACATCAATAGTAACTATTTTCCTTGCATCTCCAATAATCTTCAGGCCGCTTTTTACGGGCATCAGAGCTTTGTAGATGTGACTTGTATCGGCTAATAAACACCAACCATAGCTGGCATCATAACGACCATAAGAAGGTCTTACTGCATAATTGTTTCCCGCAAGGATCAGGTCAGATTTTCCGTCTTTGTCAATATCACTTACAAGTATATCGCGAGCTGGTGAAAATTGTGCTTCCACAGGAAGTTTAGTAATCTCGAAAATTCCATTTCCATTATTTCTGAACAGGCAACTTTCAAAAATTACTGCTCTTTTGATGATGGATTGGTCAATTGCATTCTTATCAAAGATATCCTTTACAGTTTTTCCTCCAAAGTCAGAATAATGAGGATACTTTTTTTCTATACCGGATATCTGGCTTGAAAGCTCATCTAATGAAGCTACCGGGTAACTTATACCGTTCTGATAGGAACAGATCACCTGATCGAGTGATCCATTGTTATCAAAATCATTCAGATACATTTCTACCGGTTCTTTTATTGAAGCTTTCAGCATTGAATTTAGTCCTAAATTTCCCACTATCAGATCCATATTTCCATCACCATCTACATCATCAACTCTTATGCAATTCCACCATCCTGATGTTTCATCCAGACCAGCAATATTGGTTACATCTTTAAAATATCCTTTATCATTCCTGAAAACAGATACTTTCATCCATTCACCAACTACTATCAGATCCTTGTCACCATCTTTATCCCAATCCATCCAGGCTGCATCGGTTACCATACCGACATTCTTAAATGCCTTTGTCTTATCATCAGTCACTATATTGAAATGGCCATGTCCATCATTTTCAAGAAGGAACTGATCCGGAGGCCAGCCATAAGCTCCCGGCACGGATCGTGAACCCACAAACAGGTCCGGATCTCCATCCCCGTCAAAGTCACAAGGTCTTACACATGAACCGTTATGGGATATGAAAGGCAGTTCACCCTTACTAAAGCCACCCTTACCCTTATTTATAAGCAGCAAGTCAGTCAGCAAAGGATCCCCGATGGCTAACTCATTGCCGCCCCGCACAATATACAGGTCTTTATCTCCGTCCCCGTCATCATCAAAAAAAGCGGCATCAACATCATCTTCAAACCGCTCCATGTCCAACAACGGAATATCCAAAGCTTTGAAAGATCCGTTTTTTTGTTGAACAAATATCTCAG
>JBGOZX010000029.1:0-33020 GCA_041480425.1 Bacteroidia bacterium
TCATCATTAGCAGCAATTCTTGCAACCTGTTCAATTTTGCTCAGGTCGTCACCGATTACTTTTGCCTGTGATTTAAGATGTGCTACAACTTTTTCAACTGCTTTGTCAATACCTCTTTTTATATCCATAGGATTAGCACCTGCGGTTATATTTTTCAGTCCGACATTTATAATTGCCTGAGCAAGAACAGTTGCCGTGGTAGTGCCATCACCTGCAATATCGCCTGTTTTTGACGCAACTTCCTTGACCATCTGAGCCCCCATATTTCTAAAAGGATCAGAAAGATCAATCTCTTTTGCAACTGTTACACCATCTTTTGATATCTGAGGAGCACCAAACTTTTTCTCCAAAACCACATGACGACCTTTCGGGCCGAGTGTCACTTTAACTGCATCCGTTAACTGGTCAACACCTTCCTTAAGCCGAGCACGTGCATCGATACTGAATTTAATCTCTTTTGCCATATTATTTATGATTTATTGGTTTGCAAAATTTAAGCTATAAAAAGTATATCCGACTGTGAAATAAGAAGATAGTCTTCACCATTTATGGTAAGTTCCTGACCTGAATATTTTCCGTAAAGAACATCATCACCCTTCTTTACTTCCATCTCTTCATCTTTTTTCGGAGCGCCGACAAGAATTACTTTCCCCTGACGAGGTTTTTCCTTTGCGGAATCAGGAATGATTATTCCACTTGCAGTTTTAGCTTCAGCTTCCGAAGGTTTTACAAGAACCTTTCCTGCCAATACTTTACCTTTTAATTGTGCCATTTTTATTTATTTTTAAAGTTAAACATCATTTTACGACTTCATTTCTTTACATAATTCATGCCAAATGGGAAAAAATGTCATTTTGGATTCACAGACGCCATTTTATCGTTTATCATCTGCCATTATACTGTGAGAAAAATATTACTGACTTTACAAACCACTGTATCAGAGTGTATTATTTATTTAATAAAAAAGCGTCAGGATGTGACAAACTGACACTTTCTCAGAAGTATTTTACAAATTCCAATCTTATTTCTTAGGTTGCTCCTGTCCTTCAGAAGGGGTAGTTGCAGGTGGAACAGCTGTCGGAAGGGTCGGAATTGCATTCGGGTCAACTGCATTCTGGATCTGGCTCTCAATTCTTGAACGTCCGGTTGTTGAACCACGGGGAATTGTAGCTGTAGCTACAACACAGAGGATCAATATCGCTCCGGCAAGTGTCCATGTTGCTTTTTCAAGAAAATCAGCTGTCTTCCTGATCCCCATAGACTGACCTGCCGATGTAAAATTAGCTGCCAGCCCTCCTCCTTTTGAATTCTGAACTAAGACTATCAGAACCTGAAATAAGCAGGCAATAATTACTAAAACTGAAACAAAAACATATATTCCCATCTGACCACTATTTAATAACTTCTTTTATTTTTCCAATTTGAGCTGCAAAGTAACTACTTTTTTCCGGAAATTTCAAACATAATTTCTCATAAATATCAATTGCCTTCGAATAATATCCCTGGTTAAAATAAATTCTTGCAAGTGTTTCTGTAATAAATTCGCCCTTTCCCTCAGCATCAGGTTTTGAAAGGTCTTCAACAGGCAGGTCAGATTTTTCCCTGTTGGGCTCAATCCTGGGATTTGCTAAAATAAATTTTTCGATCAGATCGGTTTGTTCCTGCTTTTTCAGATTCTTTTCCTCATTTTCCGGCTTAATCTGAGTTTCCGCTTCGTCTCCAGCTTCAGATTGTATGTTATCAACAAGGTCGAGTTCAAGTAAATCCGGACGATCAGAAACCGAAAATCCAGGATCCATATAGAAAATCTTTTCTTCCACTGCTTCCTGTTCGTCATCTATAACGAACACGGTACTCTCCGATTCATCATTTTCTGATTCTGTCGATATCAGTATTGAACGGCTGAAAATAGGATCAATGATCTCTTTTTGTTCCTCCGTTTTATTGTCATCGCCATATTTTTCAAATTCATTTATCAGATCCTGACTGTTTCTGGCAGATTCAATTACAGTTTGCTGACTATCTCCTGAAGGGGTTTCTGAAGTTAAAACTTCCTGTTCTCTTAAAGGGTTATCATCTGTTGATGAAACAGGATCGATTTTTAACAGATAATATAATACTTCCCTGTCACCAACATGTATTGCGGAGTTCTTAAGCTGATTTTCGAATTTTACATCTGCGGTGAGCTGAAGTCCTTTCAGAAGTAAAAGGTGGGCACTTTGAAAATATGGAAATATATTAATCAGGTCGTTGATCTCCCCTATCATCCGACGGTCAACAGGAGCCCTGTTTTCAATCATCCTTAAAAAGTCTGTCCTGTTCATGGCTGATCACCAGTTTGCAAAAGCCCTGTTAAAGACATCTTCTACAATTAATTCAATTATTTTGTCAGAAAGTTCTTTTTCAACCTGGCTAAGGTCCAGGGCACTATCGTAATCTTCATATCTCGAGAATGTCTGCTCATAGCTCAGGTCATTATCGACAACATTTGTGAATTTGACTTTTACGGTAATTGTAAATCTGTTCACGGCAGCACTGGCATCAGCGGATACTGTCAATGGGCGCGTATTATAATCGGTGATTTCCCCTTCAAAATTTACATCCCCGATTCCGTTAACTATGCCCAGGCTTGTTTGGGATTTGCATTTGTCGATCAGAGCATCTGTAACATATTGGCTTAGCCCGGGTTGAACCAGACTGGCCCTGTTCTGAAAATACTGGATGCTGACAGTTTTTACCTGAGGGGGAATACTTGCTCCTGTAAATGAATAACTTACCTTACATCCATTGAGTATTAAAGTCGCAGCAACAAAAAGAACTATGATATACACGTTGCCGGATTTGGAAATTATATTTCTACATTTCAATCTCATACTCTTTAATTTTTCTGTAAAGTGTCCGTTCGGAAATGCCAAGTTCCAGTGCTGCCATTTTTCTTTTGCCATTGTATTTTTCAAGTGCCTTTTTTATCATTTCTACCTCCTTACCGGCGAGCGACAGTGACTCTTCAACAATCTCCTCGGTGTCCTGTATATCACTTCTGCCATGCCGTGGAGTAAAATCAGCAGTGGTATTTTCGGTCACTCCTGAACCCTGATCTTCTCTGTTTGCCTCTCTGAAAAGGTTCTTTATAGCTCTCGAATTAGTCTCATGGAAAGTGATATCAATATCTCCCCTCTTGATAAGGTCAAATACCAGTTTCTTCAAGTCGTTCATATCACTTTTCATTTCGAACAGGATTTTGTACAAAATTTCGCGTTCGGAGGAAAATGATTTTTCCTCCTCTTTTTTAATTACTGCAGGAAGTTTAATCCCGGTGTAATCAGGAAGATATTCATGAAGAACTTCGGCACTTATTTCTCTTTTATTTTCAATAATAGAAATTTGTTCGGTGATGTTCTTAAGCTGACGCACATTGCCCGGCCAGGAATAATTCAACAGAACATTTTTTGCTTCATTACTTAACCTGATTGCCGGCATTCTGTATTTCTCGGCAAAGTCAACGGCAAACTTCCTGAAAAGAAGGAAAATATCCTCACCTCTTTCCTTCAGTGCAGGAATTTTTATCGGAACAGTGTTAAGCCTGTAAAAAAGGTCTTCCCGGAACCTATCACGTTCAATTGCCCTTGAAACATCTGCATTACTGGCTGCAATAACCCTTACATTGGTTTTCTGAACCTTTGATGAACCTACCCTTAAAAACTCCCCTGTTTCAAGAACTCTGAGCAGGCGAACCTGGGTTGACAGCGGCAATTCTGCCACCTCATCAAGGAAAATTGTCCCTCCGTCAGCAACTTCAAAATAGCCTTTCCTGCTTTCAGTTGCTCCTGTAAATGAACCTTTTTCATGTCCAAATAATTCAGAATCAATTGTTCCTTCAGGTATAGCACCACAGTTTACAGCGATATATTGCCCATGTTTCCTTGTACTGTAATTATGTATTACCTGGGGAAAAGCCTCTTTCCCAGTACCGCTTTCTCCGGTTATAAGTACTGAAAGATCCGTCGGAGCGACCTGAACAGCAATATCAATGGCCCGGTTAAGCCCTTCGAAGTTACCAATAATTCCAAATCTTTGCTTTATGCTCTGAAGATCTTTCATACCTCGTTTTTCGATGCTGCGAATTTAAGATATTTTTAAAACATTGGGAAATGCAATTTTCGTAAATTCGCAACATGAAAACAGATAAGGGATATCAAATTGCAGGCATTATTCCGGCACGATATGCATCTTTACGATTTCCAGGCAAACCTCTTGTTATGATCGGAAATAAACCAATGATTCAAAGGGTATATGAGCAGGCCGCCAAATCGCTTGATATTGTGTATGTTGCCACCGATGATAAAAGGATTTACGATACAGTTATGAATTTTGGAGGGAAAGCAGTAATGACTTCCCCTGATCACCAGAGTGGAACCGATCGTTGCGAAGAAGCTGTCGTTAAAATCACTAAAGAAAAAGGCTGTCTCATTGATATTGTAGTTAACATACAGGGTGACGAACCATTTATTCAACCCGGACAGATAGACCTTGTTATTTCATGTTTTTCCGACAAATCGGTTGAAATTGCTACCCTGGTAAGGAAGGTTGAGCCCGGAGAAGATATTATGAATCCAAACCAGCCCAAAGTTGTCATAGACTCAACTGGCAATGCAATGTATTTCAGCCGGGCTGTAATTCCATTTATAAGAGACTCGGACCTGATTGAATGGTCACTTAAACATGCTTATTACAAGCACATTGGTCTCTATGCTTACAAAACTGGCACATTAAATAAGATTACACTATTACCACGAAGTTCACTTGAAATTGCGGAATCACTCGAACAGAACAGGTGGTTGGAAAATGGCTTTAAAATCAGAACTGCCATTACAAAGCTGGAGAGCATTTGTATAGATACTCCGGGGGATCTTGAAAAAGCCAGGCTACTATTTGATCAAATTAAATAAATTATTACTACCTTTAGCACAGTTTTTGATAGAGAATAATAAAGCGGTATTTATGAAAAAGAGTCTATTCCTTTTTTCTCTTTTAATTCTTACCTTTGGTCTTCAGGCTCAGAAGGATACCGTTAGTGTTGTCGGCACATCCCCGCAAAAAACATTTATAAGGGATGTCTCAAACATAAATATCAATATATACCCGGTACCTGTAAGGGAAAACAGTTTTACAATTAAAACCGACAGGGACATTTCATCCGTCAGGGTCACAAATATGATTGGACAGGATATTTTCAGGGCTCAATATAATACTCCCCTATCACTTACCAGAGTTTTACTCGAAAATCCAAAGAGAGGAATTTATCTGGTAACACTGGTATTTGTTGATGGGACCAGGGTTGTGAAAAAGATTATGATTGAAGAATCTGAATAGGGGCAATGAATTTTGTTGCCAGGTTTAACAGCGGATTTTAAGGGGAAGTTTCCGCAACAATGATCAGACTTTAATAATTATTCTCCCGTTTTGTGAAACAATCTGCTTTTTTGATTGTTTGTTTCAAGGGAATGTTAAACATTAACATAATTTGATTTATTGAAAAGCCATGGAAGAAGGATTAAATGTTTTTTCAATTAAAGATCTTGAAAATTTCTCAGGAATAAAAGCTCATACCATTAGGATCTGGGAGAAAAGATACAGGATACTTGAACCGGACAGAACCGACTCAAACATAAGGACATATAACGAAACGGAATTGAAAAAAATCCTCAATGTAGCTTACCTGAACAGGAATGGCCTGAAAATATCCAAGATAGCCTTACTTAATGAGGATGAACTCACCCAGCAAGTGATGTCAGTAAACAGTCAAAATGATAGTCTGGACCTAAGCTTTCAGCCGGGCAAAATACTGATGTCAGCTATCAGATTCAATGAGGTACATTTTAAGGAAGCTCTTTCCCCTTTCATTAAACACCAGGGCATTGAAGAAGCATACGCAAGATTTTTTCATCCATTACTTGAAAAATCGAGAATATTATGGCAGACAGGAAGCCTGTCAAGGGCACAGGAGCAATTTGTAAGGAATACCATACGACAGATCATGATAATTGAGGATAATTCCCTGAAAACTTCCGGTAAGTCAAAAGCCACTGTTGCTATGATCAATACATCAGATAATCTGACTGATAACAATTTTCTGTTTTATAAATACGCACTTAAAAAGCGGGGTTATGATGTAATTTTCACTGGAGGTATTCTTCCTGCCTCAGAAGTAATTGAAATTCATAAAATTAAGCCATTTGAATATCTTATTGTTAATTCAAGTGCATTTGATTTTGCCAAGAAGAAAATCGGGTATTTCAGCAGCATAGGAAAATCTCTGCTTATCAGGAAGATAATTTTAACTGATTACCCTGAGCAGCCAGAAAAGAAAACACCTGATAATATTATTATTACTAAGAATCCGGCTGATTTTCTTAAATCAATTTCCGCTCTGAAGTAGCTTTTGCTACCACAATCATAAATAGTTGTCCGGAGTTTTAAACACCTTTTGATAAAAGACTGACAAAGTATTCTTTTTCCATGGAGAGATTTATTGCAGGGACTTTGCTGGTAATCAAAGAAATATGATCAAGCATTTTTTCAGCAAATTTTCTTATCCTGGCAGGAGAATCTGTAAGTAACCGGTGTTGATAAGCCATAGTTATTTTGACAACCTCATTCCATATCCCAATAGTATCAGGTTCCATAAAACATCCGGAGAAAGCATTCCAGATATATTCAACTGCTGTTGTTGAAGGATGAAGCATGTCAGTATCATAAAACCTGTAGTCTCGCAGATCGTCCATAACCAGTTCATAGGCAGGGAAATAGCCGTACGAGGCAGAGTGCTTAAGCAACTCCTCAACCGCAAGGAACAAAACTGATTTGCTAACCTGGTTGTCATGTGCCCCATCTTTCCAGTGTCTGACAGGACTGATAGTAAAGACCACTTTAAAATCAGGGAAATTTGCTCTTAACTTGTCGAGCTGCTTTACCCACAGAGTAACTATCTCATTTACTGTGAGTAATTCTGAATCAAATTTAACTGATGGAATTTTATGACAATTGGATACAATTAATCCGTTCTGTTTCCACCTGTAAACCCGTGCAGTTCCTAATGTAATAAACAGGAACTTCGCGGAACTGATAAACCTGAATGCTTCATTCGATTTAGAATTGATCTTTTCAAGCACTTTAGCCGGATTATCTGAAGAAAAATATGTGGAGTGATAAAAGCTCAGGTAAGTACCTTCATGATTATACAGATCATCAATAGTAAATTCTTTTTTACTTATTATAGTATCAATTGTACTCGCCACAGATACAGGATTATAGACAGCACCGGCAGGGTTAATCATAACCTTCATCCGACCCATCTCCATTTTTGAACCGATCGCTGAGGCAAAACACGAACCTATGAACATTACAGGATCGTGATAACAGATTTTTGAAACAGAAGGTTCAATTTTAAACGTGGTTCTGAGTTCCATTTTTTATTTTGGTATTCCGCTTTGTATCGGATTTTTATTTATCCAGTTAATAATACTATCAAATACCTCATTTTTGAATGTCTCATTATAAGCTCATGATATCCGCCATCCCATATTTTCAACTCTGCAAGCCTGGCTTTTTCAGCGAATTCCCGGAAAAGTCTTCTTACTTTTGTTTATCAGTATATCTAACATCTCTCCAGGAAGAGAATAATCTTTGATATCACCCATTCTGCACCGGAACAGCCATGACCGGGCAGGTCAACACCTGCAAATCCAATCCTCTCTTTATTAAATAAATCAGCCCAATAAGTATAACGCTGGATATGCTCTCCCAGTCCATGAACAAGGATAATTACAGCACGCAGATCTTCCCCCGGGCTTTTAATAAAACCACGCAGAACCTGGCCATTATGCAGTTTAATGTTAAAATCCATCTTCTTTTTTCTTTAAAAATACGAAAGTTGAGCAAATAATCCATAAAAGCTAAAAATGGATTATTAATTCCTTCTTAATTGAAAATTAACCCCATCTTAATCTGAACAGTTAAAATATGGTTTAATATCGTATCATATTAATATTTAAGCTATAGCATTATCTGTAAAACAATAAAAAAATCTCAACTCAATCAATATATAACTTCGTGATGTAATTTATAAAATATTTAGAAAACATTAAACAGAATGACCATAAATAACTCAATATATTATTATTACAAATATCAATTATTTATAGTATCAGTAGAATATAAGGATTTTAAGATATTAAGATTTGTTTATCTTTATTTATTTTTATACATTTGTTTCAACAATTAAATAATAAAGAGTTATGACACAATATGAATTTAACACCAGCCTGATAGAAATGAAGAGCAATCTTCAGCGTTTTGCCATGAGCCTGACTTCAGATCGTGATTCGGCTCTGGATCTTGTTCAGGATACTTATCTTAAAGCAATTACCTACAAAGATAAATTTGTTGATTACACCAATCTCAAAGCCTGGGTATTTACAATAATGAAAAATACCTTTATTAATAATTACAGACGCAACGTTAAAGAGAATACAATAATTGACGGGACACAGGATCTGTATTATATTAATATGCCACATGATAAAGGTTTTATTTCTCCTGAATCAAATTATGCCGAGGGAGAGATTGAAAAGGCGATTGAATCTCTGAGTGTCGAATTCAGAATTCCTTTCAGAATGCATATTGATGGTTTTAAGTACCACGAGATTGCCGATAAACTTGGCTTAAAGATAGGAACTGTTAAAAGCAGGATCTTTTTTACAAGACAAAAGTTAATGTTGATTTTAAAAGATTACAAGAGATAGGTTAAGATAAAAGTTAGTTGGTTGGTTAATGGGTTTTCAGGTTAATGGGTTGTTAAGGGAAAGGCTGATTTATTCAGCCTTTTCTTATTATCCTTATTATTATGCCGGTGATTACAAATACAAGGAATAATCCTGATACAATCCATGCCCATCTGTTTGGAACCTTAGATTCAGTCCACATTTCGTATGGTTCAGTCATAAAATAGTCTGACTTGACAGGCCAGTTCAGTATCTCATTTTTATCAATGAAACCGTTAGTCCCAATTACTTTACCCGGCATTGCTATCCTGACAGAATAGTCCTTGAAATTAACAAACAGATTATTAATGACTATAGCGATTGAAGTATCTGCTTCTGTCTTATATTTCAAAGAATTAGCTTCACCAATAAATTCTCTCAGTAATATTCCGTTCGACCATAAGCTGTCGAACTTATCTTCATTAACTTTTATCAGTTTCACAAATTCATCTTCCCGCTTCTTCAGCGATTCCTTCGTCATGTCTTTTCCTGCCTTTCCGTCAGTAAGTTTCGTAAATTCACCTATCCATTCTGAAACCACATTTTTTGATGTCCACCAGTCGACTTTTCGCTTTATAGTGTCTTCAAGTGCCTTATATTTAGTGCTATCAGGGCCATTTTGTTTTTCATTATTCACACTCTCAGGAGAATAGAAGTATGTCAGTTCTTCCTGACTCAAGAATTGGTTTATGGGATAGCCATATGACATCTTCCTATCAATCTTTTCTGCAAACCGGTACTGTGTATGAAACCACTTGAACTTTTTAGTGAATAAAGCTCTTCGCGAAATTTCTCTGTTAGCTCCGGAGTCAGCCAGGTAATCCTTATTGATCTCATCCACACTCTTAAATAATTTCTCTGCTGTTTTAATCCATATCGTGTCACCCTTTTCACTTATTTCAATTGAATCCCTGACAGCCCATGTACTATCAAATGGCACCTGAATATCAGGAATTTCAAATTTGTTTTCAATATTTTTCATTTCAATCCTTCTTGTAACAGATCCATCGGAGTGAACAATATTTGTCACGACCGTTTCCGGCTCATTGCATGAACTTACCATAATCAGAGCCATTGCGAGAATCAGTTTTAATTTTCTGCTTTGCATAATCTTAAAGATTAGATTTTTGTTTTATTTCGTTCAGTTTTTTCTCAACAGATTTTTTCAGTTCAGGATCTTGTTCAATTAATCTGATAAGGTTTTTGTATCTTCCCTGTAATTCATTGTATGAATCAAGAAGTTGCACCATCTGCTTTTCTGAAATTTTTAATACTCCATCGGAAGCCCATTGATCTGATATCTTATATAACATCAGCCTTTTTTCAATCTCTGATGCAGAAGAAGGAAATGTTTCATTTCCAAAAACGATGGTCTGCCTGCTTAAACTTTTTACCTGTTTCAATATTACAGTTTGCTGATAAATAAAAAATAAAACTACTACTACTGAGGCAGCTATAAGGCTTCTTCTGACCCAACCAATATAGACCCAACCGAAAAGATAATCAACAACATCAAAAGGTGGACGCCTCTTTTTATTCATCCTTCCAATCCTGTTAAGAACCTGTTCTTCAATATCCTCTGACCTGTTAAATGAAGGTTTTGATTTTCTGAGAATATTTAAAACCTTCCTGTATTTTTCACTTTCCGGTATCATTGTTATAAATAATTTTCGATCATCCCTGCAATATTCTTCCTCGCGTAATGAAGATTTGCTTTAACTGCTGTTTTGCTCATTCCTGTTATTTCTGAAATTTCATCATTCGACATCTCCTCAAGATCAGAAAGAATGAATACAGCTTTTTGTTTAGGACTTAACCTGTTTGTCAGAAGATTAATTATCTGAGCATTCTCTTTGCTTTCAAGTTCAGTAACAGTGTCTTCTGAGATGTGGTTCGAAATAAGTGCCCAGGTCTGTTCATCTGCCCTATATTCCGGTTGTCTATTCCTTTTTCGCATCTGGTCGTAACATTTGTTCACTGTAATTCTGTACACCCAGGTTTTAAAACTTTCGGCTGATCTAATTTTTCCCAGCTTCTCCCATATTGTGACCATTGTCTCCTGAACAATATCCCGTGCCTGATCCTCGTCCCCGACCATTCTGAAAGCTACCGAGTAAACAAAGGGCGAGGTGATTTCAACGATCTTTCTGAAATTACGTAAATTCCCTGCTCTGCACTCTTCTATAAGTTTCTTTTCAATCAAAATCCGTTAAGCTGTTTATTTATAAGACGTAATTTTATCAGCAAGGTAAAAAACATATGTTAATTTTATTGTGAATTAATAAACTAACAACTATGCAGACTATAATTACACTAAGGACTGACCGCAAAAACGGTCTGTATGATATTACTTCCGGAATTGTGAATATCATAGAGGAAAGCAAAATTCAGAATGGGATTGCATCTGTTTATGCCAGGGGATCAACAGCTGCAATTATGATCCAGGAAAACTGGGATCAATCGGTTCAGAATGATGTAATTACGTTACTCAATCGTTTGGTACCGGCAGGTATCTGGGAACATGACCGGCAGGATAATAACGGTGATTCTCACCTTAAAGCTGGTCTGGTAGGACCATCGGAAACCATCCCGATCATAAAAGGGAAACCCGGACTTTCAACATGGCAGAATATTTTCTTCTGTGAGTTTGACGGACCACGACAACAGAGAGAGATTGTTGTTACTGTACTGGGCGACTGAAGAAAGATTCAGGACAGGTTTTGGATAACAACTTTTATATTTCTCATTAACTGTTCATATTTTCCTCTTTTTATAGCTGATTTTCTGAAGAGAGAGTTGAACCTCTTAACAGAAAGAGTAAGCCAATCTTCCCTCGAAAGAGAAGATAGTTCCGCAGAAATCTCAAATTCAGGAATTTTATGAGGCTTTGCAACGCGGTTCCATGGGCATACCTCCTGGCATTTGTCGCAGCCAAACACTCTTCCTTCTATTTTCTGAGCGAGATCTTCCGGAACAGGATCCCGGTTTTCAATGGTAAGATAGGCGATACATTTTCGTACATCAATTGTCCTGTCTTCATTTATTGCAGCGGTAGGGCAAAGATCAATGCACTGACTGCATTCACCGCAGTAATCACCGGTAATGGGTTTATCATATTCAAGATCAATGTCAACCACAATTACCCCAATAAAAAAGAAGGATCCGATATTCCTGTTTATCAATATTGAATGGCGCCCCGGCCAGCCTAATCCTGCTTCCTTTGCCCAGGCTTTCTCAAGAATCGGAGCTGAATCAACGAAAGATTTTCCATTTGCCCCTGGTTCAATATCCTTTATAAACACAAGGATCTTATCTAACTTTTTCTTAATAACATCATGATAATTAGCACCATATGCATAACGGGAAATAACAGGCACCCTGTTTCCGCCCTGTTTTTTTTGAGTGAAATAATTCAGACCTGTAACTATTACGGATTTTGCTCCCTTGAAAAGAAGTGCAGGATCAATCCGTTTTTCAATATTATTACCCAGGTAACTCATATCCCCGTTCATACCGGATGAGCACCATTTTTTTAAAACGTTTTCATGCTCCAGGAGTGGGTGCGAGTGGGCTATTCCACACAGGTCAAAGCCAATTTCAAACGCTTTTCCCTTAATGCGTGCCGAAAGATCGTTACCGATTAAAATGTCCATTAAAAAATCCTAGAGAAAACCAAGTTCAAGTTTTGCAGCGTCGCTAAGCATACTTTTGTCCCACGGGGGATTAAAAGTCAGTTTCAGATCACAGTCTATCACCCCTTTTGTTCCAGCCACTTTGTACTTTACCTCTTCAACCAGATCTTCGGCCATCGGACAATTTGGTGCAGTAAGCGTCATCGTAATATGTGCAACATGATCATCGTCAATATTAATATTATAGATGAGCCCCAGATCATAAATATTTACAGGGATTTCGGGATCAAAGATACTTTTCAGTACCTCCCCTATTCTTGTTTCAATTTCAAGTTGTTCAGCGGGATCCATATTGTAAAGTTAATTATTTTTTGCTTTAAATGCCATGGCATAAAGCTTTATCTGCCTGACCATTGCAAGTAAACCATTCGATCGTGTAGGCGAAAGGTGTTGCCGCAGACCGATTCTGTCGATAAAATAGAGGTCCGTACCAATTATCTCATCCGGAGTACGACCTGAAAGCACCTTTATCAACAGGGCAACAATTCCTCTTGTAATAATAGCGTCGCTATCGGCAGTGAAAATTATTTTCTTTCCGTCATATTCCGGGTACAGCCAAACCTTTGATTGACAGCCTTCTATTAGATAATCTTTTGTTTTGAATTTAGGATCAATGACAGGCAAACCTTTCCCCAGATCGATAAGCAGATTATACTTGTCCATCCAGTCTTCAAATAATGAAAACTCTTCAATTATATTATCCTGAATTTCAATAATTGTCATAATGATACTTTATTCAAACATACTTAACACTTTTTCAATTCCTGTGCCAAGAATGTCGATTTCCTCCCTGGTATTATAGAAGCACATTGATGCTCTTACCGTGCCGTCAATACCAAAACGGTCCATTACCGGCTGGGCACAATGGGTACCTGTCCTAACAGCAATTCCCATTTTATCGAGTATCATACCTGTATCATATTGATGAATATCCTTAAGAAGAAATGATATAGTTGAAATCTTGTTATCAGAATTGCCGTAGATTTTAAGCCTGCTGATAGCTGATAATCTTTCTGTCGCGTAAGAAAGAAGTGACTTTTCCCTTTTTGCAATATCTTCCCTCCCGATACTTAATACATAATCCAAAGCTCTGCCCATACCGATAGCTCCGGCATAGTTCATCGTTCCTGCTTCAAACTTGAATGGAAGTTCATTATAGGTTGTTTTTTCAAATGTCACATTTTCGACCATATCGCCGCCACCCTGGTATGGTGGTAATTCTGAAAGCCATTTCTCTTTCCCGTACATAATCCCGATGCCTGTGGGCCCATAAATTTTATGACCGGAAAAAACATAGAAATCACAATCCATAGAAGTTACATCAACAATACCATGCTGGATGCCCTGAGCTCCGTCAACTAAGACAGGAACATTCAATGAATGAGCGGCCTCAATGATTTTTTTGACAGGGAGAATTGTTCCCAAAGCATTTGAAGCCTGGGTAACGGCAACAATCTTTGTCTTTGAGGAGAGCATATTCAGATACTTATCAAAGAGGATCTCACCATTATCGTTGACAGGGATTACACACAAAACTGCGCCTTTCCTTTCACACATCATCTGCCAGGGGACGATATTGGCATGATGCTCCAGATTACTTATGATTATTTCGTCTCCCGGTTTGATATATCTTTCACCAAAAGAAAAAGCAATGCAGTTAATTGAGCTGGTAGTACCTGAAGTAAACACAACTTCCTCTCTTTTACCGGCATTGATAAATGACCTGACCTTTTCCCTGGCGTTTTCATAAGCTTCGGACGTCAGGTCGCTCATAGCATGCACACCCCGGTGAACATTTCCATTGTAGGTTGTATACACCTCTCTTACAGCATCCAATACACACATTGGCTTCTGAGTAGTGGCTCCGTTATCGAAATATATCAGTGGTTTGTCATACACTTTCCGGCTTAGCAATGGAAAATCTGCTCTTATATCTGATATGTCCTTCATCTCAGTAACAAATTATCCGCATTTAACCATACAACTGGCGCACCGGGATAGTTCTCCCTTCAGACGTTGCATAACCAGGTTATCCATTCTTTCACGAAGAGGTTCAACTTTGATGTTCTGTATCACCTCATGGGCAAATCCGAACATGAGCATCAGCTTTGCCTCGCGCTTGTCGATTCCCCTTGACTGAAGATAGAAAAGTGCATTGTCGTCGAGCTGACCTACTGTCGCACCATGACTGCATTTAACATCATCGGCATAGATCTCGAGCTGTGGTTTGGTATCCATTTTGGCATCATTGGTCAGAAGGATATTATTATTCTTCTGATAAGCCAAAGTTCCCTGAGCATCAGGGGCAACAAAAATGCGTCCATTGAAGGCGCCGGTTGCCATATCATCAAGCACTCCCTTAAATAACTGGTTACTTGTGCAATGGGGATATGCATGATCGACATTAACAAAATTATCGACATGCTGCCATTTATCTGCAAGATACAACCCATAAGAATTGCTCTCTGCACCTTCTCCACCGAGATAATGATAAGTGCTGTTGCGGATAAGGCCACCATGAAGAGTTATATTATTTGAGGAGGCATAACTATTTTTCTCCTGATGAATAAAGGTATGATTGATCTTGCAGGCATTGTTGTGTTCGTTCTGTACCCTTATAATATCAAAATGCGAATTTTCATCTACATGAACCTCGGTGACTACATTGGTAAGGAATTTCTGTGGTGAAAGGGTATGATCGCAAATAATCAGCATGACCTCAGCATTCTTCTCCACGATTATCAGATTCCTGTGCTGATTAAAAATATCTTCATCAGACTGGACCAGATTGACCACCTGAATCGGCTTTTTAAGAACCGCACCTTCAGGAACATAGATAAATACCCCATCGGAAGCCATTGCAGTATTTAAATGAACAAGGCCATCAGTTTCGCTTTTTGCATATTTCCCGTAATGCTGTTCAATTTTATCTCCGAATTTTTTTGAAGCTTCATTCAGACTTCCGATCCATACACCACCGGGTAATTGGCGCAGCTTATCATTTATTGTCGGATAAAAACCATTAAGCAGAACTATTCCATAAGTATCCATATTTGCCACATCACAGCGAAATTTTTCGGCTTTAATAAAGTCCGATGCTACAGGCATAAAATAGCTTTTGAACTCGTGTTTAAAGAAAACATCAAGATTGGTATATTTATATGCCTCATTTTTTTTTGTCGGTATCCCAAGCTGATCAAACTTCTCAATAGCAGAGCCTCTGAATGAATTAATATAAGGAGAAGATCTTTCTTCAATCTTTCTTATATTATCTGCGTAAAGACCTGAATATCTTTCTGTTATTTCAGATTTTCCGTTCATTTCAGTTCTGATTATCAACCTCTTTTTTGATCCAGTCATATCCCTTTTCTTCAAGCTCAAGGGCAAGTTCCTTACCAGCTGTTTTAACTATCCTGCCATCGTAAAGAACATGTACAACATCAGGTATTATAAAATCGAGTAATCTCTGGTAGTGGGTAATAATTATTGCTGAATTATCCGGACGCTTAAGCTTATTAACACCGTTGGCTACTATGCGCAGGGCATCTATATCGAGTCCTGAGTCTGTTTCATCAAGTATTGCCAGTTTTGGCTCAAGCATTGCCATCTGGAATATTTCGTTCTTCTTTTTTTCGCCGCCAGAAAAACCTTCGTTGACGGACCTGTTTGCAAGTTTCGAATCAATCTCAACCAACTCCTTCTTTTCTCTCATAAGTTTCAGTAAATCAGACGCAGAAAGGGGTTCAAGTCCATTATGTTTACGATGTTCATTAACAGCAGTTTTCATAAAGTTGACCATACTAACACCCGGTATCTCTATAGGATATTGGAAGCCAAGAAATATTCCCTCTTTGGAACGGTCTTCAGGAGCCATCTCGAGAAGGTTCTTTCCAAAATAGGTAATGGTTCCTTCAGTGACCACTGCAAATTCCCTGCCTACGAGAACTGCTGCTAAAGTACTCTTACCGGATCCGTTGGGTCCCATTATTGCATGAACCTCACCCGGCTTCACCTCCAGACTAATTCCCTTCAAAATGCGCTTCCCGTCAATAGTAACTTTTAAATTATTTATAATCAGCATAATAACATATAATTGTTTAATTTTTTTCTAACCCACACTTCCTTCCAGACTTATCTGCAGAAGCTTTTGTGCCTCGACTGCAAATTCCATAGGAAGCTTGTTTATCACCTCCCGGGCATACCCGTTAACAATTAATCCGATTGCATCTTCTGTTGATATCCCTCTCTGATTGCAGTAAAATATCTGATCCTCACCTATTTTTGATGTTGTTGCTTCATGTTCAACAATCGCTGTCTGATTATCAACTTCGATATAAGGGAATGTATGTGCTCCGCATTTATCGCCGAGCAACAACGAGTCGCATTGTGAGTAATTACGGGCATTGGTGGCACCCTTAAGAACCTTTACAAGGCCCCTGTAACTGTTCTGACCTCTGCCTGCAGAAATGCCTTTTGAGACAATTGTGCTTTTTGTGTTTTTACCAATATGCATCATCTTTGTACCTGTATCGGCCTGCTGATGATTATTGGTAACAGCAACTGAATAAAATTCACCCACGGAATTATCACCACGGAGGATGCATGAAGGATATTTCCATGTAATTGCAGCACCGGTCTCAATTTGTGTCCATGAAATCTTTGAATTCTCCCCTCTGCATAATCCTCTTTTTGTGACAAAATTGAATATCCCGCCTTTTCCCTCCTTGTCACCGGGATACCAGTTCTGGACAGTGGAATATTTTACCTCGGCATTTTTCTCAGCAATTATCTCGACAATTGCAGCGTGAAGCTGGTTCTCATCCCTCATCGGTGCGGTACATCCTTCAAGATAACTTACATAACTTTCCTCTTCGGCAACAAGCAGGGTACGTTCGAACTGACCTGTGTTAGCAGAATTAATTCTGAAATAAGTCGATAGTTCCATCGGGCACCTTACGCCTTTAGGAATGTAACAAAATGATCCGTCGCTGAATACGGCTGAATTAAGTGTTGCAAAGAAATTATCGGTATATGGAACAACAGTGCCCATATATCTTTTGACCAGGTCGGGGTATTCCTTAACTGCCTGGCTGAATGAGCAGAAGATAATTCCCATCTCAGCGAGAGTTTCTTTAAAGGTAGTCTTAACCGAAACACTGTCCATAACGGCATCAACAGCCACACCGGAAAGATGTTTCTGTTCATCGAGCGGTATTCCGAGTTTGTCAAATGTTTTCTTAAGTTCAGGATCAATATCGTCAATGCTTTCCAGAGTTGCTTTTTGCTTAGGAGCGGCATAAAAGATTATATCCTGATAATTTATCTGAGGTATTTTAAGATTTGCCCATCCCGGCATTTTCATTGTCTGCCAGTGACGAAATGATTTCAGACGAAACTCAAGCAGCCATTCAGGCTCATTTTTCTTTGCCGATATAATACGAACAATCTCCTCATTAAGCCCTTTTGGAATTCTTTCCGTCTCAATGTCGGAATAAAAGCCATATTTATACTCCCCTGATGTTACGTCATTTAATATTTTATCCTGGTCTTTTTCCATTTTATTTATATCAATAGCTTTACCTCTTTATAAATAAACAACCTGCAATTATAATTGTTAAGTTAATAATTGATTTTCTTCGTTTCCCCTAACCCTAAAGCCTGCCTGCCGGCAGGCAGGGGAGCGAAGAAAATCAATTTTCACCCTTTAGGGCCGGGGTGACAAAATTGATTTTCATTTATTTAATAGTCAACATCCTGATAAACAATTGTTATTTGCAAATCCACTAATTATATTTAATCTAAATAAACATGCAAAAATATAAAATTAATAGGATTTGAAGCAGATAAAAAATAGAAATTAATTATTAAAATATGGTTAATAATGATTGTGAAAGAAAACTTTTAAATGCTTTTGAAAACAAAAATTTATCTAAATTGGCGCCCTGTTAAATTTTTTAATATTATAAAACTAAAACTTAGCAGATGAGAAGATTTTTAAGAACCCTGTACATTAATAACCTCAAAAGAATGTTTCTTTTTTTATTGGTTTCAATTTCACCTTTATATCTTTTTGCCTCAGGTGGACAGGTTCCCTCGGTAGGGCCAATACGTGTTGAATTCATAATTTTCGGGCTTATCCTTCTTGGTGTAGCTTTATTTCACAAACAGACATTCCGGGTTGCAGTCATCGGGCTTACGGTCTTACTTACTTTCAAACTTGTTTTTGATCCCGGCTTCCATCTGATGGAACATCTTTTTGGCACAACGCCAATGGGTGATCAGCTGATGGACAAAGATTTACGACAGGGGGAATGGGGAATCATCCTGAATCTGCTTGGTTTGTTGCTTGGTTTTGCTGTACTTTCAAAAATATTTGAGGAATCTGGTGTGCCAGATATACTTCCGAAGTACCTTCCGAATGATTGGGAAGGACCGTTCTTTTTATTGGTTTTTGTATTTATCCTTTCATCATTTCTCGACAATATAGCCGCAGCACTTATTGGAGGCACAATTGCCCTGGTAGTATTCAAAAACAAGGTTCACATAGGTTATGTAGCCGCACTGGTAGCCGCCAGCAATGGCGGTGGCAGTGGAAGTGTAGTGGGCGATACCACTACAACTATGATGTGGATCGATGGAGTCAATCCGTTGAATGTTTTACACGCCTATGTTGCAGCAGGGGTTGCATTGATTTTCTTTGCCTGGTTTGCTGCTCATCAGCAGGACAAATATCAAAAGATCCAGATGGATGCTACAAATGATGCAAAAGTAGATTGGATTAAGATTCTCATTGTTGCATTTATTCTTATTGGAGCTATAATTTCAAATTTCCTATATGATATGCCTGCCCTGGGCGTATGGATTGCCATTGTCCTGGGCGCCCTTATCAGGGCAGTACCCTGGAAAGAAATTCCCGGAGCAATTAAAGGAACTATCTTCCTTTTATGTCTTGTATTTTGTGCGTCATTGATGCCGGTTGAAGAACTTCCTGATGCTTCATGGATCACAGCCCTGGCGCTCGGATTCCTTTCAGCTGTATTTGATAACATCCCGCTTACCAAATTATGTCTCGATCAGGGACACTATGACTGGGGAATGCTTGCTTATACTGTCGGATTCGGAGGTTCAATGATATGGTTTGGCTCTTCAGCAGGAGTAGCTATAACAAATAAATTTCCCGGGGGACGCAATGTTGTTCTCTGGGTTAAGGAAGGATGGCATGTTGCAGCTGCTTATATAATCGGATTTTTCACATTGTATCTTATAATGGGATGGGAACCTGCTGATAATAAAGAGCATAAGATTATAAACTGTCCCGTACCAGGATGCCCGATGGCGAATAAAGGAGAAGCTGTTACAGAATCCGGATCGGTGGGTTATTTTGAAGTGGTAAAATAGAATTAAATCTCTTTTAAATTATTCACCTCACCCCTACCCCTCTCCTGAAAGAGAGGGGTTAATTATCTATATACCAAGCATATGCCCCCTTCTCTTTCAGGAGAATGGAGCCAGGGGGATGAGGTTATTTACTCTCCTTATACTCTTTCAGTAACGATTGAAATATCTCCTTCACTGATGATATTTTTGTAGCCCTGAATGCATTTGCCCCGGCGAAAGCATAGCCGTTTTCAAAATTCCCTTTAAGTGCGTTTATAAGTGCAATTATGATACAATAAGGACTCTTGTCAATATCACATGTTTTGATACACTTAAAAGGACATTTTTTCGGTTGTTTTTTACCTGCTCTTACTTTTTCAATGAAATTACTGAGTATAGCCCGCCCCGGCATTCCAACAGGGCTCTTAATTATTTCAATATCCTTTTCGTCAGCATCAATATATGATTGTTTGAAAGCAGGCGATGCATCACATTCATCGGAAGTTACAAATATTGTCCCCATCTGTACTCCTGAAGCTCCTAGTTTCATTATATTATGAATGTCTTCGCCTGTATAGATGCCACCTGCGGCAATCAGAGGTATAGGCTGATTATATTTCTCTTCAAATGTTTTCAGTTCAGCGACAATGTCGGGGACAAGCTTTTCAAGTGAATATTCAATGTCGGAGATTTGTTCTTCTTTGAAGCCAAGATGACCGCCTGCTTTTGGTCCCTCAACGATAACAGCATCAGGAAGATAGTCGTAGTTAGTTTTCCATTTTTCACAGATTATCTTAGCTGCCCTTGCTGATGAAACAATAGGAATCAGTTTAGTCCGGCTCTCTTTCTTTAAAAAGGAAGGGAGATCGAGTGGAAGTCCGGCGCCTGCAATGATTACATCAACCTTTTCAGCTATGGAGGTCCTTATCATATCTGCGAAATTGGTCATGGCTACCATAACATTAACACCAATCACTCCCAGTGTCTTTTCTCTTGTTTTCCGTATCTCCTCTTTAAGTCCGTGAATACTTGCTTCAAGAAAGTTTTCAGAAAAATCCCGGTATAAAAGTCCCAGTCCCGCGCTTGAGATAACACCAACTCCACCTTCGTTTGCCACTGCAGAAGCCAGCCCTGAAAGTGAGATGCCAACCCCCATTCCCCCTTGTATGATCGGAACGGCAACAGCCAGATTCCCAATTTTTAATCCCTTCATTTATATGCTCTTAATAATTCTGCAAATGTAGACCATTATTGAGAAATGCAACGGGAAATAAGATAATTAACATAAAATTAAGGATTATAAATCACTTTATGGTCTGATAATTGATGTTTCGCCCTAAAATAAAAATCTTAACTTTATGTTCTAATTTTCAAAAATCTGTCATGAAACCCACATTTATTTGAATACACAAACAAAATATTATAATTATTCACTCCATATGGGTTCCCTGTTTGCCGACAGGCAGGCGTCATATCATTAAAATAAATTACAATATTATGAAAAAAATATATTTTATATCAATTTTATTACTGGTAGCAATTCTTACTGTATCAGCGGATACGGAAAAAGAGATAAAAGCAGGAATAAAACAAGTGACTGTCTATCCTGACCGGGCACAGATAAATCACGAAACTACGGTTGACCTGCCAGCTGGCAAAACAATCCTGAAACTTGGTGGTCTTTCACCATATATCGATGCACAGAGCATACAGGTAAAAGGGTATGGTGATTTTATTATCCTTTCTGTAAATCAGCAAAACAATTATCTTCAGAATCTTGAAGATTTACCGGAAGTAAGAAGTATCAGGAGCCAGATCGAAGTTCTTCAGATGAAGGTCGAAGATGAAAAGGCTGCAATTAACGTTCTGAAGGAAAAAGAGGCCTTCCTTGTCGCAAACAGGGCTATCCTGGTAAAGGAAACTACCTTTACACTTGAACAGTTAAGGAGTGTGATGGATCTCTACACAAACAATATGGATCAGATCACAACAACGACATTGAAGAAAAACAGGCTGATTAAGGATTATGAGAAACAGATCGCCGCTCTTCAGCAACAAATTGCAGACAAAATTGGTAAACAGCAACTGCCGTCAGGTGAGATTGCAGTGACTGTAAGCTCTGAAAAGCCTGTTTCAGGCCGACTGACCTTCAGTTATGTGGTAACAAACGCAGGATGGTATCCCTCCTATGACATCCGGGTTGATGACATAACCAAACCCGTAACTCTGTTCTATAAAGCAAATGTTTTCCAGAATACAGGTATAACATGGAAAGATGTAAAATTGAGCTTTTCAAACGCAACGCCATGGGTTTCAGGGGATGTTCCGGTTTTATCCCCCTGGTTTATTGATTTTTTCAATCCAACTATAATGTTAAGAGGAGTGGCTTCAGGGGTCAGCCGAAGCGAAGCACCAGTTATGGCGGAAATGGCAGCTATGGATAAAAAAGCTGAACTAAAAGAAGTTGAGGTTGTTCCGGTTGCAGTTGAAAAACAGGTTGGAGAGACAACTATTACTTTTGACATTGCGATCCCCTATTCTATCCCTTCAGACGGAAAAATTCAAACAATTGAAATTCAACGTACTACTACTCCTGCTGAGTACAAATATGTCACTATTCCCAAGTTGTCACCTCTTGCCTATCTTACCGGAAATATTACTGACTGGGCTAAACAGAGCCTGATCGGGGGAGAGGCTACCCTTTATTTTGAAAATACATTTGTGGGTAAATCATATCTTAATGTTAATCAACTAACAGATACCCTGACCATTTCTTTGGGAACAGATAACAGTATACTGGTAAAACGGGAAAAGAGAAAGGACTTCACAACAAAAAAAGTATTAGGCACCAATAAAACCGAGATATATTCTTTTCTTATTACAATCAGGAACAATAAATCTAATCCCATAAAAATCACTGTAAATGATCAGATTCCGGTCTCCTCAAACAGTGGAATTGATGTAGAAGCAATCGAATTGTCAGGCGGAAGACATAATTCACAAACCGGAGAAATAAAATGGAATCTTGAGATCAAGCCGCAGGAAACAAGGCAATTGATCCTTACATATTCAGTTAAGTATCCTAAAGATAAAACCATAATTCTTGAGTAACACATAAAAAATATTAAATGAATATATTTGGAAACTTTATTTGGCTGATCTTTGGGGGAATCATAATTGCAATTGAGTATTTCATTGGAAGCCTGATTCTTATGATAACCATAATTGGGATTCCCTTTGGTCTTCAGACACTCAAAATGGCTTCTCTTTCAATATGGCCGTTTGGCCGCACAAGCAGGGTTCAATCCAGGGCATCAGGCTGTCTTTACATTTTCATGAATGTTTTATGGCTTCTTTGCGGGGGAATATGGATCGCAGCCACTCATGCCTTCTTTGGGATTTTGTTATGTATCACAATCATTGGAATCCCATTTGGAAGACAACATTTCAAACTCACTGAAGTTGCACTGAATCCTTTTGGTAGAGACATTGTCAATGTATGATGAATTATGTATTATGGGCGATGTGTTGAAGACCCCCATCCCAGCCTTCCCCCAAGGTGGAAGGTGTTATTTTAGAACATTTCCCCCTTTTGGGGAAAAAGAAAGGGGGTTAAAAGGATAGAAGCAGTTGAAGGGGTAGAATCGGTGAGAGGAAGAAAAAATGAAATTATTTTACCATAATCTGCTAAAATCAGCGAGATCAGCGGGAAATAGTTAAGGCAAATATTCCCGCAGATTTCTCAGATCAACGCTGAAATAAGAATTACTTATGAGCGATTCAGAAGATAAAAAAACACCAATCGGTGAATTTGGAAAATTCGGGCTGATTAACCATATAACAAAGAATGCAATCCCCCTGAACAAAAGTACATTGACAGGTGTAGGTGATGATTCTGCCGTAATCGATTCGGGAAAATTCCTGACACTCATTTCAACAGACCTTCTGCTTGAAGGTATTCACTTCAATCTGATATATACTCCATTAAAACATCTTGGATATAAGGCAGTTATAAGAGCAATATCCGATATTTATGCTATGAACGGAGTTCCTGGCCAGATACTGACAGCAATAGGAATCAGCTCAAGATTTGCAGTTGAACAGATCGAAGAACTCTATGAAGGAATATATCTTGCCTGCAGTAAGTATAATGTTGATCTTGCAGGAGGTGATACGACAAGTTCTATCACAGGCCTCACAATAGGAGTTACAGCAATTGGTACAGTTGATAAGGAACTGCTTGTCAGGAGAGATGGAGCAAAGCCCAATGATCTTATATGCATAACAGGCGATTTAGGGGCCTCATTTATGGGTCTTCAGCTACTGGAGAGAGAGAGAAAACTGTTCGAAAAAGACAAAAAATTTCAACCTGAACTTGCAGGTTTTGAATATGTTATCGGAAGACAATTAAAACCTGATTTCCCGGCAGACATCATCAAAGAACTGAAAGACAATGAGATACTCCCCTCATCAATGATTGATGTTTCTGATGGCCTTGCTTCCGATCTTTTACATATCTGTAAGTTATCGAATGTTGGCTGCAGGGTGTACTACAACAGGATCCCCATTGACGCTGAGACATGCAAACTGGCTGAAGAATTTAAAATGGATCCGGTGATCCCTGCTCTTAACGGCGGTGAGGATTATGAATTGCTTTTTACAGTACCCCTGGAATATAGTGAAAAAATAAAGCTCATTTCTTCAGTTAAGGTAATCGGTCATTTAACTATTGCCGAACAGGGACATTTTCTTGTCGGGGAAGAAGGAAGTGAAATTGAACTTAAAGCGCCAGGTTGGGAAAAGGCTTAGAAGGCGGACTATTTTGGACCTCTGATTATTCCTCTCTGGGCATTCCTGATAAAATTTACAATATAATCCCTGTCATCCGATTGTTTGAATTCTTTTTCAATATAATCGAGGGCAGCAAAAGTATTCATGCAATTCTGATAAATAGCTCTGAAAATATTGTGTATCTCATCTATTCTTTCTTTAGGAAATCCACGCCTGGTGAGGCCAATTGTATTTATTCCCATGAAAGAAAGGGGTTCGCGGTCGGCTTTAATAAAAGGTGGTATATCCATCCGTACTTTGGAGCCGCCTCCTATCATTACGTGTCCTCCGATATGAACGAACTGGTGCACTAGTGATCCGGCACTGATGATGGCCCAGTCATCAACTTTGACCTCACCTGCAAAGCCTGTTCCATTTCCAAGGATACAATTATTTCCGATGGCACAATCGTGTCCAACATGTGCATAAGCCATGATAAGGCAATTATCCCCGATGGTAGTTTTTCCGGTAGCCGCAGTGCCGCGATTTACAGTAACCCCCTCACGGATAGTAGTGTTGTTACCTATTTCGGTTGTAGTATCTTCACCCCTGAATTTAAGATCCTGAGGAATGGCTGAAACCACAGCTGAGGGGAATATTCTGCAATTCTTTCCTATTCTGGCCCCGTAAAGTATGGTGGAATTAGGCCCTACCCAGGTACCTTCACCGATTATAACATTTCCCGCAATATAGGCAAAAGGTTCAACTATTACATTTTCAGCTAATCTGGCATCAGGGTCAATATATGCTAAATTTGAAATCATAGGTTAATTATTTATTTTTAACTACCTGAGCTGTCATTTCTCCTTCCATAACAAGGTGATTCCCCACGAATGCCTGTCCAAACATGGTTACAATTCCCCTTCTGGGGGGCTCTATCAGCTCCATCCTGAGGATAATGGTATCTCCCGGAACAACCTTATGCTTGAATTTAAGCTTATCGATCTTAAGAAAATAAGTAGAATATTTTTCAGGATCTTCTATGGTGCTTAACACTAGTATACCTCCACACTGTGCTAATGATTCAACCAGAAGAACTCCGGGCATTACCGGTTCGTCAGGAAAGTGACCCTGGAAAAACGGTTCGTTGAAAGTCACATTTTTAATCCCTATTATAGATGTTTCGTCAAGTGAGATTACTTTGTCAACCAGGAGAAATGGGTACCTGTGAGGCAAGCGTTTTTTGATATCCTCCAGGGTATAAACAGGGGGTACCGACGGGTCATATTCAGGTATATTTTTTTTGGAATGTGCCTTTTTTATCTCCTGCCTTATAAGTTTTGCCAGTCGGGTATTGGAATAATGACCCGGGCGGGTAGCAACTACTTTACCCTTGATGGGCTGGCCAACCAGCGCAAGGTCGCCCATGATGTCCAGCAATTTATGGCGTGCAGGCTCATTTGGATACCATAACTGGGTGTTATTAAGAATACCTGCGGTATGAGTGCTGATTCCGGGTCGGTTAAATAGCTTTGCAATTCGATCTATCTCAGATTGGTCCACTTCTTTTTCAAGAATTACAATTGCATTATCAAGGTCACCTCCTTTGATCAGACCCATGTTAAAAAGGGGTTCAAGTTCATGAAAAAATACAAAAGTGCGGCTTTTGGATATCTTTTCCTCAAAATCATCGATAGAATCAAGAATTGCATACTGGTTACCAAGAATCCTGGAATTATAATCTATCAGAACATTTATACTGAGATGATCATCGGGGTAAATTATCAGATCCACACCACGCTCTTCATCAGAATATGCTAACTTTTGTTTGATAACAAAATAATTCCTTTCTTCTTTTTGTTCAACAAATCCTGCCGAATTAATTGCTTCAGTAAATTTCCAGGCAGAACCTCCCATTATGGGAGCTTCGGGGCCAGTAAGCTCAATAAGGGCATTGTCAACACGTAAACCATGCAACGCGGCCAGAGCATGTTCAATGGTTGCAACGGAAGCGTTATTTTGTACAAGGGTTGTTCCTCTTGAGGTATCAGTAACATGCTCTGCCAAAGCATCTATTAAAGGTTTCCCCGGAAGATCAGTCCTGCAAAATTTATACCCATGATTGGCCGGAGCAGGTTTAAAAGTTATTGTTACGTTAACCCCTGTGTGCAATCCTTTTCCGGTCAGGCTTGTCTCTTTTGCAAGAGTTCTTTGTTTTTCACTCATTAGTCCCAAAACTTTTATTTCAGATTTCGGGTACAAAAAAATAAAAAAAAACGAACAATCCAATAAAATATAACTTAACTAATTTCTTCACAGTATAATTAACCCGGGAAGTTAATCAATTTTTACCTCTTTTTCAGTGAATCAATCTCTTTTGACATTTCATCAACTTTTGTCTTGAGTTCAGGCAACTTTCTAAAGATTACTGAAGACCTGAGAAAATCCTTGTGGTCAATTGCCGGAGTACCAATCAATACGGAATTTTCTTTCCTTACATCACCTGGAATACCTGCCTGTGCTCCGATTTTTGTACCATCTGCAATTTTAATATGGCCGACAATACCAACCTGTCCGCCAAACATACAGTTCTTTCCGACTTTTGCCGATCCGGCAATACCCGTTTGTGCAGCTATGACAGTATTTTCACCAATCTCAACATTATGCCCGATTTGTATCAGATTATCAAGTTTCACCCCCTTACGAATAATCGTCGACCCCATAGTTGCACGGTCAATCGAAACATTTGAACCTATTTCAACATTATCTTCAATCACAACATTCCCGATTTGAGGAATTTTCATGAATTCATTTTCAGATTGAGGAGCAAATCCAAAACCGTCACTTCCTATAACCGTGCCGGCATGAATAATACAGTTTTCACCTATGATACAGTCATGATAAATCTTCACCCCGGGGTTTAAAGTACAGTTCTTTCCAACTTTGGTATTGTCACCGATAAATACGTGTGGATAAACAGAGCATCCGTCACCTACTTTGCAGTTTTCTCCGATATATGCAAAAGGGCCAATGTAAACATCCTGACCAAATGTTGCCGTTTGTTCAATAACAGATGTTGGGTGTATACCTTTTTTTCTGGGTCGGGACTGATCAACAAGACGAAGTAGTGAGGCAAATGCATCATATGCATTTTCAACCTTTATCAGGGTAGCTTCAACCTTTCCTGATAGTACAAAGTTTTTATTAATAAGTACTATCGATGACCTGGTTGTATACAAATACTTTTCATACTTAGGATTTGCAAGAAATGAGAGAGCACCTTTATGACCTTCTTCAATCCTGGCAAATGTATTTACTATAGTATCAGGATTACCCTCTATTTCACCTTTAAGGAATCCGGCTATTGTTGTGGCATTAAATTCCATGATATTTATTATTAATTATCTGCATTCTTTCGGATAGCACAGGAAGTATTTGGTGGTTCTTTCTGAAAGGAACCTGTGGTCGAACATATCTGATACTGATGAAATACCAGCAGTTGTACCATTTTTAAGCAATATTCTGACTTCAGGAGCATCGGGTGTGTATGTCAGATTAGAAATACCATTTGTAAAAACAAAATATTCTGTCATCTCAGGGCTGATTTGCATCACATCGCCTGCCAAAGTCTTTAATTTTTCAACCCTGCTTGCAGGAAAAGGTTCATTTTGGAGCTCAATTGCAAGAAGATCCCTGCGCATCAGTCGTCCTGACAGATCAGAAAGAATCTTATCAGAGTGATCTGACCAGTATTTGGCTGATACCAGAATATCAGTATCATCAAGCCTTGTATAATTAGCAGCTACAAGACCAGGGGTAAATAGACCTGTACCTTTAAGGTCGGCAAGGCTTATTTGATTATAAAGAAAAAACCTGAGCGCCGGAGTGGCGTAAATATCATCACCCTCAAGAGCGAGCTCTTTGGCACGTTTTAATATACTGACCAGAAGACTTTCTGATGAAAGAACAGTTTTATGCATATAAACCTGCCAATACATAAGTCTGCGCGCTATGAGAAACTTTTCAAGGGAATATATTCCCTTCTCATCTATCACAAGGCTGTCGTCCACCACATTAAGCATTCTTATTATCCTGTCGGATCCTACAGATCCCTCAATAACCCCGGTAAAAAAACAATCCCTTCGCAGATAATCCAGCCTGTCCATATCTATCTGGCCCGAGACCAGTTCATGAAGAAATTTCCTCTTATAGCTACCTCTGAAAATTTCGATTGCAATATCAAGCCTCCCTCCGAAGGTCTCATTAAGTTTTCTCATCAGGAGCAATGAGAGATCCTCATGTGTGATCCCTTTTATTATTGAATTTTCAAGAGCATGTGAAAATGGACCGTGGCCTGTATCGTGAAGGAGGATAGCAATAAGGGTGGCCTCTTCCTCTTGTTCAGATATAGCTACTCCCTTGCTCCTGAGTGTTTTAATTGCCAGATCCATAAGATATAATGCGCCCAGTCCATGCTGGAACCTGCTGTGATTGGCCCCGGGATATACAAAACTGGTAAGTCCAAGCTGCTTGATATTTCTTAACCGTTGGAACCAGGGATGTTCAATCAAATCAAAAACAAAGTCTCCAGGAATGCTGATAAACCCATATACAGGGTCGTTTATTATTTTTCGCTTATTTGTTTTATAAACCACCTCATATAATATAATTTACAAAAATAGGAATTAGTTTTACAATGCAATAATCCGGGGTCTACAACTGGTTGTTTGTTTATAATTGTTAAAAATGTGTTTAATTGATTTATAATTTTAGTTTTAAGTATTAATTTATGACCCCCTTCCCAGCCTTCCCCGGGGGAAGGAGGAATCATCCCGCTTTAGCGGGACTTAGCGGGACAGGAAAGGGGTAAAATAGCTCTTATACTTTAAAACTTGTAATTTTTTTGCAACATTTGAAATATTCATCGTCTTTTACATGTCAAATGTAAATTCAGATACCCTAGCCAAACCTAACTACACCTTTTTATGAAAATTGAGATTCAGGGACTTGACAAAATATATCCGAATGGCAATCATGCATTAAAAGATATAAACCTTGAATTCGGAACCGGAATGTTCGGGCTTCTTGGGCCAAATGGGGCTGGAAAGTCAAGTCTCATGAGGATACTGGTTACACTCATGAAACCATCTTCAGGAGTGGTACTGGTTGATGGAAAGGATATTCAGAAACACCGAAAGGAGCTAAGAAGTCTTCTGGGTTACCTTCCACAGGATTTCCGGTTTTTCACATCCCTTAAAACATGGGAATTCCTCGATTATTCCGGCGCACTTGCCGGCTTGAGAAACAGGAAAGAAAGGCTTTCAGAAGTTGACAGGCTCCTTGATCAGGTCGGATTACTTGAGGTACGCGACAGGCAGGCAAACAGGCTTTCAGGTGGTATGAAAAGGCGATTGGGTATTGCCCAGGCTCTGATTGGTAATCCAAAAATCATTGTAGTAGATGAGCCAACAACAGGACTGGATCCGGATGAAAGAATACGATTCAGAAATATACTGTCTCAACTGAGTCAGCATGATGTTACCATTATCCTTTCAACTCATATAGTTGGTGACATATCATCCACATGTCAGGGAATGGCGCTGCTTAACAAAGGGGAACTGGTCTTTTCCGGTTCTCCGGAAAAGCTGGTAAAACATGCTGAAGGTCATGTATTTAAGCTTAGCCTCAACCCATATGATTATGAAAAGGTTAAAGAACGCTATAATGTGATCTCTACCATTCCTGTTGAAACAGGATGGGAAGTGCAGATTGTCTCTGATGATGCTCCTGAATTCAGTTCAACAAGTATTATTCCGAACATTGAACATGCTTATGTATACTACATGGAGCATAAGTTACACGCCGACATTACTGACTAAAAATAAAGTACTATTATGGCATTTCTTCATAACATAAGTACGGTTGCACAATATGAAGCAAAAACATTAAGAAGGAGCTGGTTTTTCAGGCTTTTCTCTATTGGTGCCCTGGTTATTTTCACATTTATGAATATTGGCCTTTTTTCTCCAATTGGTGATGAGTCTTGGAATTTAGTATCTATCCCTTCCTCGGTACCTCTTATTAA
The DNA here is from genome assembly GCA_041480425.1 of Bacteroidia bacterium. Lineage (GTDB taxonomy): Bacteria > Bacteroidota > Bacteroidia > Bacteroidales > VadinHA17 > LD21. The sequence goes on from JBGOZX010000029.1 coordinate 30,747, forward strand.
CCTCTACCTTCTTAATATTGCACAGGCTATTGTTGTAATTTTTCTGGCAGCCGACTTTCTGAAAAGAGACAAGAAACTGGATACAAACGAAGTCCTTTATACAAGATCCATGTCGAATTTTGAATATGTCATTGGCAAGACATGGGGAATCCTTCGCCTTTTTCTTGGACTTGATATCCTGATACTTGCCATTGGTCTTCTTATGAACATCATCTCAAAAAGCATGTCGGTTGATTTCATGGCATATATCTCTTATCTTCTTATTATAAGTGTCCCGACAATAGTCTTCAGCCTTGGACTCGCTTTCGTCTTAATGTCTGTAATCAGGAATCAGGCAATAACGTTTCTGATACTTCTTGGCATAGCAGCCCTGAATATGTTCTACCTCTGGTTCAGAATGGGATCGATTTTCGATTATATGGCTTTCGGAGTTCCTGTTTTCAAATCAGGTGTCATCGGTTTTGATAATCTTAATTTTATTGTTAATCAGAGGCTCTTTTACTTCTTCCTTGGACTGGCGCTTGTTCTGGCAACAGTATTGTTATTCAAGCGATTGCCTCAATCCAAATTACACAGAAGCCTGACCATTATATTTCTGATTCTATTTCTTACAGGTGCAGGAATTTGCGGATATAATACATATTCTGTTTACAGGAATGGTGTTGATGATAAAAACAGGATAATTGAGACGAACAGGCAGTTTGAAAATAAGAATTTTGCAAGTATAACTGATGCCTCAATAGATTTTATACATAAAGGTGAATCATTTGAAGCATCTGCAAATCTCAGAATAATAAATGATAATAAGGAACCTCTCGATCGCTACCTCTTTTCTCTTAATCCATCTTTGAATGTTCTGAAGATAACTGCTGCCGGCAAGGATTTAAATTTCAAAAAAACTAATCACATTATTGAAATAGACCCCGGAAGAATTCTTGGTCCCGGACAAATTGACAGTGTCGTGATTTCCTATGAAGGAACCATCAGTGAATCGTTCTGTTACCCGAATTATAGTGATAATATTAAAGAGACTCCTTACAGGATCGAAATGCTGAACGTTAATAAACGACAAGCTTTTCTGAAAGAAAACTATGTTCTTTTAACTCCTGAAACTCATTGGTATCCTGTTTCATCTCTTAACTATTATCCTTCCAATCCTGCACGCATAAAGATTGATTTCACCAATTACCGGCTTCGTGTCAAAAGGGAAAACAGGCTGACTGCAGTTTCCCAGGGAAGGATGAAAGCTGAAGAAGGATTTAGTGTCTTTACGCCTGAAAGTCCCTTAACCGGACTTACCCTTGCGATTGGTAATTATCAGTCGGATACCCTTAAAGTTGATTCTGTTGAGTATATAAGTTATCATTTCCCTGGTCACGACTACTATAAAAAAGATCTGATTGAGATAAAAGACACCTTATCAAATCTGGTTTCAGGAATAATGAGAGAGCTTGAAACAAATTTTTCTACCAAATATCCTTTTAAGACTCTGAGCCTGCTCGAGGTCCCGGTTCAGTTCTATTCTTATCCCAAGAAAAGCACACAGACGAGGGCTGAGGTTCAGCCATCAATGGTCTTGCTTCCTGAAAAATTCTCAACCCTTCAGAATGCCGGTTTCTATAAACAATTTACAAGGCAGAAAAAAAGGATGGCCCGTAACAACCAGGTAATTACTGATAAAGAGCTTCAGGTCAGACTGTTTAACAGCTTTGTCAGGAATACGTTCATCAGTGGAGAGAATTTCAGGTTTGTAAACGGGGTCGCTTCCAATGAACCTACAAGGTATCGTCTTGGACCCAGTTTCTACTACTTCAAAAATAATTTTTACTCTTCAGAGTATCCTGTAATTAATGCTGTTTTTGAATCACATCTTCAACAAATAACACCACAGGGACCTCGTGGCGGTTTTCAGGCGATGCTTGGCTCTCTTTCAGATAATGATAAAGCTAATCTCATCCTGAAGAAAATAAGTTTTAAGGATCTGCTTGCAAAAAATCCTTTGGGCGATACAATCAGAACAGTACTTACTGTAAAAGGCGACTGGCTCTTTAATCTTTTAAGATCAAAAGCAGGGATAGATGATTTTAAGACATGGTTCTCAAAATATATTGATGATCACAGGTTTAAAAGAGTTGATATTCTTCAGTTTAATAAGGATATTAAAGAGAGATTCGGATTTGATTTCTATCCCTATCTGAATGATTGGTTTAACGGGAAAGAACAACCAGGTTTTCTTATCACAAATTTACAGGCGAACGAGATTATTGTCGGAGA